>DFGM01000181.1:0-3462 GCA_002371755.1 Verrucomicrobia bacterium UBA3750 | reverse complement strand
GGCGAGGGGTCTCGCCGCCCTACCACGCGACATCCGCGCCATCCGCGACAATGCGGTATGTTTGGTCCGGACGAAGCAATATGCTTCTACCTGTAGAAACGATATGTTTCTACAGGTAGAAGTGTATCGTTTCTACCGGTAGAAGTGTATCGTTTCTACAGGTAGAAGCATATCGTTTCTACAGGTAGAAGCATATCGTTTCTACAGGTAGAAGCATATCGTTTCTACCGGTAGAAGCGTTTGTGCCGATTTGCGGGGCGGGTCATAGGGGCGATGTGGGCGGGTGAGCCCAACTCTATCAACTCAGGATTCCCTTGGACGGGGGCTCGGATTCATCCCACCACGAACCCTTGGAGGCGGATATGCGGGCTATCGGCTTCATCGTGAGCTGTTTGCCCTTGGCTCCGGCGTTGCGGATCGGCACCACATCCTGCTGTTCGTTCTTGCCTGTCTCCTGGTTCACCCTCTCCACCTGCTCCTTCGGCAGGAAGAATTGCTGGTGGATACGTTGGTTCTTGGCGGGTTTGAACTTCACGTAAATCGTCTCAGGGCACTTCTCCGAGAAGAACAGCACCTTGGACTTTGGCTTTTCCGGCGCGAGACGGTAGTCCTTGTTGCGGATGAGTCCGCCGAAACAGAAACGCTTTATGTAGGAGAAGTTGTAGAGGCCTTCCTCGTAGATGCAGGTGAAGTCTCGCGTGTCGCGGTCTTTTTCCTGGTTGTAGCGGATTACCTCCATGAGATTCTTGTCCACGAATATGCGCTCTTCTGGCTGAACCTTGCGGAATTTGCCGTCCTTCCAGACGAGAATGAGTTCGTCGAGGGAGGAGCACTTGAAGAGTTCGTCGCCCGTCTTGAGTCCTGAGCCGATGTAGCCGTTCTCCTTATCCCATTTGATAGTGAGCTCGGAGGCGGTGATTGCCCGCACGTCCACTTCCTTGAACGCGCCTTCGGCAATCTTCGTGCATCGTGGATATTTCTTCTGGTATGTCTTGATGAGTCCCTTCAGATACTTCACCGTAAAGGCGCGCAGATGAACGATGTTGTCCTTCACTTGCGCCTCCTCTGCGAGGATGGCCTCAATTTCCTGGCGGTTCTTGTCGATGTCGAACTGCGAAATGCGGCGGATCTGGAGTTTGAGGAGGTGCTCGATATCGTCATCGGTTATGTCGCGCCTGAGTTCCTTGAGGAACGGCTTGAAGCCTGTGAGGACGGCGTTCTTGACGCCCTCCATGGTCTTTTCCGTCTCGATGCGCTTGTAGATGCGCTCTTCGATAAAGATGCGCTCCATGGTGCGCTGGTGGAAGAGGTCGTCGAGTTCGCCTAGGCGGATTTCCTGTTCGCGGCGGGTGAGCTCCATGAGGCGCGAGGCGTTCGCCTGGAGGATTTCCGACACCTTCATGAGGCGCGGGCGGCCGCCATCCAGCACGATGGGACGCGACGAGAGAGACTTTTCGCAGGTTGTGAACGCATACAGCGCGGTGATGGTCTTTTCCTGGCTTGCGCCGGTCTGGAGTTCGAGCTCTATGCGCACCTTGTCGCTCGTAAGGTCGTGTATCTTGCGAACCTGCACCTTCTTTTTCTTGATGGCGTCTTCGATCGAAGAAGATATCGAGTCGGTGGTTTCGCCCCAAGGCAGTTCGGTGATGACGAGGCGGGACTTCTCCTCTTTCTCTATCTTTGCGCGGATTTTGACCTTGCCGAGGCCGTCGTTGTATTCGGAAACGTCTATCGTGCCGCCCAGCTGGAAGTCGGGGAACACCTGGAACGGCTTTTTCTGGATGATGGCGATTTCCGCTTCGAGAAGTTCTATGAAGTTGTGCGGCAGGATGGCCGTGGAAAGGCCCACGGCGATGCCGTCGGCGCCAAGCATGAGAAGGAGCGGAATCTTGGCTGGCAGGTAGATGGGTTCCTTGTTGCGGCCGTCGTAGCTGTCGACATAGGAGGTCGTTTTCTTGTTGAAGACCTCGTTGCGCGCAAGTTCGGTCATGCGGCACTCGATATAACGCGCGGCGGCGTGCGGCATTCCCGTGAAGAGCGAGCCGAAGTTTCCCTGGCCTTCGATGAGATAGCCCTTCGATTCGCCCCAGAGCTTGTTTGCAATCACCACCAACGCGTCTGTGATGGACATGTCGCCGTGCGGGTGGTAGCGCATCACGTGGCCCGTGACGTTGGCGACCTTGGTGAAGCGCCCGTCATCCATCTCCCATAGACCATGCATGATGCGCCTCTGCACGGGCTTGAGGCCGTCTTCCAGGGCGGGAATAGCGCGCGAGCAGATTACATACGCCGAATACTGGCGGAAGTTCGTGTCGTAAAGGTCTCGCATAGGACCCGTGCCGGTGAGATTCGTATTCGCGGGCTGCGGGCTGACGGCTGCGGGCTGCGCGGGGGACTTTGCGGGCGCAGGGACTTCCTTTTCCGCTTTCGCCGCGGCAGATCGAGGCACCTCAGGCGCCACATCCGCAAACAAATCCAGATTGTCGAAAAGGCTTGGCGGCTCGGCCGGATTCTTCTTGTCGTTTTTCTTTGCCATCTCTCGTTCTCTTCCTGACTTACTCGAACGCAGTCTCGTCGCAGACGAGCGTTTCCATGATGTAATCCTTGCGCTCGGGCGTGTTGGAGCCCATATAGAACTTCATCGTCTTCTCGATATCGTGATCGTCGGTGCACGTGACGGGCGTAAGGCGCATGTTTTCGCCGATAAAGTCTTTGAACTCCTTGGCGTTCACTTCTCCAAGCCCCTTGAAGCGCGTGATTTCCGCGTTCTTGCCGCATTTCGCGATCGCCCTCTTGCGCTCCTCTTCCGTATAGCAGTAGTACTGCTCCTTCTTGTTCCTTACGCGGAAGAGCGGAGTCTCCAGTATATACACCCGGCCTTCGGCAATGAGCGGACGGTAGAACCGCATGAAGAACGTCATCAGCAGCATGCGGATGTGAAGTCCGTCCACATCGGCATCGGTTGCGAATATAATCTTGGAGTACCTGAGGTGGTCGAGAGTCTCTTCGATGTCCAGCGTTTTGATGAGATTGAAAAACTCCTCGTTGCGGTATAGGACATCCTTGTTGAGCCCGAACGTATTGAGGGGTTTGCCTCTGAGGAAGAAGACGGCCTGGTTCATCACATCGCGGGCAAGACCCAGAGTGCCGCCTGCAGAAAGACCCTCAGTGAGGAATATCATGGTGTCGTCACCCTCGGGACGGCCGGTCTTCTTGTCGATCTTGTCGAGTTTCAGGTGGCGTTTGCAATCCTTGAGCTGGGGCACGCGCACTGAAACGGCCTGCGTCCGCTCTCTCGCCTGCTTCTTTATCGTGTTGAGCTGCGAGCGTATCTTGCCCGTCTCCTCCACTTTGGAAACGAGTTTTTCCGCCTCGGCCGGACTCCTGTGCAGAGCGGTCGCTATCTCCTTGCGCATTTCGGCGACGAGCTCGGCGCGGATGTCGTTCATCACGAACTTGATC
>DFGM01000157.1 GCA_002371755.1 Verrucomicrobia bacterium UBA3750 | reverse complement strand
GCCATCCCGAATGGATCGACTTCCCTCGCGCCGAAAACGGCTGGGACTATTCCCACGCCAGACGGCAGTGGTCTTTGCGCGACGACCCGAATCTGCGCTTCAAGGCGCTGGGCGACTTCGACGAGGCGATGGTGAAGGCGCTCCAGGCAAACACCCCCGCCGCTCCGGTGGGACTCCTCGCCAACGAGCCGGACAAGGTGCTCGCCTTTGCGCGCGGCGACATGATGTTTGCATTCAACTTCAATCCTGTTGAGAGCTTTGCCGATTATGGCGTAATCGTGCCGCCAGCCACCAAGTGGCGCCACCTCTTCGACACCGACGAATTGCGTTTCGCCGGCCAAGGCCGCATCTGCCCCGCCCAGGAATATATCCCGGCAATGACTGAACACAAGGGCGAACTCGTCCAGATGATCAAACTGTATCTGCCGGCCCGCACGGCTATCGTTCTGAAGCACATCCGATGAAAGTAGGCGTAGGTCTTTCTGGCGGTGTGGATTCCGCCGTATCCGCGCTCCTGTTGATGGAGCGCGGATATGAAGTCGAGGGCTGGACTATGGCACTCGGACGCGATGGCGAGGAAAAATCCATAGATGAGGCGCGCGAAGTCGCTTCCCATATCTCCATCCCCTTCCACGTCTGCGACCTCGCGGAAAGCTGGAAGACGAACGTTCGCGATTATATCCGATCCACGTATCTTTCCGGCGAAACCCCAAATCCGTGCGTGCAATGCAACGAATTCGTCAAGTTCCGCCTCCTCCCGGCCGCCGCTTTTGCCGCAGGATGCGACTTTTTTGCGACCGGCCACTACGCACGTCTCGCGCCTGGTCAGAATGGACGCACCATGCTGCTCAGAGGGAAAGACGCCGCCAAAGACCAGAGCTATTTCCTTTACCGCGTCTCGCAGGATGTCTTGAAGCGCACGATTTTCCCTCTGGGCGATCTTTTGAAGAGCGAGGTGCGCCAAATCGCATTAAAGCACGGCATGAGAGTGGCATCCAAAGGCGACAGCCAGGATTTCTGCGGCGGCAGCGTGCGGGATATCGTCCTTGCGCATGACAACGCAGAAGCGGGCTGCGCAGAAGAGATGAAAGGCGATATTTGCGATAAAGACGGCAAATTCCTTGCAAAGCATTCGGGTTTCTGGCAATTCACCGTGGGGCAAAGGAAAGGACTGGGAATAGGCGGCGGCGGAATACCGTGGTATGTGACGCATATTGACGCCGCGAAGAACCGCGTCGTTGTGGCGCATGCCGAAGATGCGTTGTGCAAGACGCTCTCCGTGCGCGACATGCGCTGGGTTTCCGTAGAGCCTACACGCGGACCCCTGGATACGCTCGTCAAGATTCGTTCCGCAGGCAGATTCATCCGTGCGAGACTGGAAGAGGATAAGGCGTTCTTCAAGGAAGGCATCGCCGGCATAGCCCCGGGGCAAAGTGCCGTTTTCTATTCCCCGGATGGTCAAACCCTCCTCTGCGGCGGTATAATAAGATGAATAAGACTTGCGAAAATGTAAAGTTGGTTCTCGCTCCGCTCGCAGACTTCACGGATGCGCCATTCCGCAAAATGTGCTTCGATTTTGGCGCCGATATGGCCTATACGGAAATGGTGAGCGCGGCCGCTCTTGCCCACGGCCACGCCGCCACTCGCATCCTCCTGGAGTCGCTTCCGGGCGAAGGCCCCCTTGGCTGCCAAATCTTCGGAGCCAACCCTTCCGATGTCGCTAACGCGGCAAAAATCGTCTCCTTGCCGCAATTTTGCGAGATAAACCTCAATGCGGGATGTCCGATGGACAAGGTGACGCGCTCCGGCGCAGGTGCCAAACTTGCCGAATCGCCAGAGAAAGTGTATGAACTTCTCGTTGCCATAAAGGAAAACACCTCTCTCCCCATCACTTTGAAGACGCGACTCGGGCCGAATCCGCATAAAACCACGGTCTTTGAGCTCGTTGATGCCGCATATCGCGCAGGTTGCTCAGGAGTGACCGTCCACGCACGGTGGACGAGTCAGCTCCATGGGGGCGATACGCACCTCGATTTGCTTGCCGAGGCTGTCCGTCGTTCCCCTATACCTGTCACTGGCAATGGGAGCATCCGCACCAGGAACGACTTGCAGGCGATGCTCGCGACAGGCATCGATGCCGTGATGATAGGTCGCGCCGCCATAGCCGAGCCGGAAATCTTTTCCTTATTAAGAGGTAAGAGAAAAGAGCCTCCATCCATGGAACGGGCGAGACGTCTCTTCACAAGCCACATGGGGTATCTTATCGACTTCCATGCAAAGCTCGTCGCGCACTTGACGGGATGCCGGATTCCCGAACTCAACCAGTTCGTCGCCTTGAAAGCCCGTACTCATCTTTCGCGATATTTCGCCGGGACTCCGGGCGCGGCCGCAATAAGGGCCAGTTTCAATACTGCGAAGACAATTGCTGACATCCTCGCCATCCTCGACTCCCTCTAGCCTAACCCCTGCAACATCCAGCCGTCTTGCGCTCTAGCGCCTCCCCCTCCCCGAATCGGCACAAACGCAAACGCTAAAAACGCCATTCGATAAAAATACCCCCTTGCGCGGTGAGGGGGAAATATGATATAATATGCACCCGTTCGCCTGAAAAGGCTTGAAGCGCACTGAAAGTGCGGCAGGCGCGAAGGCGATGGATCTTTGATTTAGGAGCTTGAGGCGTGTCCCGATGGGTTCTTCCAGGTTGCCCAACCGCAAAGAAGAGCCTCCGGAAGGGACGCGGAACACAAAAAGATGTTTGTGTGGAGCCAAAACAACAAAACTCAAAACTTTCTTTTTCTGAGAGTTTGATTCTGGCTCAGAACGAACGCTGG
>DFGM01000042.1:372-2866 GCA_002371755.1 Verrucomicrobia bacterium UBA3750 | reverse complement strand
CGGCGAAATCGCCGTGCTGGGGATCGCCGGCGCATTCGCCGCGAAAGGCGCGATACCGGTAGGCGACGTGGTCGTTTACCAGCTGCTGTTCCTCGCGGCCATGCAATCTGTGCAGGGGATTGTTTCGCTCCTCCCAGAGACGGCATCCCTGCGCGAAGGCATCGATTCGCTTGGCGAAATGCTATCGCGCCCCGCTCCGGAGCGCATTCGCAAAAAGACCGGCGCCGTCGAAAGCATAGAATTCCGCAATGTGACCTTCTCCTATCCCGGAGCGGAGAGCCGCCCGGTCGTCAAAAACTTCTCCGCCATATTCCGCGCCGGCAGGGCGTATGCGTTCGCGGGCGACAACGGCGCCGGCAAGACGACCCTCCTCAAGCTGGCCATAGCCGCGCTGGAGCCGCAGGCGGGCGAAATACTCGTCAACGGCGAGCCGCTGAAAGCGCACGACCAAGGCGCGTTCAGACGGGAACTTGGAATCGTCTTCCAGGACAGCCTGTTCGTCGCGGGATCCTTGCGCGACAATATCACCATGCGCGACCCGAAGTTCACTGACGAGGATGTCGCGGCGGCCGCGCGGCAGAGCGGATTCGACGCAGTAGTCGATAGATTGCCGGGCGGCTTCGATACGCGCATATGCCTATCCGGGCAGTCGCTCTCCGGCGGCGAACTGCAACGTCTGGCGATCGCAAGGGCGCTTGTGCGCGCTCCAAGCGTGCTAGTGCTTGACGAGGCCACAAACCATCTCGACGCCGCCGCAAGGAAGGCGTTCGCGGAAATGTTCCGCCGCCTCGCCAAAGACCGTATCGTCCTTATCGTCAGCCATGACGAGTCAATTATAAATCTATGCGACGAAAAGATTTTCTGTCAGATTCCAGAATAGCCGCCGTATATTATGTTGCAACGGACGGGTGTCCGCTGCATTTGGTTAACCAAAAACAAAGGAGAAAGAAAGAAAATGACACCTGATGACATCGCGACCAGCCTCTCTGGTCTCAAGCCGGTAGGCGAAGGGAACATCAACCTGCCGTCGTGGAGCAGCACGCTCGGCGGCCAGGACTGGAACCAGTGGGATTCCTGATCGCCTGGACTTCGGTTCAGTTCTGGGGCAGGTTTCCCTGCCCCGTTTTCGTCTCAAATACAACTCCAGCTCTCTTGCCATGATCTTCATCGCCACCTGCAGCCAAGACACGACAACCGATCTCGTCGCGAAGGAACTCGATGCAAACAGTGTTTTCCGTTTTAACATCGACAGGCCCGGCGACTTCGCATGGGACTTCCATCGCAATGGATTCCGCGTTTCAGACTGCGCCGGCGGGAAGGAAATCACGGAAAAAAGCCTGACTTCCTTTTATATCCGCAAGCCCAGGTATTTCGACTTCATCGACGTGCCCAAATACGGTTGCGTCGAAAACTGGCGCCGGGAAGAAACAAATGAATTGTTCCAAGACTTCTACCGCGAATGCGAAAGTCGCGGGCTGGTCGCGCTAGTCCGCTGCCGGAACGACAGATACGGCAAACTGCGCCAGATGCTTGCCGCAGGAAAATATTTCCGCGTCGCGCCGTGGCATTTCTTCCACGGAGAACTGCCCGACGAGTGCAAAAGCGGCAGATGGGTTGTGAAGTCCATGACCCAGACGCAAATCGGCGAAGGCAAGGTGTTCTTTGTCAAAGAAGTCGAACCCGCCGCGCTCGATTTGAACTATCCATGGTTCGTGCAGAAAAAGATCGACGGCGAAGAGGAAGTGACCGTCGTCTATGTCGATGGCGAGACATATGCGGCGAATATGCCGCGAGATTCGTTCGACGGCGAAGATTCGCGAAAATCCATCTTCGAAAACCCCTGCGCCTGGCCGCGCTGCGCGCTTGCCCCGGAGGAGGAACGCGCGATAAAAGGCTTCATGGACGAAACCGGCTACCGCTTCGGACGCTTCGACTTCATACGGAAGAACGGCGAACTGTGGTTCCTTGAACTCAATTCCAACGGCCAGTGGGCGTGGCTCGACGAGAACAACGAACACGGCCTCGTCTCCATGGTCACCGACGCAATCAAGCGCGAAGACGCCGCGCACCGGGCGCATCTATGGCGACATTAACGACTGCCTGCCGCTCAGTAAGCAACCTTGGATTTCCGTGACTTGCCGTTAGCACATCGAGAGGGGCTCGCTTGTCGTGATCGCAGATGGGCGGGATGGGAGAGTCGGGAGGGATTGCGGTTGCCCCGAAGGGGCTGAACTATCATAGACGGGGATGAGCGACGCCGCGAAGCGGCGAGCCAACCCCCGGTTGCGTTCGAAGAATTTCAAGCCCCGCGTAGCGGCGCAACTCGCGTATGCGTGGATGTTGCCCCGATTTGCAACTCGCCGGCGGCGCGTTGTACCGCCGGGCGCAACTCGCGTTCGCGCTGTTTCGCGACGGTTGCAAATACGGAAGCTAAGATCAGCCCGATACCCGCCGCGTAGCGTGGCGTGAACGCCTCGCCCATCACAATCGCGCC
>DFGM01000042.1:0-259 GCA_002371755.1 Verrucomicrobia bacterium UBA3750 | reverse complement strand
CCGATCCTGGGAATTGCGATGTTCACGGCGACGAGCGACAGGATGGACGGCACAAGCGCAAGCAGGGCGAGGTTCAGCCAGCCTGTCGCCGAGTGCGGGAAATTGAGTTTCGCGCCCTGCGCCAACGCCGCCGCCGCCATCAGGATTGCGCACGAGAAGAACGTCCAGAACGTAAGCACGAGCGGCGGCAGTCTGCCGATGCGGTGGATGTTCACCGTCACCATGTACAGCGCGTAGCAGATTGCCGAGAACATGACAA
>DFGM01000137.1 GCA_002371755.1 Verrucomicrobia bacterium UBA3750 | reverse complement strand
ATCGACGGCATGCTCCACAAGGTGGATGTGCCCCCGCAGCTGAACAGGCTAAAGAGCGCCATCATTTCGCGTATCAAGGTGATGGCCAACCTGGATATCGCCGAAAAACGCCTCCCCATGGACGGGCGCATCGGCATACGCATCGCGGGCCAGGATATCGACATACGCGTATCCACCATGCCGGCGGCATATGGCGAATCCATCTCGCTGCGTCTGCTCGCGAAGAGCGGAAACTTCGTCAAAATGACGGATTTGGGCTTCAATGACCGCGATTTCGCCGTGGTGAACAAGATTATCCACCGCCCGAACGGCATATTCCTGGTGACGGGTCCTACAGGATCGGGCAAGTCGACTTCGCTCTATTCATTCCTCTCCGAGGTGAACACCATGGATGTGAGGATAATGACGGCGGAAGACCCGATAGAATACCACATGGCCGGAATAAACCAGGTGCAGATGCAATCGGAAATCGGCATGAACTTCGCCCGTGCACTCCGCGCCTTCCTCCGTCAGGACCCGGATATAATAATGGTAGGCGAAATACGAGACCGCGAGACGGCCGAAATCGCCATCAACGCTTCGCTCACCGGTCACATGGTGTTCTCGACATTGCACACGAACGATGCGGCCGGCGCCTTTCCGCGACTCATAGATATGGGGGTGGAGCCCTTCCTTATCGCTTCGGCCGTGGCAGGCGTTATGGGGCAGCGCCTTTGCAGACGCCTTTGCCCAGCCTGCAAACGCGAAGTTCCAATAGACATGAAATACTACACCCTCTCCTACCCGCCGGAAAAAGAGACAGTCTTCGAGCCTGCCGGATGCGACAAATGTGCGCGTTCCGGCTACAAGGGGCGCCGGGCCCTTTTCGAGGTGCTGGACGTGGACGAGGATATTGAAGGCGCAATCGTCAGGCGCGAAAACGCCACCCAAATCCGCAACCTTTCCCTCGCAAAAGGCATGAAGACCCTGCGCGAAGACGGCTGGGCGAAGGTGTTCAAGGGCGTCACGTCAGTGAAGGAAATCATGCGCGTCACGGAAGAACAGTGACGCGCCGGAGGGGTCTGCTATCGCAATGGAGACGTCATTCCGCCAGGGTCAGAGACAATCACAGGGTCAGCGGCAAATCCTCGCGCCGCAGGTGCGTCAGGGCCTGAAACTCCTCGAAATGGATATAGGCGACTTGCGCACGGAACTATATCGCGAAATGTCCCAAAACCCCCTCTTCGAGGATGTGGAACACCCGATTGACAGCCACACCACCGGCGAAATAGAGCGCGAAAGCCGCGAAAGCGCCCAAAGCGAAGACGCCGACTGGCCAGATGACGAAGAAGGCGTAGACCAACAGGTTTTTTCCGCCACGGCAGACGATATCGAGCGCCGCCAGCATTTTTTCGACTCCCGCACCCAGCCGGAAACACTGGAAGAACACCTCCGCAAGCAACTCGGTATGGCCGGACTCGACGACGAAAAACGCGCCCTCGCAGAGACGCTTATCGGCTATCTCGATGCTGACGGGCGCTTCATCGGCTCCTTAGCCGACATCCAGATGGTGACGGGCGAGAACGAAAAAAGCATACGCGAAGTGCTTGGCGTCATTTCCACGCTCGATCCGCCAGGCTGCGGCACAGTTTCGCTCAAGGAGTGTCTCCTTGCCCAGACGGACTCGTTGGAAGAACCGTTCAGGGGGGAGGTTCGCGAAATCATCCAAAATCACCTCGAAGACGTCGCAAAAGGCAATTTAACGGCAATCGAGAAGGCTGTTGGAATATCAGGCGAACGGCTGGAAGAGGATCTCGCCACGCTCCGGTCGCTTGAACCCCGCCCTGGTCGTGCGTTTTGCCCGGTCACGGAAAGTCCTTCCTATATCAACCCCGAGGTCCACGCAGTGCGTGAAAACGGCAAATGGGTGGCGAAAGTCGACGAAAAAGACCTCCCGGACATAAAAATCTCCAAACGATACGTCGATATGCTCGCCAACCCTTCCACCTCTCCCGAGGTGCGCGCTTATATAAAGGAGAAGATAGCGGCAATCGAAGCGATACGCGAGGCGATCTCGCGCCGGTACGACACCATCCGCTCGATAAGCCAGGCGATTTTCGATGCCCAGGAGGGATTCTTCACCAACGGACCCAAAGCCCTGCGAGCGCTCACCATGCGCGAAATCGCCGAAAAGGCCGGCGTCCATCACACCACAGTCTCGAGAACAGTGAACGGGAAATACGCCTCCACCCCGTTCGGCACGGTCGAGTTGCGCTCGTTTTTCGTCGCCGGAGTCGCGCTGGACGATGGAGGAACTGCATCGAAAAACACGGTTATGGACCGATTAAAGGCGATTATCGCATCCGAAGACGCATCAAAGCCGTTGTCCGACGAGAAGATAGCCGCCCTCCTTTCGGCGGAAGGCTTCAAGGTAGCCCGGCGCACCGTGGCCAAGTACCGCACCATCCTTTCCATACCAGGCGCCGCAGAGCGCAGGTCTTGACCCTCTCCGCCCCATGCGCATCACTCGTGAATCCAATGGGCATGGGACGCAAATCCAATGGGCATTGGACTGAAATCCAATGGGCATTGAGTTGAAAACCGATGGGCATTGTTTTTCTGGCCCATGGGCATTGGATTCCGGAGTGACGCGCATGGGGCAAATACGCCTATTGCCTAGGGCTTGAACGGGCCAGGGCGGAGGGGATAGCGAAGATGAGGGCGAAAACGAATGCACCAATGGCGCCTTCGGCCACAATCTGCCAGGGAATGGCGAGGTAGTGCGGCAGGCCAGGCCAGATTGCGGCGGTCTTGAGAGACGCGAAATAGCCGCACACCACCCCCGCAGGCACGCCGCAAGCGACGCCACAGGCGGCGGTGCGCAATGCCGAGGCGACGAGTTTCCATGCGATTTGCCCCTTTGTCGCACCGACTGCCCGGAGAATCCTGAATTCCTTGTTCCTCGCATCGGCCTCTGCCACGAGCATCGCCACAAAGCCAATTGCAAGAATGGCGAGGAAGACGAACGGAACTCTCGCGGCGGCGCCAATAACGTCAGTCCCGTGTGCAAGAGTGCCATCCGCGATTTCGTCCCGCGAATGGAGGCGCACCGTGGAATCAACCCTGTTGCCGAGGCGTCTGGCGATTTCCTTCTCCACCAGGCGTCCTGCGCCGAAAGGGCCGTGCTTTGCAAGAAACTCCTTCTTGTAATCCAGGCAGACGTGCGTCATCGGCACCATGAAGGCAGGGCGTCTATCGAGGGATTCAACGGTATCGAAAGAGGCGAAGCAAGGTCCATCGGTCATCACAGGCATGCGGTTCATGCCCCTGACCAGCGCACGGCTCGTCACCATATGCCAGTTTACATCCGCCACAGCGGCGATTTTCAGTCCGAGAAGCGTATCGCCCGCATGGAGGTTGCGCGCGCGCGACATCATTAAAGATATGACGATTTCGCCGCGTTTGAGTCCGGCACAAGCCGTCTCGTAGTCGCCTTCGGCGAATTTGAACCTCGGGAGCCATTCGGCAGCGAGGAAGAGAGCGTTTGGTTTTGCGGGCATTCTCCCCCCGCGCCCCCCTTTTCCCTCTGGCGGCGGCGAGGGCGGGGCTTCTTCCAGATAGACCTGCAAGGGAAGGAGTTCGGATATTCTCTCTACCCCTTCTATGCCGCGCAGTTTCTCGATGTCGAAAGAGCTTGCGCCGGCAGGAAGGATTGAAACGATGGCGTCCGGCCATTCTGGCGAAGGGACGAAAGCGCGCATTAGCGAAGCGCCCCACGTCTCGACAGCGACAAAAGCCGCGAAACCGAGCGCGAAGGTTATTGCCATGCCGCGGCGCGCGGGCTTGACCCGCTCAGCCAAGGCTTCAATTGGGCGGGTCTTCAAGGCGCTACGCAATGAGAATGCGATGGCGAGCAAAGCGACAAACGGCATTGCGAAAAGCGTGCAACCCATCTTGGTGAAGTCATAGGCGGCGCCCGCCGGGAATGCGGCGGCATCGAGCGAGAAAAGTTTGACGGCACCCATGCCCGCCGCGCAACCGAGCGCCCAGCCGCAAAACGCCATCAAAAACGCTTCTACGGCCACGAATGCCACGATTCCCCGGCGCGTCATGCCGTTGAGACGAAGGATCGCGAGCGTCTTTTTGTTCGCCTCGATGCTGAGGAGAAGCGAGTTCACGAGGAGCGAAAGCGCAGTAAGGACGGCGGCGATTATCATCAAAGGCGTTGCGTAATCCATCCTGCGCTGTTCATCGCTCTTGAACGCGGCTACGACCGCATCGGATTCGGGCGTAAAGATCTCACCGGGAGCCAAAACGCCAGAAGCCTCGCTGAAAAAGGCGATTGCGGAGCGTTCCTCGGCTTGGAGAGCGTCAAAGGCGGCCCGGTTGGCGAAGACATTCGGGAATTGCGGCGGCAGGCGGTCCCCGTTCAGATAGCCTGCGATGCGCGCGGTCATGGTGCCTTTGCGTCCCACAAACTTGACGAATTCGCCGACCGCGGGCTTGATCTTGCCGAAGCGGCGCATGGCCGCATCCACGCATACGACTTGCGGCTCGGCGGCATCCTGCTCCACCCAAACGCCTTCGACAAGCGCGACGGCGCCATACGGGTTCGCTTCAGGCGCTTCCGCCAAACGCACCCGCATGGGCGGGCCTTGCAATACGCGCCCGCCGGGACGGAAATCCACCGTCAAATCCACCGTCTCGAGGACGATTTTCGCGCCCGGAAAGGCGTCCTTGCGCCGGGCGGTGCGCCATTCCGACCAAGGCCGGGCGGCTCTTTTGGCCATCGCCGGCGCCTGCGCGTTGTTTGTGGCGACAAGCGACGTGCTGAAGACTATCGCCCCTGCCGCCATGGAAATACCCAGAACCGCGCAGAGGAACCGCGCCTTCGCGCGCATAAGCGAACGTATTGCCAGCGTCGGAATCATGGCTGTGCGGGATTGTACATTTCGAGATACCGCCTCGATACGTGCGCAGGGTCGTGGGAAGTGGGCTCTACCGCGGCGATGCGCCCATCCTTGAGGAACGCGACTTCATTGGCCGTGGCAGCAACCATCGGGTCGTGCGTGACGAGGAGAATCGCCGTATCGAGCTTTCCGTTCAAAGACTTCAGAATCTCGCATAACGAATGTGCCGCATGGACATCGAGGTTGCCCGTCGGCTCGTCGGCAAGGATAAGGGCCGGCTTCGCGTAAAGTGCACGCGCAACAGCCACCCTCTGGCGCTCGCCGCCGGAAAGCTCGTCCGGAAACTTCTTTCCCTTGCCGGAAAGACCAAGCGTCTCCAAAAGCAAGGCTACACGCGCAGAATCCGGAGCCTTGTGGTCGAGCCGCGCAGAAAGCGATATGTTCGCCGAGACGTCAAGCGTCTCCACGAGGTTGAAAGCCTGGAATACAATGCCGATGTTGCGCCTGCGAAAGCGCGTGGCCTCCCCGTCTCCCATCGCAGTGATTTCGCGCCCGTCCACCACGATCTTCCCCTTACCGGGCGGAAGAAGAGCGCCGGCGAGATGGAGAAACGTCGATTTGCCGCTGCCCGAAGGGCCCATAAGCGCCATGAACGCCCCCTTCTCCAGCGTGAGAGAAAAGTCCTTCAGGACTTCGCATCTACCCCCGCCCTTCCCGTAGGAATGGCATACGCCTTCGGCAACAAGAGCCTTTTCGCTTCCCATGTCAGTTTTCCGTCGTTTGCCACTTGAGCCCATAGGATGCGCCTTCCCAGGTGTTGCCCTTGGCATCGAGCACGCCTACGAGACGGCATGTGCTGGCTGTGCCGCGGGAACCGGTGTATAGCGCGAAGACGGCGAGATAGTTGCGGTAATACGTCTTGTTGTACACGGGGTCGTATGGCACTTCGCCCAGCCCGAGCTGGGAGGTGACGCACTCGGCGCCGCGGCCTATCCCGAAGACGATAAGTCGCGTCTTTCCGTTGAGCGCGTTCGTCATGTCCGCACTGGTGGTCACATGCGTATAGTCGTTGGTAAGCGAATAGCCCAGGTGGTTGTAGACGTAGCCCGCCACCGATTCGCACTTGGCGTCGGGACGTATCACGCACACGGGCGAACCGTTCGTTATCGGGCAGGAAAGATAGCCGCTCATATCGGGACGGAATGCCGGCCCGCCGCTCTGCCAGACATGGCAAAGTTCACCGGATTCCGCCGTCGGCGCGTATGTGGGATTCAGTTGCGAGCGTCCGCTATGCTCCAGATACCGCTGGATGCCCGCCTTTTTCATGCTCTCGACATCGCCTGCGGTCAGATAGTATACGCCAAGTTTGGCGGCAAGTTCGCTCGTGATACCTTGATTCCTGTCCTTGGCCGCCTCGATTTCGAGTTCGCCCGAAAACGCCTTCCAGTGTCCGTCGTATATAATGCCGGAGGCGCTCTCGGCCTTGCCGAGGCTGTCCCAGTCGTAGGTGCCGGGCGTGCCTAGGTCTTGAGGACCGTCCGCCTTGGCGTCAATCAGCGAATCGAAGTGATTGAACCTTCCATAGACATCTTCGCGCAGCTCGTTGTACGTGGCGAGCGCGTTGAAAACCCTCTTTATGTTCGTCACGTTCATCTTCTTGGCCTGGACATCCTTCACATTGCCATAGTTGTGGATGCCTATCACCGTCACGAACGCGAGTATCGCAATCACTATGATGAGCTCTATCAGCGTGAATCCTTCTTTTACCGTCTGTTTCATTCCTTGCCTTTCCTTTATTGCAGCAGAATCCCTGCAACTAAAAGAAACGCCGCCGCGAACGGAAAAGTTCACGACGGCGTTCTTGAATGCCTGCCTTGCCTCAGAAATACCAGTTGATCAAGGGCAGGAACGGCACGTCGTTGTCGTTTATGACGTTGAAGAAGCCGATTTGCACGCCATACATCTTCTCGGTCACGTTCACGCCGCCAATCTGCAGACCTTCGCAGTAGCCCGTCACGTTGAAAAACCCGATTTGCAGGCCGGAGAAGTCTTGCACCTGATTGTAAATGCCCACCTGGAAGCCTTTTACATCCCAGTTGAAGCCCCACGGCAGACCGATAGGCGTGACGATATTCAGCGATACCGGGGTGTAAGGCTTGCCAGTATCGCGGTTGGGGCTTTCGGAAACGACGTTCATGCGCGCCGTAGCCGCGCTTGCCGCCGTCGCGGCGAGAACTGCCAGCGCCGCAATAATGCTTTTCGTCTTCATGTCTTTTCGGTACCTTTCTTTGTTTGGTGGTGTTTGTTTCGTTGCGGAAGAGATGCTTAGTGTATGTTGCCGCGGGAAGGATGGCTCTTCTCCTTGGGCTTTTCGAGCTTGAGGAAAGTGGCGAAACGCAAGGCGTCGGCAGGTATTTCGTCGCCTGTCGTATCCGGCATATCCTTCAAATCCGGCGTCTCGGCGTGGGCGTGGTGGAACTTCGTCTTGGGCGAGACTATCTTGCGCAGCGCATCCTTGAAGTCCTCCAGCCCGTCGCCGGTGGCACACGAGATGCATATAGGCTCTACGCCGGTCTCTTCGGTGAAGCACTTTAGGTTGGCCGCGCCTTCTTCCGTATCCATCTTGTTCGCGACCACGAGGAAGGGTCGCTCGAAGAGTTCGCCGGAATACTCTTCTATTTCCTTCTTAAGGACATTGTAGTCGTCCCAAGGCTTGCGATTGTCCGTGCCAGCCATGTCGATTACATAGACGAGCACCTTGCTGCGCTCGAGATGTTTGAGGAATGCAAGCCCCAGACCCACGCCTTTGGCGGCTCCTTCGATGATGCCAGGCACGTCGGCCATGCGAATCTTCGCGTAGTCGCCATAGATTATCGTGCCGACAATCGGGTTGAGCGTGGTGAAGGGATAGCTCGCTATCTTCGGCTTTGCCGAGGAAACGGCGGATAGAAGCGAACTTTTCCCGGCGTTGGGAAAGCCCAGGAGCCCGGCATCGGCTATGGTCTTCAATTCCAGCCTAAGCCGCTTTTCCTCTGCCGCCCCGCCCGATGTGTGCTCGGTGGGCGCCTGGTTCACAGATGACTTGAAATGGACGTTTCCGTAGCCGCCGGCCCCGCCTTTGGCCACGACCACCTTCTGCCCGGGTTCTACGATATCGGCCACCAGAAGCCCGGTTTCAGCCTCGTATACCTCCGTGCCCTGAGGCACGTCCACGACGAGGTCCTTGCCGCGCTTTCCGAACATCTTCTGGCCCTGACCGGGCCCGCCATCCTGGGCGAAACACTTCGGATCGTAGTATAGCGACAAGAGCGAATTGATATGCTCCGACGCCCTGAAAACCACGTCTCCGCCGCGCCCGCCGTCTCCGCCGTCGGGCCCGCCGAACTCCACAAGCGCCTCGCGACGGAACGACATCGCGCCGTCTCCGCCCTTCCCGCTTCTCACCAGCACTTCAACCTGGTCTATGAACGTCTTTGCTTTCATCGCGCATATTATACCATTTTCTCCCCCCGCCGCGCAACGCGCCTTTTTGCCAGCCCCGCGCCCCTTGACCGCAGAGGGGAGGTTTGGTATAATACGCACCACAATGGCCAAGATAAAACTCACCAAAACCGAACTGAAGGCGCAAACCGATGCATTGAAACGGTTTCAGCGCTTTCTGCCGATGCTTCAGCTGAAAAAGCAACAGCTGCAAAGCGAGATTGCGCAAATCAGCGCAAAGGCGGACGCGGTGGCGGCCAAGGAACGCGAAAAACGCGAAGCTATGCAGCACTGGGTGGGGCTTCTCGCCACCGGCAAAGAACTTCTCGAAGGTCTCGTCACCATAAACGACATCAAGACCGGTCAATCGAATATCGCCGGAGTCGCCATACCTACATTCGAATCCATAGATGCGAACGTGAAGGAAATCGACGTGTGGGCGACACCTGCCTGGATAGACGATGCGACCAGGATGAGCATCGAGGTCCTTACCCTGCAAAGCGAGAGAAAGGTGTATGAAGAACAGCGTAGGCTCGTGTCGGCCGAGCTCGAAACCACCTCGCAGCGCGTCAATCTCTTTGAAAAGGTGAAGATCCCAGAGTGCAAGGAAGCAATACGCGTCATAAAGATAGCGATAGGCGATGAACAGACTGCGGCCGTGACGCGCGGCAAGATTGCGAAATCCCGCGTGCCGGAGGAGGATGTGGCATGATAGTGAAGATGGAACATCTCGATCTCGTAGCCCTGGCGCACGAACGGGAAGCGGCTCTTTCCGCGCTTCGCGAACTCGGTGTGGTGCATCTCGACCTCTCAGGCGCCTCCGGCAAAGAGGTTTTGGACGCCAAAGGCGTAGCGGCGGATGCCGCAAAGGCTGTCAGGGCCATTGAGAAAGCCCGTGCCGGTCTTGAGAATGCCACCTCTTCGCAAGAGCTTCGTCGTTGCACTGTCCAAGAGGTGCTTGCACTCGAATCCCGCAAAGACTCTCTTTCCTCTAATATAGACGAGCTGGAGAAGGAAATCCGCAAGTATGAGCCTTACGGCGATTTCGACCCTGTCCTCGCAGGCAAGCTCCTCGCCGAATTGGGCGATGACCTCAGGAAAGTGACTGATTTGCCGGAACGCCTGCCCGCGGAAAGCCTTGGCGCCATGCGGACGCGGCTTAACAAGCTCCGCAGTGAGCTTGAAGACGTCTTGAACTCCCTCGCCGGATGCGACGATAAAGCGTTGGCGGCTGGTTTCGGTGCTCTGGAAGATGCCATTCGCTTCAGCGCGGCAAAAGAGACGATGGTTGCGCAAGGAGAAGTGGCGTTCATATCCGGCTGGGTGCCGGAAAAGTGCGTGGGAGCTCTGCGCAAGGCGGCAGCCGGAAACGGCTGGGCCGTTCTGGTGCGCGACAGGCTTCCCGGTGAAATCCCGCCCACGCTTATCGAGCCGCCCAAACTCTTCCGCCCCGTAAAAGCCCTTTTCGATGGCCTCGGCATTGCACCGGCCTATGACGAAGCGGATGTATCCGTGCCGTTCATGTGCTATTTCTCGCTCTTTTTCGCGATGCTGGTCGGCGATGGCGCATATGGGCTGATTTTCCTTTTCGGCACGCTTGCAATGAAGAAGAAGCTGCCGAAGAGCTGGTTCGTGCTGCTCACGGTTTTTTCTCTCGCCACGGTTGGCTGGGGGCTGCTCTCCAACACATGGTTCGGCGCGGCGATTCCGGCATGCGCCGATTGGCCTACTGTGAAATGGCTGGGGGACGCCACTTACAAGAACATGATGCTCCTTTGTTTCACGATAGGCGCGAGCCACCTGACGCTTGCGAGACTGTGGAACGCTGCGTGCAAGGCGCCTGATTCCACGGCGCTTGCCGAGCTCGGCTGGGCCGGCGTCATTGTGATGATGTATCTCGTGACGAACTCTATCGTAGGCATATTCCCGGGCGTCCCGAAGTGGGGCATGGCGATGGGAATCGTCTCTATTCTTCTCGTCTTCCTGTTCTCGGTGAAACCCTCGGAACTGAAAACGCGTGGCGCGGAACTCGGAATGCTGCCCCTTAACATCATGAGCGCGTTAGGCGACATCATCTCCTACGTGAGGCTTTTCGCAGTAGGACTCGCTTCGGTAAAGGTAGCTGAAAACTTCAACCAGATGGCGACGGGCCTCGATTTGCCGCTATGGCTCAAAGTGGTGCCGATGGTGGCGATACTGATTGTCGGCCACGCGCTCAATCTCGCCATGGCGGGGCTCTCCATCCTTGTACACGCAGTCCGCCTCAATACGCTGGAGTTCTCCAACCACAAGGGAGTATCGTGGTCCGGCTACGGCTTCCGTCCGTTCCGCAAGGCGTCTGCGGGAGCCTGGGAAGGCTGAAAACCAAACAATTCGCAACCAAACAAAGGAAACAGAAAATGAGTGATGCAGCAATGATAGTCGCAGGCGCGATTGCCTGCTTGGGATTGGCCGGCGCGGGAAGCGCGTTCGGCACTGGCTTCGCGGCCTCCGCGGCCGTGGGAGCGTGGAAGAAGTGCTACGCGGCGGGCAAGCCGGCTCCGTTCCTGCTGCTCTCCTTCGTGGGCGCCCCCATCACCCAGACGCTCTACGGAATGATTCTCATGTTCATCATGCTCGGCAAGGTCGGCAAGGTGGCAGCTGGCTCGGGCGTGCCCGTGCTCGTCGCCGGCATCTTCGCCGGGCTTGCGATTGGTCTTTCCGCCCTCTTCCAGGGGCGCGCCGGCGCCGCTGCGTGCGATGCGCAGGCAGAGACCAACCAGGGCTTCACAAACTACCTTGCCGCCCTCGGCATCGTCGAAACCGTCGCCATCTTCGCAATGGTCTTCGCCCTTATCGCCCTCGGCTCGGTGAAATAACAAACTAATGCGCCTGAAAAGCCGTTTGGCGTACTTCCTCGCCTTTACCGCGGTCTATGCGGTTCTGGCGGGGTTTGTCTTTTGGGGAGCGTGGGGGCTTTCGGCGTGTCCGGTAATGCCGGATGCCGCCATGTCCTTCCCGGACAAGAGCCCAATCATCGTCTTCTGGCACGAATGGCTGAAGACCGGCAAGTTTGCGCCGTGCGATCTCAGGCACTTCATAGGCTCGCCGTATCTCTGGCAGGAGCTTCAGTACGCCGTCGCGGGATACCTTTCCGCCCTAGGAATGGCGTATTATCTGCGTGGACGCGGCTTGAGCCGCCTCGCCTCGTATGGCGGCGGCATCTTCCTCGGCTTTTGCGGATACTGGTTCTCCCTCTTTTCCGCCGGCCACGCCGGTTGGTTCTATTGGCAATATAGCGGCGTCTTCGCATTTGGGCTCGCCGACAGAGCCGTTCGCAAAGGCAAGATCAAGAATTGGGTTCTCCTGGGCGCTTCTGTCGCCTGGGCAAGTTTCTATCAGCCTGACCTTTGGCTTCTCTTTACGTTATTCACGGCCGCTTATTTCATCTGGTGCTGCGTTCGTGAGCGCAAACTTCCATCTTGGAAGGGTCTCTCCGCTGCGGCAATCGTATTCTTTCTTATTGGCGCTCCGAGCTTCCGCACTGCGATAACGCGAGATCTCGCCGGACGCGACAAGCAAATCGAAGAGTCGCGCGGCAGTGCGCTCACCGGCGGCATGGACAAATCCAAAGAAGAAGAGCGCTGGATCTTCGTCACAAACTGGTCGCTCCCACCGGATGAGACGTTGGAGTTCTTCATTCCGCGCCTGAACGGCGATACGAGCTGCCCGATGGTGCTTTCGCTCGGCCCCAGACAACATTCCGGCGTAAAGCCTTATACAGGCGCGTTGGGGCGTCCCTTTGGCGCAAAGCAAGGCAACTACCGCCAGCATTCGCTCTATGTGGGGTGGGTGACGTGCCTTATGGCGCTTTTTGCCGTGGCGACATACCTGAAACGCCGCATAAGTGGCGGCGCCGGGGCTGTAGCCCCCGTTAAAGGCGAAATAGCCTTCCTTCTTGCCGCCGCCATCATCTTCTGGCTCCTTTCCATGGGGCGCTACGCTTCTCCTATATATAGAATGGTGTTTGCGCTGCCGATAGGCGATTCCATCCGCGCACCGGTGAAATGGCATCACCTGACCGAGTTCGCGCTCTGTGCCTTGGCTGGATTCGGCCTGGAAGCGCTAATCAGGAAACTTTCCGCTCTCAAGGCGCTGCCGAGACGCGTCCCGGCGATTATCGCAGGCGCACTTATTCTTCTCGGCGCTTGCGACCTCGCGCGCATAAACCGCCTTTACCTCGCAGTAATCGATCTTGCCATCGTCAAGGCCCCCAATCCCGTCGCTGAAGAAATCGTCTCGCGCGGCAACGGCAAGGTGCTCGACATGGCAGGCATCGGCAACTCTCTGCCTGGCTGGGGAATCGGGGCAAGGGGCGTGGAGTTTGTGCAAGACCCCTCAGACCCCGCCACGCAATTTGCGCTTTTGCACGCGAGCCAGCTCAAAAATGCGCAAGTGTCGTCGTTCTTAAAGAGTGCAAAAGCCATGATGCGCGGGTCGTACAGGATTACGTCCAAGGCTATCGTGAAAACCAATAGCGCTCCGGGGGATCTCTATCTCTTCGAGTTTCCAGAACCCAAGGCGAAGCGTGAGGTCCCGCCCGCAGGCGAAGGACCCGTTCCCGTGATTCTTGGCATCGCCTCATTCCTAGCCACAATCGGAGCCGGTGCCTTCGGCATTGCCAAATCATGATGAAACCCGCCCGCAAACATCTCTTATGAACAAATTCCTGCAAGCAGCCGCCGATGTGCTGGAAACGGACAGCCTTTCGCTCGATACGCCTTTTCGCGAGGTGGAGTTCTGGAGCTCGCTGATGGGTTTTGGACTCCTCGTCATGCTTGAAAACGATTGGGGCGCACCCACCGGCATCGAGCGTTTTCTGACTCTCAAGACTGTTCGCGATCTCTACCGCGAGGCTTTCATCGCGTTTGCCGCAAGGCTCCTCAATGTCGAACGCGAAACCATGCGCGGCGCATCGTATGGTTCCATTCCCGAATGGGATAGCGTCAACCACCTTCGTCTCGTGATGGAAGCGGAACAACGCTTCGGCGTCGTCTACCCCATGGAACGCATCCCGCAAATGAAGACGATAGACGACTTCCTCATTCCGTAAGCACCCTTTTTCGCGGCCCGCAGGCACATGAAACGGTTTTTAGACACCCTCCTCGCGATTGTTTTCGCCCCTCTGTGGCTTGTGGCGCTTGGCGTATGCATCGTGCTTGTTGCCATTATCGATGGGCGCCCCATCTTTTTCAGGCAGGAACGCGCCGGACTGAACGGCAAACCGTTCGGCATGTTGAAGCTGCGCACCATGCGTGATGGCGATGGCACCGATGCCGAACGGCTCACACGCCTCGGCAAACTTCTACGTGCCACTTCCCTGGACGAACTTCCGCAGCTCTTGCATGTCATTTCCGGAAAGATGGCGCTTGTCGGCCCACGCCCGCTTCCGGTGCGCTACCTCCCGCGCTATTCGCAAGAGCAGCGTCGCCGGCACGAAGTGCGCCCCGGCATCACCGGTTGGGCGCAGGTGAACGGCAGAAACGCCATTTCATGGCAGGAAAAGTTCGCCTTCGACGTCTGGTATGTGGATCACCGAACTCTCTGGATTGATGCCAAGATACTCTTTGCGACTTTGACCAAGGTTTTTCACCGCGACGGCATAAACAACCCTGCCGCCGATACGATGGACGAATTCCTGGGCTAAGGGTGATTTAAACCTGACAACTGCAGTTGCAGGCGAGGTCTTCACGCAGAGGCTTCGGAAGACCCGGCTGGCAGGGCTCACCTATCCAGATGGTCAGGCTGTGCCTGGCCAGTCGAAATATCGCGGCGGGCAGGGTCTGCCCGCCCTACCGCCGTCGCCCTCGCGCCGCTATGTACCGTGGTAGGATGGTGAGCCCCTAGCCGTCGCAGTGCATCTCATTTTGGATTGGAAACAACTGCCGAATTCAGGGCAAAAGAAAAACCCCGCGTCAGTGGGGTTCGGATGGTGGCGAGGCAAGGATTCGAACCTTGGAAGGCGTTAGCCAGCAGATTTACAGTCTGCCCTCGTTGACCGCTTGAGTATCTCGCCAGAGATTGGCTTGAGGCGGGGATTGGTGGAGGTAGTCGGATTCGAACCGGCGACATTCTGCTTGCAAAGCAGACACTCTACCAACTGAGTTATACCCCCATGAGGAATTGTTTGACTGCTGAATTGTCCGATCGCTTGATTCGATGATTGACTGCACCGAAAAACCCGGCGGCAACCAACTCTCTGAATATTCCAGCAATCTAACAATGGTGGGCCTGACAAGAATCGAACTTGTGACCTCGTCCTTATCAGGGACGCGCTCTAACCAACTGAGCTACAAGCCCACATATACTCCGGAAGGGGCGCGGAACACTG
>DFGM01000071.1:3062-19630 GCA_002371755.1 Verrucomicrobia bacterium UBA3750 | reverse complement strand
GGTCAAAAACTGGGGATATTCCTGCATGGACAGGGTAAGGCATGGCGCGCGGCGGCATGTGGTTCAGCCGCCCCACCGATGCCATCATCCGCCCCATGCCCATCACCCGGGAAACCAATGGGCATTGGACGGGAAACCAATGGGCATTGAATCCGAAACCAATGGGCATTGAATTCCAAACCAATGGACATTGAATTCTAGTCCAATGCCCATTGGATTCGGGAGTCATGCGCATGGGTCAAAACACCCCTGCGGCAGGCATTTTATGCCACTTATAGGGAGGAATAGCGTCTTACAGGGAGAGGTAGCGGCCTTCACGCAGGGGGTAGGGCGGGGGCAGGGGGCCGTCGGCATAGCCCAGGGCGAGGTGGCCAACGCCAATCCACTCCCCTTCCAAACCGAGACGTTTGATGATTTCCTTGCCGAGGGGGCCTTCCATCTCCTCTTTTGCGCGATGTATCCAACAGCTCGCGAGGCCAAGCTCGTGAGCCTTGAGCATCATATTGCCGAGTGCGAGGGAACCATCGTAGACAGCAGTGCTCTTCGAAGCGTCGGCTATGACAAGCAACATAACGGGTGCGGCATAGAACGGATCTGGGCCGCGGTCTGGAGACGGCGGCTTGCCCATGATACGCGCGTTTTCGGCGGTTATGGCCGCTTTCATCGCGGGATCGTCCACACGAACGATTACGCTTGATTGCATTTTGCGTCCGGTAGGCGCGAGAAGTCCGGCCATCACGACTTTGTCGACGAGTTCGCGGGGAGGCACCTCGCTCTTGTATTTGCGCACGCTTCTTCTTGTGGCGAGCAACGTATCGAAATCCATCTCATCTTCCTTTCTTGAAACGTCTCAACGCCGCCTTCAACTCGTTTGGCATCAAAGCGGCAGCACAAAAAACATATACGCTGGCGCCGACGGCTATCGCCGTCCCAAGCGCCGCTATGCGGCATATAGTGCCGTCCGTGCCGCATAGTTGCACAAAAAACGCCTGAAACACGTCTTTTACCCACAATACCACAACCCCCATCAAAATGGAGGCCGAGGCGATCTTTGCCGTGGGCACGATACACGAAGAAAGGCCCAAAGAACCATTTTTCTTGATGGCCAGCGCCACGAGCACTGTGCAGCCGACAGCCGAGCAGAGAACCGTAGAAGCCGCCAACCCCACATGCCGCCACTCCACAGGAAGGCAGAAAACGGCGGCGATGTTGAGCGAGGCGTTCAGCAAAACCGTCCAAACCGACACATGGAGCGGCGTTTTCATGTCATTTTGCGCCTGGAACCATGGGACAATCGACTTCATAAAGCCGAAGAACCCCAAACCCGTTGCGTACATCGCGAGTGCGCGAGCGACGCGTTTCGTGGCGAGAGCGTCGAAGTCGCCACCTTCGTAAATTACAGAAGTAATCTCAGGAGCGAGGGCGAAGAGCCCCGCAGCTGCCGGGAGCATCACGAACATCAGCGACTTTACACTGCCCGAAAGTGCATTTTTTGCGCTTTCATAGTCGTTTTTGGCGAAAAAGCCGGCGAATGTGGGGAGAAGTACCGTGCCGAAGGCTACGCCGATTATGCCAAGGGGCAGGTCCATGAGACGCTCCGCGTATCCGATTACACCGGCGGCCCAGGGGCTAGCCTTCTGCGCGAGAAACTGGTCGAGCATGTAGTTTATCTGAATTGCGCCCGCTCCCATTGCGGCAATCCACAGATTGCGCATCACGAGACGCACCTTCGCGTCCGCCCAGCCGCTGAACGAGAGGCCTGGCTTCACGCCCGCCCTGGCCATTGCAAAAAGTATGAAACACATCTGCACTCCGCCTGCGGCGAGAATGGCGCTCGCCACAAATTTCACGCGCCTCGCCGCAGGCATCCCCGGGAAGAATGCGAGCACCCCCAGCGCCCCTATCCAACAGATATTGAGAAGACACGGCATGAACGACGACGCTTTGAAACGTCCAAGCGCATTCAGCGCCCCCATGCCGAACGCCGCCCCGCATATGAATACCATATAAGGAAGAAGAGTGGTCACCAGCGAAAGCGTGAGCCTGAGGCGTTCCGAATCCTCAAAACCGAAAAGCTCGTGGAAACGCGCTATCGCGCCTACGCCGCACAATGCGAGAGAGACCATGGCGAGCAGCATCAGCAAAACGAGCGTCATCACGCTTCGGGCGAGGCGGGCGGCGCTCTCAAGGTTTCCAGATTCCACTTCCCCCTTGAACACCGGCACGAACGCCGCAGTAAGCGCACCTTCGCCAAAAAGCTTGCGCGCCATGTTCGGGAGCGCGAATGCAAGCGTGAAAGCGCTTTGCTCCACCCCGGCGCCCACAAGACGCGACTGGAACATCTCCCTGACCAGCCCCAACACGCGCGAGAGCGCAGTGAACGCTCCCACCGTAAACGTATTCTTCAGCAATCCTTTTGCGCTTGCCACTTTCTTTGCAGCTTTCTTTTCTTGCGCCGGGGATATCCTTCCGGACGCCTTGTCATGTGCCAGAGGCGGGACTCGAACCCGCACGTCAAATACTTGACAAGGGATTTTAAGTCCCTGGTGTCTGCCATTCCACCACTCTGGCGTCTGAGTGCATATTGTACCAAATTCCTCGCTTCCGCGCAAATGGCACATGGCGAGTCGTCGTTCTGCCACTGGGCACCCCGCCCACGCGCCATTGCATCGGCGATTGCAATCGATTGCAATCGAGGGCAGTCGAGTCAACACCGTCAGAAAGCCGGGTGTTGCCGCAGTTGAGGAGGGCGGCGAAGGTTCTCGCTATATTTCGTTGCCGCGACTCAGGCCTGCATATTGCCAATGACGGCCTTGATACGGCGCACACCGGCAGAGGAAGATTGCTCCTTCTGTATCTTGAAGCTGCCCAGCTCCTTCGTGTTCGCCACGTGAGGACCGCAGCAAATCTCCTTGGAGACATCGCCAATCGTGTAAAGCGTCACCTCTTCGCCGTATTTGCTGCCGAAGAGAGCCATGGCGCCTTCGGCCTTGGCCTCTTCCACGGTAGTCGTCTTCTTCGTGACGTCGATGCCGGCCGCAATCCACTCGTTGACGAGATCTTCCACCGCTTTTATCTGCTCGTCGGTCATCTTCTCCGGCCAGGTGAAGTCGAACCTCAAACGTTCCGCAGTGATATTCGAACCCTTCTGGTTGGCGGTGGGACCAAGAACCTTGTGAAGAGCGGCATGGAGGAGGTGCGTCGCCGTGTGCATGCGCGTGACGACCACGCTGTTATCCTGCAAGCCGGCCTTGAAAGCCCCTGCCGACGTAGTGCGGCTCAGCTCCTGGTGCTTGCGGTTCGCCTCCTCGAATCCTTCCTTGTCCACGCTCAAACCGGCCTTTTCCGCCATTTCGAGCGTCATTTCGAACGGGAAACCGAAAGTATCGTAGAGCTTGAACGCCGTCTTGCCGCTGATTTGGGTCTGTCCATGCGCCTTGAGCTGCTCGGCAACCTTGTTGAACATGGCCTCGCCCTTGTCGAGCGTCTGGTTGAAACGGTTCTCCTCGGCTTCCAAATCCGCCTGGCATGTGGCGAGATTGGCCGCGAGTTCGGGGTAGACGTGGGCATACTTCTTGCTGACGACTTCGGCGAGCTTCGGCGTGAAGCCTGGCGCAATACCAAGCTGGCGTCCATAACGGACTGCGCGGCGGATCAGGCGGCGCAAAACGTAGTTCGCACCCACGTTGCCGGGCTTTACTGCGCCCTTCGGATCGCAAAGGATGAACGTCGCCGTGCGCATATGGTCTGCGACAATACGGCGGGCACGGAGAAGTTCCTCGCCTTGAAGAGAAGACTCCGCCGGACGCAGGGCATCTATTGCGGCCATAATCGGCGCGAATATCTCGGTATCGTACACCGTAGGTGCGCCGGACATCATGCATATGGTGCGCTCCACGCCCATGCCGGTATCGACGTTATGCCGTCCGAGCGGCTCGTATTTCCCCTCGGCGTTCTTGTTATACTGCATGAACACGTCGTTCCAAATCTCGATATATTTGCCGCAATGGCAGCCTGGACGGCAGTTTTCGCCGCATTTCGGCTTGCCGGTGTCGATAAACATCTCGGTATCGGGTCCGCACGGGCCGGTGGTGCCTGCAGGGCCCCACCAGTTGTCTTCGCGCGGCAGGCGATAGATGCGCTCGTCAGGTATGCCGAGCTCGCGCCAATACGAGGCCGCCTCTTCATCGGCGGGGATATACCCTTCCTCGCCCTCCTTGCCCTCGCCGCGAAACACCGTCACGGAAAGCTGGTCGGGCGAAAAACCGAGATGCTTGGTGAGAAACTCGAAGCTCCACGAAATCGCTTCCTTCTTGAAATAGTCGTTCAGCGACCAGTTGCCAAGCATCTCGAAGAACGTGAGGTGCGCACTATCGCCCACTTCGTCGATATCGCCCGTGCGAACGCACTTTTGGACATCGGTGAGGCGCGTGCCTGCCGGGTGCGGCATCTCGCCCATGAGATAAGGGACGAGCGGGTGCATGCCGGCCGTGGTGAAAAGCACCGTCGGGTCGTTTTCGGGTATGACAGAAGCGCCGGAGATGATCTTATGGCCCTTCGACTCGAAAAACTTCAGATACATGTCGCGGAGCTCATCCGCCGTAAGATTCTTCATTTCGTCTTTTCTTTCCTTTGTTCAGCCTGTGGCAGTATATTTTACCATATTTTCGCCCCCTTGTGTCAGCAAAAGCGCACACATGCGCCAAAGGGTGCCGCGGAATTGCGGGGAGCGCCGCCGGGCTCGGTCTCACCGTTGCATTGCGCGGCGATTTTTGGTAAAATACTCTCCACCATGGACTTCGAAAACACGATAGGGCTGGAGACTCACGTCCAGCTTAAGACCGCGACGAAAATGTTTTGCGGATGCAGGCTTGAAACGGGCTGCGAGCCCAATGTAAACGTATGCCCGGTGTGTCTGGGCTATCCGGGCGCTCTGCCGATGATGAACAAGGAAGCGGTCAAGCTCACTTGCATGAGCGGCATGATGCTCGGTTGCGAGATAAACCGCCACGCCACGTTCGACAGAAAGAACTATTTCTATCCGGACATGGCCAAGGATTACCAGATTTCCGAGAACGGCAACCCGCTGTGCATAGGCGGCGGCGTGGAGATCACGCTCGCCGACGGCACAAAGAAGTTCATCCGCATAAACCACATCCATCTCGAGGAAGACGCGGCCAAAATCAACCACTACGCCGCATCTTCTGGCGTGGACTTCAACCGCGGCGGCACGCCGCTCATGGAAATCGTCTCCGAGCCGGACATGTCAAGCGCGGACGAGGCGATAGCGTATCTCACCGCACTCAAGGAAATGCTCGTCTATGCCGGCGTGAGCGATTGCAACCTCGAAGAAGGCAACATGCGCTCAGACGTCAACATCTCCATCCGTCCAGTCGGCAGCGAAAAGCTCGGCACCAAGGTGGAGATCAAGAACATGAACTCCTTCAAGGGCATCCATGCCGCGCTGGAATACGAGGCGCACAGACAGCGCGAATGCATGGCCCACTCCATCCCAATCGTGCAGGAGACGCGCAGGTGGGATCCCGACGCCATGGAGACCGCCTCCATGCGCAGCAAAGAAAACGCCCACGACTATAGATATTTCCCGGAACCGGACCTCGTGCCGGTTGAACTGGACGATGCGACCGTGGAGAGCTGGCGCAAGCTCCTGCCCGAAAAACCGGAGGCGCGCAGAAAGCGCATGGTGGAGGTATACGGCATAGCGGAATACGATGCGGAGGTTCTTTCCCAGCACAAGGCGAACGCCGACTATTTCGAAGCCGCCGCCGCCGGACTCGACAAGAAGACCGCAAAAGCGCTCTGCAACCTCTTTATGGGCGACGTGATGGCTCTCATGAACGCAACAGGCAAGGCAATCGGCGAATGCGCCATGACTCCCGCCGCCCTGAGCTCGCTCGTCAAACTCGCAGCCGCAGGCACAATCAATGGTCCCACGCTGAAGGAACTCCTGCCGGAGATCTTCGACAAGGGCGGCGATCCCGAGGCTATCGTGAAAGAACGCGGTCTTGGCGCCGTGAGCGACACTTCGGCCCTGGAAGCGTTTGTAGACCAGGCCATCGCCGCAAACCCGAAGAGTGTGGCCGATTTCAAGGCCGGCAAGAAGGCTGCGGCCGGATTCTTCGTGGGCCAGGTCATGAAGCTTTCCAAAGGCAAGGCCGACCCGAAAATCGTAGGTGGCCTTGTCGCCAAGAAACTCGCCGCGCTCTGAGGTGCGAAAGGTGCCGTCCATGAAGAAATCGAACATCTTTTCTTCCGCCGTCAAGGCGTCTCTAATCGGAGCGCTCGCCCTCGCCGCGGGTTGCGCCTCTTTCGAACTTCGCCAAAGCGACGTCTTTGCCGACGAAGAGGGCAATGTGGTCGGCGTAGACTATGGCAGACGCTCCAAAGACCACGTTTTCATGGTCGTCTCGCCAGGCAACGGCAAGCTCGTGGAATACAAATCCGACCTTATGGTCAGGATTACCCTCCCAGATGGCAACCGCATTTCCGGCTACCGGACGCTAAACACCTTCCCCGTCGGGACGATGTATATGACGGACGACGAGAGATGGATTTATCTCGCAAACGGCTTTTCCTGCCGCATCTACATGCAGCTCGATGACAAAAGCGACTATTTGCTCGTTTTCGAAGGCAATCTCGCGAGTGCGCCAAAGAAAGGGGAATAGGTTTTCATGAGTGCTTTGGACAATATCCGCGTGGTGCTGGTGGGCACGCTCTACACCGGAAACGTGGGCTCGGCATGCCGCGCAATGGCGAACATGGGCATACGCCACCTTCGCCTGGCGGCTCCGAATCTCCAGAACTCGTGGGATGAAGGCGAGCGTCTGGCAGTACATGCCACCGACATTCTCTCTTCACGCGAGGAATTCGCCACATTCGAAGAAGCCGTGGCCGATTGCGTTGCCGTGGTAGGCACTACGGCGCGCGAAGGCCTCTACCGCCAACACGTCAAGGCGCCGCGCGATTGCGCTCCGGACATCCTTGCTCTCGCCGAAACCGGCCCTGTCGCTCTCGTTTTCGGCCGCGAGGACAAGGGGCTGCTCAATGAAGAAATCGCCCAGTGCACGCATCTCATAAGAATACCTGTAAGCGAAGGCTACACTTCCATCAACCTCGCCCAAGCAGTGCTTGTGACATGCTACGAGTTTTTCACGGCGACTGGCGAATACAAGCCGCCGCACGAAAAAGCCCCTCCCGCCCCACAGGCGCAGAAGATGCAGCTCATGAAAAACTGGGCCGAAATGCTTATCGAAATCGGCTTTATGAAGCCTGAACAGACCGAACACTTCATGCAAGGCTTCCATCGCGTATTCTCGCGCGGTGTTTTCACGCGCGACGATGCCGCGCTCCTTCTGGGCGTCGCCCGCCAGGCCATCTGGGCGAAGAAGTCGGCGGCTGGAAATTAGAGCCGGAAACATCGCGCACGCCGGAACATCGACTTCCGGTAGAGCGGAGACTTCTCCTCCCCCAGAGGCGGGCGCGAAGTCGCAATCGAGGCAACGCCTGCTGCGCAGGGCGTTGCCGCAGCCAAGGCCAATCCCGAAACCCGCTACCCGCCACCCGCAAAATATGATATAATATTCGCCACTTATGAACAAACTGGCATCTGAATTGAACGAGACGCTTGGAGTCGCGGCCGGGTTTCTTTCCGCGGCCGGCAAGCGCATGTATTTCCCCTACGGCGGCATCCTCGGTCAGGGTGCCGAGGCCCGCGGCTCCCAAATCAACGCCACAATCGGCATGGCGTTCGAAGAAGATGGCTCCGCACTCGTGATGGATTGCTTTCAGAAAGAAATCAACCTCCCGAAGTCTGCTTTCCTCTATATAGGCTCTTTCGGTCTCCCGAAGCTCCGCGAACAGTGGAAGAAGATGCAGATCGAGAAGAACCCGTCTCTCAACGGAGTCGCATTTTCCACCCCCGTCGTCACCAACGCCCTCACGCACGGGCTCAGAATTTCCGCCGAACTTTTCGCCGATTCCGAAGATACGCTCGTCGCCCCCGACCTTTTCTGGGATAACTACGAGCTTATTTTCCAGGAAGCGGTGGGATGCAAAGCGGTGCAGTTCAATACGTTCCGCGACGGGAAGTTCGATTGCAAAGCCATGAAGGCGGCTCTCATGGCCGATGGCGAAAAGAAAATCCTCGTCCTCAACTTTCCGAACAACCCGGCAGGCTATACTGCCACCAATGAAGATGCCGCCAAGATAGTCGCCACGGTAAAAGAGGCTGCCGATGCAGGCAAAAAGATCGTCGTCATTCTCGATGACGCATACTTCGGGCTTGTCTATGAAGAAGGCATCCATGGTGAATCGCTCTTTGCCGAATTCGCCACGCTAAGCGAAAACGTGCTCGCCGTCAAGCTCGACGGCACCACGAAGGAAGAGTATGCCTGGGGGCTTCGCGTGGGCTTCATCACGTTCGCATTCAAGGGTGCGACGCCCGAGCAGCTCAAAGCGCTGGAAGCAAAAGCGGCAGGCAACGTGAGAAGCGCAGTCTCCAATATCACCTCCATCGGCCAGCATATGGCACTGAACGCATTCTCCGATCCTGACCATGACAACCAGAAAAAGGAGAAGTACGAAGTTCTCCACGAGCGCTACAAGGAAATCCGCCGCATCCTAGCCGCCCACCCGGAATATGACGAGCACTTCGAGGTGATGCCGTTCAATTCCGGCTATTTCATGTGCGTAAAGCCCCGTGGCGTGGATGCCGAGGCTGTCAGGAAGCGCCTGTTGGAAGGCTATTCCACCGGCACGATACGCCTTTCGGGGCTTATCCGTCTCGCGTTTGCCACAGTGCCGAAGGCGAAACTCGCCCAGCTCTTCCAAAATGTGGCGGATGCCGTCAAAGATTTGAAAGGAGCAAAGTAATACCATGAAAAAACTACTGACCCTCGCAGCAGCAGTCCTTTCCCTCGCCGCCTCCGCGGCAGTGGAGAAGCTCGCCGTGATCCAGGTAGCCGACGTGAACACCATTGTCCAGGCCGCCGCGAAGCTAGGCGAGTTTTCCGGCTATCCCATGCTCGGCCAAATGGCAAGCATGAATATCACCGCCAATCCAGTCTACGGCTATTTCGGCCCCTCCCGCGATGGTACGAGCATGGCAATCGTCGTCTATGGCGATACGGAAAAGCTTGTCAAAGCGTTCGCAGAGAATAGCGATGATGCTGACGACCATATTGCATTCGCCATCGTATACCCCGTTTCACGCGACAAAGCCGCATTCATGTCCGCCAACCCCGGATCCAAAGAGAAGGACGGCTTCATATTCGCCCAGTGCGACCTCTTTGGCGAGTGTGACGACGATGATGACGACGAGGCCGCCTCCAGCAACGAGACTAAGGACGATGTCGCCGGCAACGCCTTCACCGTATTCTCCGAGGACGGCAAGTGGGCCACGCTTTCCAAGAAAAAGGAATACGCCAAGCTCGCGCTTTCGGATATAGCCGAAGCCGAAAAGCCGCTCGACGGCAAGGTCCTTTCCGTAAGGGCGTGCGAGTCTTTCATAAAACTCGGCAAGTCGTTGCTCGACGAAACCGCCCACAAGGAAAGCAAAGAAGACTTTGCCGATTTAGGCAAGCTCTTTGCGATGATAAAGAATATCGAATACACGCTCAAGGTGGGCGAGATTGGCATTGACATCGGCTGCAAGGTGGTGGAAGTTCCCGGGAGCGTACTTGCGGAATGCGGCAATATTCCTCTCGCGGCGGAGCCTTTCGCGTTCGCTCCCGCCGGGGCTCACTGCGCTTGCGCCGTGGCTCAGAATGCCGGTTCGTATGGCATGAACCGTGCCGACGCCATAAAGAATGTAATGGATGTCATGAAGAAGCACGGCCTCAAGCTCGACTGGCTCGAAACCGTCCTTGACGGCGAAAAAGCACTCTTCACGCTCGATGTAGCCGCGATGATGGAGTACTTCAAGGGGGAAGGCGCGGAAGCCGCAGCGGCATTCGATTCCGACAAGGTCATGGAAGACCTCACCAAGGCACTGGATAAAAAAGGTAGCGTCTTGAAGAAGGATTCGCCGGCATTCTATTCCGCCTTCTCGCTCAAGGGCAAGAGTGCTTCAATTGCCCCCGGCGCAAGGTTCGCCAAGGCGATGCCTGACGTGAAGGGCAAAAAGCTCTATTCGGCAACCGTCTACTCCCTCTATGGCATGCTCAAGTCGCTCGCGCCCGAGGTTGCCGCCCTCAACGCCAAGAACGCAGACAAGATAAAGCCGCTTCTTGCCACGCTTCCTGCGAGCGATACTGGCGCCGTAGCAATGGCCATGTGGCATGAAAACGGCAGCCATAACATTCTTTTCCGCATCGGTACCGATGAAATACGCGGTCTTTGCGCAATCGGCACTTCGATCTTCACGCTCATGATAATGGAGTGATGCAGGTAGCGGCACACGCAAAAGTAAACTTCACGCTGGAAGTTTTTGGCGAGCGCGCGGATGGATTCCACGCGCTCCGTTCTCTAGTTGTGCCGATATCGCTTGCAGATGCGCTTGATGTGCAGACCGCCGACGAGGCGACCATAACGAGCGACAGTCCATACCCCGACGACTTGTGCATAAAGGCAGCGTTCAAATTACGCGAACGCGCCATAGCCGCAGGGGTGGCAGACGCGAAAAACCTTGGCGCGTCCATCTCCGTCAAGAAGCGCATCCCGGCCGGCGGCGGTTTAGGGGGCGGGAGCGCCGATGCCGCAGCAACCCTGAAAGCTCTCAACATCCTATGGAACCTCGATTTCCCCCTCGCAAGGCTCCTGGAGATAGCGGCAGAAGTCGGAAGCGACGTCCCGGCCCTCACCCTCGGCGGAGCCGTGATAATGGAGGGACGTGGTGAAAAGGTGGAGAAATTCGGCACAATCCCGCCTCTTTACCTAGTTTTAGCCAATCCTGGGGTCTTCTCCTCCACGAAGGAAGTCTATAAAAAGTGTCAGGCCCGCTTGACAGATGCCCCAGAAATATTGCATAATATGCGTTCCGCACTCGAGATAGGCAATCTCGATGCGATATCGGCGGCGATGGTGAATGACCTAGCATTCCCTGCCGTTAGCCTGTATCCGCAGATTGCCACGGCGCTTGAAGCCATGCGACAAGCAGGCATAAAGCGCCCGATGATGAGCGGTAGTGGATCGACTGTATTCGGTCTCGTCCCGAACGAAGCTGAGGGACGCAAATCAAAGGCGCTTCTGGAGGCTCAAGGCTTCGCAGCCTGGTGCGTCCATACCTTCTGTCCGGTGATGTAATGGCAGCATAGGGGTTTTTGATACCCTTCGAAGTGGTTCGAATCCACTCCGGACAACCATTGCGCGAAAGCGAAAGCGCCCTTTGTTCCACCCCGATCTTCAAGCTTGTGCCCGTCGTCAAACCAGCCCCCATTTTACGATTTAGGAATGGGAACTGGATGCCAGCCCTTGCGCATTCGATGATCAGCGGCGCGAAATGCGGAACCAGTCGACATCAATCCAGCCGCGGTCGCGGCAGTCCGGACCGGAGATAGCGTAAATGCCCAATGTCGCACCGATCCACTTACCCTCGCGAGCCTGGAAAACATTCGGACAATTCGTCCATGTCTCACCGTCAAGCGACCACGAGAAGCGGCACATGGCTTTCGGTCCGAGCCCCTTCGCGGGAATCTCTCCCGGCGCGACCTCCAGCTTGAGCCAGACGTCCTTCACATTCGCAGTCCTCAAACCAGCGCCGATGACAGTTGCCGGAACAGTTGCGAGCACGACTGCCGGCTCCTCGTCTTGCCCCTTGTCCGCATTGCGGCACTCGGTGTAGACGACCTCGAACTTCTCTTCGCCCGCATACCGGAGGCCGATGCGCGCGTAGCTGCGGCCCTGGATGATGAGCCCAGCCTCTTCCGTTGCCTCTTTCGCACCGACTTGCGCCTTCATGGTTGCCGTGAAACCGAACGCAGGGAACTTCTGCACCATAAGGTTCGGCGTGTCCCATAGCGCACCGAAAGCCGATTTCCTTGAAAAACTGGACTCTTTACTCCACCCGCGCAAAGCGGTCGTGTATTGACGGTAAAAACCGTAAGGCGTTGCCCAGCCGGCGAAGTCTTCACTCTTGCCAAGCCACTGCCACTGGAGACCAATCTTGCCGCCGTTGAACTCGTCAGACGTTTGCGGGTAAAGCGTTTGCGCACCCAAAGCCCCGCCCCTGGGCATTTCATACTCCTCAACAGGTTCGCCGCAGCCGTCGCCATCGTCATCCACGCCAATAACCGGCCAGCCGTCCTCCAGCCAGCGCATCGGCTCCAGATAAACGATGCGCCCGTAAGCGTTGCGGTCGGAGAAATGCACGAACCAATCCTCTCCGGACGGCGTCGCAACCCACGCGCCCTGGTGGGGGCCGTTGATTTTTGTTTTGCCCTGCGCCATGACGGTCTTCGCCTCGTAGGGGCCGTAAGGACTTCTAGCACACGCTGCCACCTGCCAGCCGCCGCCAACGCCGCCAGCCGGGAAGAAAAGCCAGTATTCGCCGTTGCGCTTGTAGAACTTCGGGCCTTCGGCTGTAAAATTCCCGTCCGGCACGCCGTCGTACACCATTACAGGTTCGGAAATCGCCTTCGTCTCGTCAGCATCAAGTTCGCGAACCGTGAGAACGGAGTTCATGCCGGCGCGGCTCTGCGCCCACCCGTTCACAAGATAGATGCGTCCGTCGTCGTCGTAGAGCGGACACGGATCGATAAGGCCCTTCCCCTCCACAACCAGGCGCGGCTCGCCCCATGGTCCCTTTGGATCCTTCGCCGAAACACGGTATATCCCTCGGTCTGGATCGCCCCAATAGATGACGTACTCTTGTTTGTCGGCACGGTAACGAATCGACGGTGCCCAAACCGCCCTGCCGTGTTCGGGAGAGTGCGTCGCAAACGGATGCTCCTTCAGCGCGTACGCCGCATACTCCCAGTTCACAAGGTCGTCGGAAACGAGAATCGGCAGCCCCGGCAGCCCGCCAAAGCTCGACGCCGTCATGTAAAACTTCCCGTCATGCCCGACGCACACGTCAGGGTCGCTGAAATCCATCGTGAGCACGGGGTTCTTGTATGTCGCGGCGTTCAGCGTTGCCGCAGCGGCGAGAGCAAGCAAAGATAGATAACTTTTTTTCATGGGTAAATTGTACCACATTCCCATCTCGGCAACCACCCCCCGTCGGGGGTATCTGGGGCCGACCTCCGGGCGGCCCGCAACGGTTGCGCGCGCCGCTTGATCGCCTCTATCGTGTCGTCTCTCTGCGGCATCGCCATAGTCGCTACTCCACCATTTCCACTCCACCAACTAGGTCTGTCCCTTTTGCCACCCCGACTTCAACATTTACAGCTCCGGCATAAGGTGTTCTCCTGATTTGTCAATTCTCATCATAGGCCTGACGTATGAATGGTTTGGCCTGGATCGTGTTTGATTCGTTGAAGTTGCTCATGGTTTACTTCTCCTTTCAGATTTTCTGACTATCGGCAATAGCCGACGGGGTCAAACAGTTCGGGCCTGGCGCGTTTGGTCCTGCGGCATATTTGCCGCAGTTGTCCACCGCCGCCGCTACCTGTTCGTCAATGCCGTGCATCACTGCGCCCTTGTAATCAATAACACCCGCGCCATCGCCGGCGATCAGCTGGGCGATGCGGTTCAATACCTGCGCTTGCTCGCGCGTCATTGGTTTCTCGCCCGGAATGTAGGGCCAGTTAATTGGTGCAAGCATCAGCAGATTGCCATTGGCGCAGGTCGTGAAAAGCTTGCCTCCCGGCTTGTAAAGCGGCGAGAATCCTTTGTTCTGCAATGTAATCACGCGATAGCCCGCTTCAAACGCCCGCCGCGCGATTTCACGCTCGCCATGTGAAATACAGGGTGAAACCAAGACTGCGCCATACCGTCCTGCCGAAAGGGCTTCGGACAGCTTCGCCTCGAATTCGGGTGTTGAAAGTTCTACAATGGGTTTGCCCTTCTCGTCGCGGCAGATACGCGGCTTCCTGTCTCGCCTCAGGCCATATTTGGCCAAGTCCGGCCCTCGGCCATTTTTGGCCGAGTTTTCAACGCGGTATCTAAAAAATTTGCGCGAGCATTGCACCTGCACGAGCCACGGCCGGGCGAGAAGAAAGTGGTTGCCGATTGCGGCGAAATAACCGCCTGCCGCGCCGCTCCAGGGCGCGATTGCGCCACCCTCGGCAAATGCAGCAAAGGAGATCTCGATGTCGCGCGCCACCTTGAATAGCTCGGGATGCTCGCGTTTCACGCCAAGTCGCCGCGGGTTGTCACGCAAATAGTTTATCATCTTCGCGAGCTGCCCTTTGTGAAAGAGAATGGTATCAACAAAGCCTTCGGCCCATTGGGGAGCCGCCGCAAGTATGCGGCGGGGCGTAACTGCCGGGAGCGGCAAATTCGGCCCTACGACATACTCGCCGCCGTTTATAAGTTCTCGCCAAGCCATTGTGCAACCGACCTTGAAGCCGCGAATGATGTCGCCAAGGTTTTTGCGCCTGTTATCAGGCCCTTCGGGTTTGTCTGGGTGGGTGAGTGGCAAGCGCTCTTTCAAAAAGAGGATGCCGTGGAAATGCTCGGGCATCAGCTGCGCTTCGATCAGTGATACCTGTGGCCAGAAATCGGTGATTTTGCGCCAGCAATCAAGCGCAGCCTGCCCCATGGTCGACGGCTCAACCACCCAAGTGGGTTCATTGCCGGCACCATCTTCCAACGCTGCGCTTTCGCATGGCTTTTTCACGAGCCGCCCCAAGACGGGCCGCCGCTCTTTTAACACGATTGTAATTTCGTATATCATGCGCTGCGAGTAGTCGAAGCCAGGGAGCCGCCGCCCCATGTGGGGCTTTTTCACGCGCCGCAACGCGCCGTTCTCGTCGCGCTCCCAGCCGGGGGCTGTAAATTCAGAATGGTGAGTTAGGAATTCGGAATTAGCCATTGCGATGTTCTTTTATGGCGCGTCACTGCACGGGGGCGTTACCTTGCGGCTTGAATGCCTAATAGCTTCTTCTACGCCTACCGCCGCGATATCGGCCTTGATCTGGCGATAATAGGCAAGATCGGCCTCGGCTTCATCGAGGAGCCATTCGATGTCTTCATAGAGCGCCGACGACCTGTCCTCTTCGTTGTCAAAGCGCCCAAGTTGCTCGCGGCAATCACCTATGTAATCTACCAGCGCCTTAACGAGTTTGCGGCATATCTTGGTTTTATACTTAAGCTCGGCCTTCTCAAACACCCAATAGGCGCGCTGCAATTCAAGCGTGCGCTCCCAGAACCGAATGTCTATCTCCGTTGACGCCAAACAGTTCTCGAATAAGTCGAGATTGAATTCTGCCCGCTCACAGGCATGCTTGTAGAACAACGCGATCTGATCAATAGACGACTTCGACGCGTCAAGCCACGAGGCAAGTTCATCCCACGAACTGCTTGTCTCGACTTTGGCTTCCTTTACCGCTATCGGCATAACTTCGTTGACCTTGGTCCCGCTGCCGGGCACCTTCGCCCCCAGCTTTGCCACCAGGCCGTTGCGAGATTTCATCATGCCTTCGAGATCGGCACCAATCCCTTTGATTGCTGTCCGTTCGCTGGCCGCCGCATCGCGGCGCTCGCGCCACCGCACGACCTCGTTTTTCAAATGTGGAATCAGCTCTTCCTCCGTGTGCTTGTACATAGGCCATCCACACGATGGTTCAAAACCCTCAAAACTCACGCCATACGTTTCCATGTCAGGCTCCTTTCAGGGGAATGGGGAGATTATCCATAGATCAAACCCCTATCATCATGAAAACAAGCAGGGCGGGATCCTCTTTCCCATTCCCAATTATCTGCACAGACCGCTTTCGAGACACGCACTGTGCTTACGTGTCCACTAATGAGCGAGTTATTGCATAACAAATCAGCAATTACTTGAACATCTTCCCGCGACACTGCGGGGACACCAACAATACGCAAAAGATCTTGCCCTGCTTTTTCACATTCCTTCGTCGCCTGAATTGCAAGAAGCTCAAGTCCACTTATCACATCCTTATTAAAGGCATGGGCATCAGCAAGAAACAGAACCGCCTTGTTCCAAGAATCTAAATCCTTCGTCGCATCATGCGTCATAAATCGCTTGATCGCCTCTATCGCACCTGTCCGCCGTAGACTTGGCGTAGGCGGATCGTCTCTCGGCTGCATCGCCATAGTCGCTACTCCACCATTTCCACTCCAACAATTAGGTCTATCCCCCTCACCTCCCTATATACTCATCACAACCTCCTTGTCCGCACCACTACTTCGTGGGCGGCGGCAACATATCGCCGGAATCGACATCCAGTGCTCCGGCATCCGTTGCATTGAGAGGTGATATGACCTTGCGCCCGGTCTTTTGCTCTATTTCGATTCGGGCATTTCTTGCCACACCCCCTCCGCTGGCAGCGACCTTGTGATGATCGATCATGTTGTTCGGTCGTGTTGCGGCAGATATCTCGCGTGTGGATTCCTCGGCAAGCATGCTTAGAATCAGCTCCATGTTCGTCATATTGTCGCGAAGATTCTGCTTCCTAAGCCCCTTGAATCGCTTGTACTCCCCTGCG
>DFGM01000071.1:0-3009 GCA_002371755.1 Verrucomicrobia bacterium UBA3750 | reverse complement strand
GGCAATCCACTTCTCCGTATATCCCAGCCGTCTGTAATCCGCCAGTGCCTGCTGGATGGAAAGTTCCGGATCCTGCATCTGGTCGATCCGTTCCGCCGCGACCTTGGCCATCCACATTTTGAACGGCTCGGCCTTGGGCGAGGGAATCGACTGTATGACACGAAACATCTGCTCGGCGGTTGCTACATCCGTCATGCGCATCTTGCCGTCTGCGGCCCGCAATTTCAACCCGTGACAGTTTGTCACGGTTTCATTTCCCTCGGCTTTGAGGCGTTGTTTCAACTTCCGCCAGTAGGCAAGCGGATCCTTGCTTTCGGTCAACACCGCCACCACATCGACAATGGAGAAGTACCAAATCTCCGCCTCGTCATCCCAAACGGAGCGAATTTTTCGGTCTCCGAAGATTTTTATGATTTCTTGCCTAGACATCTCAATAACTCCTAATTATTCAACGTTAACTATTTGTTGTTTCTTTCTCGCATTTCAAGGTGTATAGCGACTTCTGTTATTTCGGCGACATGCGAAATCATCTTGTCGCTCAATGTATACCGCGGGCAATTTGCCTTTGTCCGATCTGTTTCACGTTTTCTCATCTTCACTCCTTTCTCGCTCACGTGGAGATTATACCACACTGCCGCGCCCTTCAAACGCCATCTGCCGTCAAACTTCATCCGTCAGCTTGCGCAGTTCTTCACGTATGCGCTCGGCCTCTTCCTCGTCACCATGCATGACGACATACTCAAGCAAGGCGTCAAGTCGCTTGATCGCCTCTATCGTATCATCTCTCTGCGGCATCGCCATTATTTATATCTCCACTTTTACATCCACAAGAGAATCGTTACTTCTCGAACAATCAAATCATCGTCTATTATGGCAAGTATGCCAGTTCTCAACTCGGATTCACCATGCTTTAATATAACCCTTTCTCCGGCGAGTACAATACATAGCGATAACACTTCTCTTCTTCGTCACGTTCCGCATAATTGTGACGATATACGCGTTTAAACCTTTTCAACACTAGTTCAATAAGAAGTTCCGAGCAATACCTATTGCAAAGTTCGCTCAAGAAATCTTTCGCCGCCATAAATGTGCAGCCATAGGTGCCCGGTGAGGCATTCCTCTCACGAGAGACATTACCCCAATACCATGAAACGAACGCTGGGCGACCATCCTTGCGCAACAGTGAAATATGATCACCGCCATCACGTAATTGCAAATCCCTACGAATAGCCCTCGCAACATCGAATCTAACAATATGCAATCCACCAGCAGCAGGATCATTCTCGTCTAAATGATGACGAAGATACTCATGTTCAGAGTCGTACAAGCCCCGCCAATTAAACGTTCCATGATTCCGCCAATCATCCTCCGTCTTGTCAAAGAACGTTGGCAATGCCAAACTCGTCGGATCCTTCATTCGACGCATACTTGATCGCGTCACTACAGCACTCTTCTTTGCGACAAGGGCGCAGTTTAACGAACATTCAAATTCCTTTGCATATTCTCCTATTCGCAATTCCCCATCAATAATAATTCCATCTTCATTCCCAGCCAGGCATAATAGTTTTTTGACATCTATATCCATTAATGGTTGCTGCTCGATCATTTCCTTCAATTCATCCCCGTACGCAATATACATAGGCAAATTGCCTCGCACGTCCGACTGCCAGATATTCAGATCGGGAGCAAATACAGGCAACAACTCTTTCATCCATTCGCTAAAGCCATCCTCCCTATCGTCTGTATATTTAATTACCGGCTGATACTTCAGCATCTTCCCTGCCAGAATCAATAGAGAATGATACGAAGCATAAAAATTATAATCACTCACAGTTGGCATGCCAGAACAAGAAACCTTTGTGGAGCCATCATCATAAAACTGGGATCTCCGCGAATCGCCAGACATCGCAGGAATCGTGCCCACTCCTATCATTGATGATGCGGCCCATTCCAAAAGTGCATGGCCATCATTATCTAATCCAAATACACGCATAAGTTGCGACACCCAATACTTCTCAAAGTCATAATGCAATGGGACCCATACATGTTTACTAATCACCTCTTTGATATGCTCATGCACAACTACCTTTGCCTCATGTGCCCATGACGGCCCAGAGATTTTCTGCACAGTCACAAAGTCAAATGGATTAAGACCGTGAAGCGCTTCTCTCTTTACACCAGCATCCAACAATGCTTTCCATCCAATATACCTAATAAGTACATGCTCCTGACTTCTCAAGAATGCCGCAACTTCCGATGCATTCTTACGAATCTCAGGAGCAACTTGTTTAGACACCTTGGCGAGAGCGAGCAAAAAATGCATCCGCGAATCATAAATATACATCGGCAGATTCTTCGCCACACATGGGGCAAAATCCGTGCACGATAAGCGTTTTACATAATCTGCGACTTCGTTAGGAGCTCGCAACAACTCATCAACAACACAATGCGTAGCCTTCCATCGAATACTGACATCTGGATCGCCCATTGCCGTCCATAGCAGATCTTTTGTCACCCCGTTGAAAGACTTTCCAGGCCATATCTCGGGCATCCAGTCACCATCCCCAAAGCCATCATCCATCCCATTTGCAACACGTTTCAACGCATAGTCAAACACGCCCACAATTTCCTCTGTCGGTAAAATGCGCATTCCAGTTTTAACAATCTGAAAATAACCTTCACCACCAAGCGAACCAGCATTAGCCATGCAACACAGGAACTCCTTTGTTATCTTTTGCCCGATTCCAAATTTATCAGCGCAATCCAATATACCACCGATACAATAACCCCACCCATTCTTTACATATCGCACCACCAACAGCGTTAAGACTTCTGGCATCGCAATCTTAACTCCTGGTTTTTTCTGCCACATCGCCGGCAAATTCATGATTATTTCGTTAGCATCAAACTCATGAATCCGCTCGTCTGTAGCAAGCTGCCTCAGCAATTTACATGCATACCCGTCTGGCACTTTTGAAAAAAGCATCTTACACTTGGAATCCGAATCCC
>DFGM01000030.1:1822-6007 GCA_002371755.1 Verrucomicrobia bacterium UBA3750 | reverse complement strand
TGTATTCTGCCGCGTAGTGGTTCTTAATCACTTTGTCCTCGACGATGCCCATGCCGGTCTCCTCCACCGCCATCTTGGCAAGTGGAATGCGCATGCGGTTCGCGGCGATCGCCGCAGCCTTGAATATCGCGTCCACCTTTTCCTGCGCATACGCGGCGAAGCGCGCCTGCGCCGCACGGACGCGGGCAATCTGCGCCTCCAGTTCAGCAACGCCATCGCCTGCGGCGTCTGGTCTGTCGTTCTCGTTCATCTTTCTTTCCTCTGTCTTTTCCCGAAAATTCCCTCGTGAGGGGGAAACAGGCGCGTAGTATAGCAATTCTAGTAGCGATAGTCAAGCAGCGATAGTAAATATTTATTTTCTCAGCGCTGTGTCGCCCGTCGGTCAAATATGGTATAATAATAGACAATTTATGAATGCCAGCGATAGACTCAGTCCGCTTCCGCTGCCGACGATCCGTCGGTATCCGGCGTATTTGCGCCTGATCCGGGAGCGCATGGCGGCGGGGGATGAGGAGATATCAAGCGCGGCATTGGCTGCAGCGCTCGGGATCGATCCAGTTCTCGCGCGCAAGGACATTGCGCTAATGGGCATCCCAGGCCGTCCGCGCTGGGGCTATCCGGCGCGGGAGCTTGTAGAGGCCATCCGGCACGCGCTGGGCTGGGACAATGCGACCGACGCCGCGCTGATCGGCTGCGGCTCGTTGGGCCACGCCCTTGTCGGCTACGACGGATTTGCCGAGCAGCACCTCTCAATCGTGGTGGCGTTCGACGCAAATCCAGAGCTTCAGGGGCAGACGGTCCATGGTGTGAAGGTGCGCCCGATGACGGAAATCGACCGCCTCGTCCGCCGGCTGCGGATCAGGCTCGGCATCCTCACCGTGCCGGATGCCGCCGCCCAGGAGTGCGCGGAGGCGCTTGTGGCGGCGGGAGTGAAAGGCATCTGGAACTTCACCTCTGTGCAGATTTCCGTTCCTGACGACGTGATTGTGCAGAGCGTGGACCTCGCGCAGTCGCTGGCTGTGCTCTCCCACAAGATAGCCAACATGCAGCAAAGCACCCGCCCGTTCCCAATGTGACGGCCCGGAACTCACTCCGCGCTATAGAGGGAGCCAGAGGGCCTGACCTCATTGGTGGAGTGGGAGTGGTGGGCGGTGAGGGATTCGAACCCCCGACCCATTGCGTGTAAAGCAATTGCTCTAACCAACTGAGCTAACCGCCCTATGATGCAAAACGCAAATATTTTATCATATTCGCGCTGTGCTGTCTAGGGGGCGACTTCGGGATTCAAAAAAAGAGCCGGATTTTGCGTATCCCTTTTTGCGCGGCATGAGGGCGGGACTCAAGCGCGAGGCTTCTTCCGGTAGTTCCGGTCGTAAAGCAAAGCGCCGTTGAGCACTACGCAAACCGAGCCAAGGTTGTGCACAAGTGCCCCCGTGACGGGCGTCAAGACTCCCAGTATCGATAGCGTGATTGCGCACGCGTTTATGCACATCGAGAGCGTGATGTTGAACTTGATCAGCTTCACGCACGCCACGGAGAGCCTGTGCAGATAAGGAATCTTCATTAGATCATCGCCGACAAGCGCGATATCTGCCGCCTCCACCGCTATGTCGCTGCCCATTCCGCCCATCGCAATGCCTACCGAGGCCGTCTTGAGCGCCACGGCATCGTTCACGCCATCGCCAATCATGGCAACATCTTCGCCTGCGGCCTGAATCTCCTCGATAGCCGCCGCCTTGCCGGCAGGAAGGAGATCGGCCCGGACCTCTTTTATCCCGAGTTGCGATGCGACGAATGTGGCGGTCGAAGCATGGTCGCCCGTCAGCAGAATTGGCCTGAGTCCAGCCTCGGGCAGCTCTGCAATCATGCCCGCGGCCTCTTCGCGCGGCGAATCCGAAAGAGCGATGATGCCTGCCGCTTCCCCTTCTATCGCCACGGCGACCACGGCTTTGCCTTCGCGCCGGAGCGCGTCTAATGCTTCCTCGTCCTCCTTGCGAAGCCTTATGCCATGCTCTTCCAGCCACTTGAGATTGCCGCAAAGGATGCATTTCCCTTCAAGTTTCGCCTTAACGCCTTTGCCGGGCGTCATCACGAAGTCTTCCGCCTTTGCAGCGGCGATACGCGTCGCAAGCGAACGTTTCTCCGCTTCGGCCACTATCGCCTTGGCAAGCGGATGCTCGGAGGATGCTTCCACGGAGGCGGCGGCAAAGAGCACATCCTCTTCGCTTGCGCTTCCGAAAGCCAAGACCCGTGCAACAGAAAGCCGCCCGGTCGTGAGCGTGCCGGTCTTGTCAAAGCAAATCGCTTTTACTTTCCCCATTCGCTCCAACGCCTCGCCGGACTTTATTATCACGCCGAACTTTGTGGCCTGCCCAATCGCCGCCATTATGGATGTGGGCGTGGCAAGTGCCAGGGCGCACGGACAGAACACCACCATAATCGTCACGCCGCGTATGAGCGCCGTGTGGAAGTCTCCCATCACAGTCCAGACACCCAGGAAGGTCAGAATCGCTATTGAAAGCGAGCACGGAACGAGAATAGCGGCCCATTTGTCGGCGATGCGCTGCATTGGCGCTTTTTTCTTCTCCGCCTCCTTTACAAGGCGGATGAGTTTCTGCAACGAAGAATCATTCCCTGCCTTGGTGGCAGAGAGGGTAATCGCGCCAAAGCGGTTAATAGTGCCGGAATATACTTCATCGCCTTCCCGCTTGTCCACGGGAAGCGATTCTCCCGTCATGGTGCTCTGGTCGATGGAGGTTGCGCCTTCCGTTATAACGCCATCGACGGGGATTGTCTCGCCGGGAAGCACCCTCACGCCGTCGCCGGGTTCTATCTTTTCCACAGGCACGTCACGGAACTTCTCCCCCTTCGCAAGGCATTTAGGGCACGTCACCACATAACGTGCCGTGGCGGGGGCGAGCGAAACGAGCTTCGCGAGACCCGTCTTGGCGCGCCGGATCGTCCAGCCCTCAAGCATCTCCCCGAGGGCCATGATAAATGCCACTTCACCTGCCGCGAAGAGCTGTCCGATCGAGACGCACGACACCATGGCGCACGATATGAGAAGCGATGCGCGTATGCGCTTTTCGATAATCAGCGCCTCCAACGCCTCTTTGAGAATCGGGAGCCCGCATATGAAGAGAGGAATCCACGCCGGATCGAGAAGTCTTATGCCGCCAGGGGCATCATGCGAATGGCACCCATGGCCCGTCAAAAGAAAACTTGCGACAAGCGATACACCGGAGATGGCCAGCATCGGCCAGCTTTCGAGGAAATCCTTGACCTTCTCAAGAAAAACGATGATTCTGCCTGACGCCGAGTCTGTTTCGGCCACATTTGCGAGCGCATCCTTATCTACTCCACAACAACTTCCCATAGTTGTTCGTCTCCGTACTTACCTTTTGATTACATATACCAGTATGGGTATGGCGACTTGCGCACAAACCTCTAGGCTATTCGAGAAAAGTGCTCCAACGCTTCTGCGAAGTTCTCGATTACCTCGTCGGCATTGCCTTTTTCGATGCCATTTCGGACGCAATGCCTCAGGTGTCCTTCAAGAATCATAAGCCCTATACGGTGCAAAGCGCCGTTAGCAGCGTTGATTTGCGTCAATATGTCCTCGCACGGCACATCCTCGGCGATCATCTTCTGGACGCCATTGAGCTGGCCGATGATGCGGTTTATCCGCACATGGATTGTCTTCGACTCTTCTATGCACTGGTTCATTGCGTATCCTCATGTGGCTTGGTGCCGCATATTATACCCTATAGGGGTATCGCCTGTCAAGGGGGCAAGCAGTAAGACGAGTGCGGCAAGAGGGCGAACAACTGACTGTAATCGGTTGAGCAACTGATTACAATCGGCTGAGTAACTGATTATAATCGGTTTAGCAACTGATTATAATCGGTTGAACAACTGATTATAATCGATTTAGCAACTGATTATAATCGGTTGAGCAACTGATTAGAATCAGTTGAGTAACTGACTGGAATCGGGTTAAGTAGCTCTGGTGCGCCTTTTCGAAGGCGCTCGGGGGAAACCTGTTAGACGAGGAGGAAATCGCCGGGGGAGGAGGCCGGAATCGCCGCCGCGGCGGGCAGGGGCTGCCCGCCCTACCGTCGGGTCGTCCCGTTGTAGGGGCGTGGTAGGGCATATCCCCCAGCCGAAGGCTGTCCGCGAAGCGGA
>DFGM01000030.1:450-1740 GCA_002371755.1 Verrucomicrobia bacterium UBA3750 | reverse complement strand
CGAGACCCCTCGCCGCCGTGTGACCCACCGATACATCGCGGCGGGCAGGGTCTGCCCGCCCTACCGGGTTTTGCAACTGGCTCTGGTGATTGTCGCTTTGCCCTGTCTACACGCTCCGAGCGGAAAGGTTACAATCAGCCTGCAGCATCATGGCGCCAAATGCGCCGGGGATTTCGACCGCTTCCTGAAGCGCGCCTGTTCGCGGTCGATGAGAATATCGTATGAAAGGAGCACATCCGAGCCGATGCTGCTGGCGCGCTGGTCGATAAGCATGGGGGAGAGCTCGACGTCCTCCCCGAGGGTGAGTTTCCCAGTGAGACCGCGCTCCGCCGCGAGACCCGAATGTCCGTTTACGTGGACTGCGCCTATATCTACCTTCTCGCCGGATGACGGCCACCCGAGCGTCTTGTCGAGGAACGTCATGGTCGCGCCAGAGTCAACGATTATAGGGAACATCCTGCCGTTGTATATTGGCGTCAGTGCGACGGACATCGGCTCGTCCTCATACCTCGCGATTCCCTTGCCGAACCCCGCAACATCCCCGGCATCCGGCGCGAAGACGGCCTTCCCCGCGCCAAGCGAGAGAATGACGGGCGCCGAGCCGATTACGTTCATGCCGATGACGCCGACGATGTTGGCTCCAATCCCGCGCGCCATATCCGCCAAGTCGAGCACCATTGCATCGAAGTCGCAGAACTTCGCCTCGCCAAGTTCAAGCGAAACGATATGTGCGAGCTTCGGCGCGGCCTTGACATTCGTCATGCCGCCGAGCAACACATCCACGAGCGGAACATCCGGAAGCTCCCTCTGCATGAATCCTGCGTCGAGCGTCGTATGAGTGGCGCCCGTGTCGAAAAGGAGCGTGCAGGCCTTCCCGTTTATCTTCGCGGCGACGAGCGGCATGTTCTTGCCGGGCATGACGGAAACTTCCACGGCCGCCCTCGCCGCCGGCGCGGACTTCGGCATGAACGGCGTGTCGTACTTGGAATAGCGCACGCCCGCATGCACCGCCGCAGACAGGCACAGCATCATCGCCGCAGTCGTCATCGTCATAATCGCATTCTTCATCACTACCCTCCCTTTCAGTTGCCGCGTGGACTGACCTTCACCCTGTAGAACCGCGTAGCCCCTTCCTTGGGCGTCTCAAGCGGCAACGGACCGGTCGAAAGCGCCTTCACCGGCTCCGTCTCGCCAGTCTCTCCGCCGATGCCGCCGGAAACAAGCCGGTCGCCGTAGATCACGGAATACCAGAACCCTGCGACGGCATCGACGGATATGCCGTCCGTCGCC
>DFGM01000030.1:0-320 GCA_002371755.1 Verrucomicrobia bacterium UBA3750 | reverse complement strand
GCCATCCTCGATGAAGAATGTCGTCTGACCCGCGTTCGTGCTCGACGAGATGGAGTAGGACGCGTTGGCGTAGGACGTGCGAACGCTGCCTGCGGCCGCGCTTTCATTGGCGGAGACCGTCGCGCCGGACGCCACATACACCGCATTGCCCTGGACGAGCGGGTGGGCGTTGTTCAGATCGCCTATGACGCCGCCGGCCGACGAGGAACTGCCTGTCTCGACGGCGACGCGTCCGGTGGAAGCAAGCGAGACGATGTTGTTCGTGACGACGATGTTCAGCGCGCCCGGACAACCAACCCATCCGGCGAGGCCTCCCGCGC
>DFGM01000113.1:5246-5611 GCA_002371755.1 Verrucomicrobia bacterium UBA3750 | reverse complement strand
TAGACTCCATCGTGAAGCACTTCGTTGGCGGGGCGATGTCGCTCGGGTCTCTTTCGCCGGAGGCGCACGAGACGATTGCGCTTGCGCTCAACGGGCTCGGCACCATGTCCAACTCGGGCGAGGGCGGCGAAAACCCCGAGCGCTTTGGCACCGAGAGAAACAGCGCTATCAAGCAGGTGGCGTCGGGCCGCTTCGGCGTCACCATCGAATACATACGCTCCGCGAAAGACCTGCAGATCAAGCTCGCGCAAGGGGCAAAGCCCGGCGAAGGCGGCCAGCTCCCCGCGCACAAGGTGGACGGGGTTGTTGCGCGGCTGCGCCATGCAAAGCCAGGCACTATGCTCATCTCGCCGCCGCCGCACCAC
>DFGM01000113.1:0-5196 GCA_002371755.1 Verrucomicrobia bacterium UBA3750 | reverse complement strand
CCGCCGCACCACGACATCTACTCTATAGAAGACCTCGCGCAACTCATCTATGATTTAAAGTGCGCGAACCCCAAGGCGCGCATCTCAGTGAAACTCGTCTCCGAATCCGGCGTCGGCACGATTGCGGCAGGCGTTGCCAAGGCGCACGCCGATGTAATCGTCATCAGCGGCTTCGATGGCGGCACCGGCGCCGCACCGCTCACCTCGATGAAACACGCCGGCCTCCCTTGGGAAACAGGCCTCGCCGAGGCGCACCAGACGCTCGTCAAGAACAACATGCGCCACCGCGTCAAACTGCAGGTGGATGGACAACTTTGCACCGGACGCGACATCGTGACAGCCGCCATGCTCGGCGCGGACGAGTTTGCGTTCGGCACATCCATGCTCGTTTCGCTAGGCTGCGTTCAGTGCCGCAAATGCAACCTCAACTGCTGTCCCGTCGGCATCGCCACGCAGAAGCCGGAACTGCGCGCCAAGTTCGCCGGCAAGCCTGAGCATCTTCAGAGATACTTCCGCTTCCTCGCCGGCGAGGTGCGCGAAATCCTCGCGTCGCTGGGGCTCAGGTCGCTCGCAGAAGCGCGCGGACGCACCGACCTTCTCAAAACAAAGAACGGCTCGCGCTTCGACTTTGGCGAGGTTTTGCAATCGACTGCAATCGACAGCAATCGATTGCAATCGACTGCGACAGAAAACTACGATACTCGCGAGCTCATCCCCGCCGTTGAGCGCGGCGAAACCGTGCTTGCGCACACAATCTCCAATTGCGAGCGCTCCGTCGGCGCGGCACTATCCGGCTGGCTGGTCGAAAATCCGCACGGCCCCATCACAGTGAACTTCACCGGCGTGGCCGGGCAGTCTTTCGGCGCATTCCTCGCAAAAGATGTCGCATTCAACCTCCTCGGCGAGGCCAACGACTATATCGGCAAGTCTCTCTCGGGTGGAGTAATAACCATAAAGTCGCCATCGGGCGGGGACAATGCAATCGCAGGCAACGTTATCGCATATGGCGCGACTGCCGGGGCGATATTCATAAACGGACTTGCGGGCGAGCGCTTCGGCATACGCAACTCCGGCGCGACGCTTGTAGCCGAAGGCATAGGCGATCACGGGTGCGAATATATGACGGGGGGTGTAGCCGTGATACTCGGGCCGGTCGGGGTCAACTTCGCCGCAGGCATGACAGGCGGCATCGCATACGTCCTTGACGAAACTGGCGACCTCGACCTCAATTGCAACCTCGACTCTGTGGACCTCTTCCCGCTCGAAGAGAATTCCGGGGACGAAAGGAGGCTGCAAGACCTTCTGCGCGAACATCTTCGCCGCACCAGCTCCGGAAAAGCACGGCAAATCCTGGACGCCTGGCAGGATTTTCGCCACAGATTCAGCATTGTGCTGCCAGCGAAAATATGATAGAATACGCGCCCAACCGCGCAACTTGGCTAAATCCGCCACCGCTAAACAAGGATGTCACCATGAGAAAAAGAATCGCCATACTGGACTACGGCTCGCAATATACGCACCTCATCGCAAGGCGTATTCGCGAAAAGAAGGTGTATTCAGAAGTCCTGCCGACCTCCGTCACGGCGGCGGAACTTATGACCAATCCCCCGCTCGGCATAATCCTCTCCGGCGGTCCTGCAAGCGTGTTCGCCGAAGGCGCTCCGCAAATTGACCCCGCCATATTCGACCTCGGCATCCCCGTGCTCGGCATCTGCTACGGCATGCAGCTTATGGCGCACACTCTCGGCGGCAAAGTAGAGCCGGGCGCCGAGCGCGAATACGGCAGAGCCGTGTTGAGCATAAAGGAACAGGCCTCCTCCGCTGAAGAGACGGCGGACAGGACGGGGATTTTTGCAGGCCTTCCAGCTTCTTTCACAGTCTGGATGAGCCATGGAGACAGGGTTGCCGCGCTGCCGCAAGGCTTTGAGACCGTAGCCACGAGCGCGAACTGCCCGTACGCCGCAATGTGCGACGAAAAACGCCGCTTCTACGCTCTCCAGTTCCATCCTGAAGTTGTGCATTCCGAACATGGCTCGGAAATCCTCGCCAACTTCGTCTTCGGCATCTGCAGCGCGAAGCCTGATTGGGATATGTCCACGTGGATCGACGAAACGGTCGAACGCATGAAGAAGAAAATCGGCAACGATGAAGTAGTCCTCGGGCTTTCCGGAGGCGTCGATTCTTCCGTAGTTGCCGTTCTTCTCGACAAGGCCATCGGCAAACGCCTGCACTGCATTTTCGTCGACAACGGACTCCTCCGCAAGAATGAAGCCGCCCAAGTGGAGGGGATGTTCGGCGAGAAACTCGGCCTCGACCTCACCGTCGCTCGCGCCGCCGAACGCTTCTACGCAGCGCTCGACGGCGTCGACGAGCCTGAAGCCAAACGCAAAATCATCGGCCGCGAATTCATAGCCGTGTTCGCCGAGGAAGCGAGGAAATTCGCGCATTGCCGCTTCCTCGCGCAGGGAACCATCTACCCCGACGTAATCGAAAGTTCGGCAAAGCCCGGTAACTCGCAGACGATCAAAAGCCACCACAACGTCGGCGGGCTGCCGCCGGATTTGAAGTTCGAGCTCGTAGAGCCTCTGCGCGATCTGTTCAAGGACGAAGTCCGCTCCGTCGGCAGACTCCTCGGCATGGATGCAGAACTCCTTGACCGCCAGCCGTTCCCGGGACCCGGTCTCGGAGTGCGTATCCTAGGCGAAATCACCGCGGAGAAAGTCCGGCTTCTGCAGGAGGCGGATGCAAGGGTTCAGGAGGAAGTCAAGAAACTCCCGAACTACAAGTCCATCTGGCAGACGTTCGCCGTGCTGCTTCCTTGCCGCTCGGTTGGCGTAATGGGCGACCAGAGAACATACGAATACACCTGCGTCATCCGCTCCGTCGACTCCATCGACGCCATGACGGCGGATTGGACGCGCCTCCCTTACGATACGCTTGCGACCATCTCAAGCCGCATCATCAACGAAGTGCGCGGCATAAACCGCGTCGTTTACGACATATCCTCCAAGCCCCCTGCGACAATCGAGTGGGAATAATCCCCCCGTATTGCCAAATCGAGCCGGTGCGTCTTGGACACACTGGCTCGTCTTTGATATTTGACCGTAAAAAGGATTACTTGAATATGATCATCAGGCCGGCGCGGAGCGTGGCGGCGAATCCTTTCCGCCCAGATATCGCAGAGTTGGAGTATCTTCTCTATGGTGTGGATACCATGTTATTTCACTCCATGTCACTATCGCGAGGCGAGATCCACGAGGTCGCCGAGTATATTTCCGCCGCCGAACTCGTCGGCGTTGAACGAGCCTTTGTACGGATCGATTCCGTTGCCGGGTTCGCCGTCCACGGCGCGATTGATGGCGTCCTTGAGCGCGATGATGTGCGTCATGTGGGAACCACCCTGGTTTTCGAACTGGATGGCGACCTCGTGCTCCAGGCCTTCGTTCTGGTGTCCGTCCAATACGTCGTTGTAGAGCGCGAGCATCTTGGCGGGCAGCTCGCCGGCAAAGGCGCCCTGCATTGCGCGCAGGGCGTTGGCGCCGCAGCGGCCCATCATCACCGCGGCGACGAAATTGCGGCACGCCTGCTTTTCGGCCGGCCCCGCAACCTCCGACTCGGCGCCCGTCGCATTCATCGCCTGCACGAGGTTGTCCCTGAACTCCGTGACGGCGTGGTGGATGTCGAGAGCGGACGATCTGACCGAGAGCTTGCGGATGGAGTTGATCTTCGCATTTGACGCCTCGGCGACGAGCTTCGCGATCATGCCCTGCGGCAGAGCCTTGCTCCCCATGACCGCCATCATGCGCTTGCCGGCATTGTAGATTGCCGGGTTGTCCTTGGAAAGCTCCTTCAGCTCTGCGAAGTTGGCGGCGATGTCCTCGGCGCGCCTGCGCACCTCTTCTATGGTGCGCAGCTTCGCGTTGCTCGATACGAGCAGTGTGTCCATGTTGTTCGCCACGACATTGACTGCGTCTTCGTTTGCGGCGCAGCGCTTGAGCGCGGCATAGATGAGCGTGTCCACCTTCGACTCGCCGCCGGCCCCCGCCTTGGAGTAGGCGTTGACGGCGTTGGTCTTCGCCGTGTTTAGGCTGTTTACGATGTTCTGCGTCTGACGCTGCGTCTCGGCTTTCGCGGACACTTCGGCGTCGGCGCACTTGAGTACGTCCTTGAAGACTTCCGCGCTGCCGGCAGACTTCTTGTCGAACTCTCCGGAGAACGACCTGACACCGCGCTCCTCCTGTCCAAGGGCCGTTTCGACGGCGAGATTGTATTGTCCGACCGCGATTCCGATTTCGTAGGACTGCGATTCAAGCGCGCCCTTCTGCGCTGCGGTAAGTTTCCCTGCGGAAAGCTTGCCCCCCTGGATGTCGTCGAGCAGCGCCAGGGCCTTGGCGCAGTTGTCGGAATGGAGCGCGGCATTCGCGCCCCGCAGCTGCGCGGACGGGAGCTTTGCCATGGCGAACGAAGCGAGCAAGTCGCGGACCGCCGTCATTTCGTCGCCGCCATCCAGCGAATCCTCGACGTGTTCGGCGGCCATGGTCTTTTCGACCTCCTGGCGCATGTCGATCACGGCCTTGAGGATCTGCGAGGGCGTCGAGGCGGCAGTCAGCTTGGCGAACGAGCCGACGTCCATCCCGCCGGCGGCCTTGACAAGCCGCCCGATGAGTCCGGACGGAACCGTCTTGCCTGGCATGCCGATCATGAAGTTGACGCCCGCCTTCTCGATGATCGCGTTGCCGTTCGCCGCTACCCGGATTTCGGCGAGGTTTGCGCGGATGGCATCGATCTTCGCCTTGATTTCGTCTGCCTGACGCAGCGCGCCACGCCCGTTTACGCACATCTGGTAAACATTCTTGGATACGATATCCTTGAGGTCGAAGTCGTCGCCGCAGTGGGCGAGCAACTCCTTGATGAGCGCTTCGGTCGCCGCCTTGTCCTTGCCGGGCATCTTGGCGGATATATGTTCCGCGCGCTCCATCGCCTTTGCCTCGTACTGGCCGTGGTCCACGCGCATGGGCGTCGTCGTGGAATTGCCGTCCACGTCGATGGTCGTGGTCCAGTTGAACTTCACCGGCAAGCCCTCCGGCTCGGAATACTTGATCGTGACGGCGCCCGTCTCGTCGTTGCGCGAGAGCGTGAAAGTGACGGCCGCGTGCTCGTCCGAATTGAGTCCGTATTTTTGCAGACCGCCTTTCA
>DFGM01000178.1 GCA_002371755.1 Verrucomicrobia bacterium UBA3750 | reverse complement strand
TTCTTATCGACTACACTTGGATGGCAGCCGACATGCTGCCTGATGGATGTCGGCCAAAGACGATCATCTACACCCATTCGCACGGTGACCATTACGACCCAAAGGCGGCGGTGCGGCTTGGCGTAAGGGATGTCTATCTTCAGCGTGGCTGGCTTGAGGACGCGAGACGCGACTTCGCCAAGGCGGTCTCGGAGATCGGCGGCGAAGCCCCGACCATCCATCCGCTTGACGTGTGCGTTCCGTTCAAACTTGGCGGCTACGAGATACTGCCATTGCCTGGCAACCACTGGACGGGCAAGCCGTATGAACAGGCGCTCGTATACAAGGTCTCTAAGCATTGTGCGGATGGACCGGTGCGACTGCTGTACGCGACTGACACGTCTGGGCTGATGTCTACGGTGTTCTTTCACGGCTGTACGCCGAAAGAGCCGATAACGGCTGTCATTATGGAGGCTACGGGAAATCCAGTCCAGAAGTTTGGTGGGCTGAATATCTCCCATTCAACGGCTTCCACGGTGAATGAAATTTTCACTAGTTATCTCAAGCCCGGGGAAGGTCTCTACATGCCCAATCCTGGGCAGCCAGTGTACCTGACTCACATCGGCTACTACGAATGGGGACAGAAGACGTTCGACGACAAGATGCCAGCTGGTCTCCAGCTGGCGCACGATGGACTGGAAGTGATTTTCAAGCCGACCGGCAAGGCGTGAGGCAGAGACAGGATGAAAACTCTATTGGTTGCATTCTTGGCGCTTCTGGCAAACGGGGTGGTCGCGGGGGATGTCCGCCCGACGGTGATGGATGTGCTGCCGCTTGGAAGCGTCAGACCGGAAGGTTTTTTGCGCGATAGACTGGTGCGTCAGGCAGAAGGTCTTACCGGCCATGCCGAGGAGCTGTATGATGACATCGGGAAGTCTGACTGGCTTACGGGCGGCAAATCAGGTGGGATGTATGCATGGGAACGGGGCCCGTACTATGCGAAGGGTTTGGTCGCGCTGGCGTTTGTTCTTGATGATGCGGCGCTGAAGAAAAAAGCGACACGCTGGGTGGATGCGATTATTCTCTCCCAGCGTGCGAACGGAGATTTCGGGCCGAAGAGCCGAAACTGGTGGGGCAACATGATTGCGATCCAGCTGCTGCGGGACTGGGCTGATGCAACAGGTGATGTGCGGATTGTTCCATTTCTTGAACGGTATTTTCGTTTTCAGCGTGCCGAATTCGAAGCATATCCGCTGTCTGCCGAATCGCGCTGGGCTGTTGCGCGGGCCGGCGACGAGTTGGATGTCGTTCTTTGGCTTTACGGAAAGACGGGCAAGGGCGAGTGGCGGGAATTTGCGGAGTGTGTTGCGGCGCAGTCCACAGACTGGACGCGTTATTACAGGCGCGGTGGGAATCCCGGCAACGGTGACAATGGCAACGGCTTCTGCTGTCACATCGTAAATTTCATGCAGGGGCTCAAGACTCCTGCGTTGCAGTGGCGGCTTGACGGCGATAATCTGAAGCGGACGGCTTACCATGCGGCGTTTTCATCGGATGGCTGGCTGATGAAATGCTACGGGAGGCCGGATTTCATGTTGAATGGAAGCGAGCAGTTGAGCGACCGAAGCGCAAGCGGGGGGACGGAACTCTGTGCCGTGGCCGAGCGTATAGTGAGTTGTCAGACGCAAATCGCCTCATTCGGCGATGTCAAGGCGGCGGACGACTTGGAGGTTGTCGCCTACAATACGCTCATGTCCATGGTCGCGACAGACGGGCGCGGAATAACATACTACAGTCTGATTAACCAGCCCGCCTGCATAGACCGGCCGCTTAACTTCGCAAACAACGGGGAGGACGTCGGCGCAATCTGTCCCGGTCCGCATTCCGGCTTCGGCTGCTGCCGATCCAACTTTCACATGGCGTGGCCGAAGTTTGTGCAGTCGATGTGGATGTCGCATGGCGGCGGACTTGCGGCAGTTGCGTATGGCCCCTGCACGGTTTCAACGCCGACGGCTACTGTTGCAGAAAGCGGAATGTATCCGTTTGGTGAAGAAGTGCAGCTGGAAATCAAGGCGACGAATGGCGGAGAATGGCCGCTGTTCGTCAGAATTCCCGCATGGTGCGAGAACGCGACAGTGAAGGTGAACGGAGCGGATTTCGAAGTGTGCGGTGAAACGTCCCCTTTGCGATTCCGGCGGATTTCACGGGTCTGGAAGGTTGGCGATGTGATAACGCTTGCGTTCCCGCAGAAGACACGGCTGTCATATTGGGAACGAGGTGCCGTTGCAGTCAGGCGCGGGGCTTTGCTCTATGCGTTGAAAATCACAGGGGAGGAAAGCGAGGTAAAGAGATACAAGGTTCCGTATGAGGATAGATGGATTGAAGACGGGATTTGCGGATTTCCACGCAAGGAGATCCGCCCTGTGTCGTCGTGGGGATATGCATTGCTGCTGGGGCGGGACGGGCGCATTGTCGGCGAAAAGGTGTGTGAAACCGGACTGGAACTGAGGGCCTGCGCCGTCCGCACGGATTTTGGCGGGTGGGGACATATGCGAAAGGTGACCGCCGGCCGTGCCGTAGACCCGCCCCCGTCGCCATTGCCAAGAGAAGACGGTGAAATCGAGACGATCTCTCTCGTTCCGTTCGGCTTGACCCGGGTGCGCATAGCGCTCTTTCCGTGGATGGACGGCGGGTGAAGTTGATATGCTATAATATCGCGTAAGGGAGATGCGGTATGAGTAGGCAGACAGAGCGAAAGACGGTGCTTGTTCTTCAGCGTTCCATCCTTAAGCGTGACCGGGATGAGATGTCTGGCATCGCTGTCTATGCCAGAGATGCGGATTGGTCGGTGCAGACTGTCGAATACGGCACAGCCACCGTGAACCGGTTCCACTGTTCGCTTGGCGAAGATCGGCGCAACATACGGTCGCTGCTCAAATTCTGGCATCCGGCAGGATGCATTGTCGAATGTGGCGGGGAGCCGCCTGACATCATGCCACGTCTCTTTGGAAATGTTCCCGTCGTGTTCCTTGACTGCCCGCCGTCAATTCACGGGCGGCGAGTGTCGTGTGTTTCAAGCGATGCCAGATCGATCGCCGAACAGGCGGTACGTGTGCTTCTGCCGCTTGGTTTTGAGAACTATGCATTTGTCTCGTGGCCGAAAGAAACTTTGTGGAGTCGCGAACGTGGAGAGTCTTTTGCCGATTTTGTTGTGCAGAACGGCAAGACTTTCCGCTGCTTCAATCCGCCGTCAGACCGCGGATTGCAGGAATGGAGACGTCGGTTGGATGCATGGATCGCCACTCTTCCAAAGCCGTGCGGGGTGCTCGCCGCGAACGATTGGTGCGCCGAACAGATTGTTGGAATCTGTGCTTCCCGCAATATCGCCGTGCCTTACGAGATAGCCGTTGTCGGCGTCGACAACGATACTGATATCTGTGAAAACGCCGCAGTCTCGATTTCCAGCATTACTACCGACAATGTGCGGGCCGGTGAACTTGCGGCGATGCTTCTGGCGGAGCAGATGAAGTGCGGAAACCCGCCATGCCGCACTGCGCTTTTTGGCGCTAC
>DFGM01000107.1:24939-39586 GCA_002371755.1 Verrucomicrobia bacterium UBA3750 | reverse complement strand
CTCCCAAACTCCCCGCAGCGAAAGCGATGATGCCGCCTAATCGTTCTCTATTATTGCAAAGTCGTCGGCATTAAAAACGCGACAACCGTCCGGTATATTCCTTACTTCATGGCTTCGCGTGGAATCGGGGAAGATTATGAAACGGGGATAATGGCAATCGCTACGGATACAATCATCTCTATCCACGTTGTTCCCATCAAACATAGGCGTTTTCTCCGCGACATGTCTTCGTGCTCTGCGTTTTTCTTCGCCTACGCAGGTCTCTTGCATCGGGTCGCCGTAGAAGATTGTGGCATCGCGGTCGTATATGAGGCCATCATGCTCTTTTTCATTCTTCCATTCGCCGGAGGAAAGCTTCTTCAGGAGCCACTGGTTGGCTGCATAGTGGCTTATAGCGAGGGAATAACCCGACTTCGCGAAGTTTTTCCAGCAGTTCCAGCCGACAAAGCCGAACCAAGTTTCTTTGAAATACCCTGTAAATTGGTTCACTTTCCCGAAGGAAAGCGCAGTCATGAGCATGTCATCAGGTGCGATGTGGTTGGCGATAAGGCAATTGCCGGGTGCGGCCCAGACTTTTTCGCGTTGGCTTTCGGCTATCGGCACCGCTCTGGAGGCGTCTCCAACTTCAGGCGTGGCGAAGAGTTTCTCGTCTTTGGCGACTATATTCCCCATGGAGAAGGGCATTTCGAGATTGCGTTCGGTGGCGTGCGAGCTTGTCACGATGCATTCAGGATCGATTTCCTGCCAGAATCGTGCAAAGACGCTGGCTGTTTCGCCTGTCACGGAGAAGCGCGAAATGTTTCCAGTCGAATCTTTATGCCACCATTCACCTTTCGGGAAGGCATCGGAAATAGTGGCTATTTCCCCGGTGACGACATTTGCGTCCACACCTGTTGTCGCGAGCATTGAGCCGATTTGCCTTGGCAGGCGCGAAGATGCGATGCGTTGGGCGGTTTTTGCGTCAGGGCCTGTGATGATGCCCCATATGGCATCATCGAACTGGTCGTCGTCCAGCGATCGCATCATGGTTTTCAAATCAAGCAGCGTCTGCGTGCCAAACTCGTCTTGACGCATGAGAAAAGCGGCATAACGAGGTTTCAGATTTCGCAAGGCGGCTGCCGCATTTGCAGGAGAGCAGGCTATAATCGTCGTGTTTGCATCGTCGCGGTGTTTTTCCGCCAACATTTCCGCAGCCATGTTCCATTCCGGGCGGGATAGCGTTTCCGGAGAGGCGACGATGGCGAAGCGGGGCTTTATGGCGTATTTCGCCGTCACATCGTCCGCAGGGACGTCGGAAACCGATTGAGGATGGTCCCATGTGAGCCAAAACCTTGTGCCTTCCGGGGAAGGCGACCAGCGGCTGGCGTAGATGCGCTTGTCGGGGCGCGAAGAATCGGCCATGGCGGCATAGTCGAGGAACCAGATACTATCCTCGCGTTCTTTTTCGCCTGATGCAAGAACCCGCCAGCGTCCCCCAGACCACACTTCCACCCAGGAATGGTTGCCCGGGATTGTAGTCCAGTTGCAACCGACGAGTCTGGCCGGGATGCCGAGTGCGCGGCAAGCGTCTATGAGGATGATAGAGATGCCGGTGCATGAGGCCATGCCGATACGCATGGAGTGGAAAGGGGATTGACGTGCCTTGTCGCGCCGGGTATCGTAGTGAACGCCAATCATATCCCATATCGACCTATCGAGTTTTACGGCGGCGTCATAGGCGTTTGTGCAGCCGGCGACGACAGAGGCGAAACGCTCCTTGAATGAGGTGCGCCAGTCATCGCGCTCTTCGCGGATGACGGAATACGGGAGCACGTAATCAAGGTAGATGGAATCTGGATACGCCTCCGGGGCGGAAGCCCTGGCGGCGGCGGCGAGGAGACAGTTGTTCGTGACGAAGTCTGCCGGGAGCGGCAAATCCCGGGGAGGAGCGAACCTTACCAGAAAATCAATGTCGCGTTCAAGCGTAGCCGCCGCGGCAAGAGAGAACGCCGTAAAAAGCGAAGCCAATACCCATTTCTTTTGCATCGAGTCTCCTTATCGTGTGCAAGAGGAAGGCGGACGCACGGGTGGCGTCTATTATTCCTCTATGCAGGTTATGGCGAAGGTGGTTTTATCGGGAAAGACGGCCTTCAAAGTCCAGTTTGTGGCGACGCCATCCGCTTCTACCCGTGAGAGGAACTTGGCGAGCCGTGCGTCACGCGGCTTGGCAAGCAAATGGAACACGCCATTCTCTTCCTCCTTGTATAAGGTGTCGAAGGCGCGGAAAAAGTCGTCATATGGCATGCTTTCGCGTTCAAGCTTTCCCAGGAAAGACGAAAGGTAGGGAAGCTCATCCAAGGGTTTTTCGACGACTTCATCCTCGTTAGAGTAGGAATACTTGACCATATCGGCGCGGAAAAGCGAGTCGAAGGGTTCTGTGATGCGCCATTCGAAGTCGTGGCCGGGGTCGATGCGCCAAACGCCATGCGAGATGAAGGAGCGTCCATCCGGGTTGGTCTTATTCTGGATAAAGCACCCGGAAAACGGTTTTGCGCGCGAAAAATGGCGGCGGACGATCTCTGGCGGTTCTTTGATGAAGTCCGCCAAACCGGGCAGTGCAATCGCCGCCGTCGCCATCAAAACACCAAGACGCCAGAAGAGCATACAATATCTCCGGTTGCGGCGGCATCCTGCGTTTGCAGGGGCTGCCTTGGTTGGATGCGCTTGCAGTCGGCTGCAGGCGCAGAAACTTTTTTGAAGCAATAGGCGACTTCGTTTTGTGACTTTGCGGCAAGCTCGATCTTTACGGGCATCCCCGGCTGGATGATTTGCGTAAACTTCATTTTCTTCACGGCTTTGGGGCGCATGGTGGCATCGCCAAGCAGCTTCACGGCCGCCCAGCGGGATGCGAGACCAAGCTGGGCTACGCCAGGTAGGATAGGGAAGGAGTCGAAGTGCCCATCGAAGTAAGGAGCGGAAGGTTCGAAGCGGACTGTGGCCGAATATTTGCCGGAGGAAGAAGCATCTTCATCCAGCACGACCGGTTCGGAGAGTGCGCTTTCGAGGATGCGTTTCACTTCCGAAGCGACCACCTTGCCTTGGGCGTTGCGCGGCAACTCGCGCACGAAGCGGATTCGTTTCGGGATTGTGCCCGGGCGGAACGCCTTGCCGAGTTCCTTCCGCAAAGCAACTCCATCCGGGGGCTCGCCTGTTCCGGCGCAAAGAAGGAGCCCGAGGAAATCGCCGCGTCTGCCGCCAAGGACTGCGAGCGCGGCATCGCGAAACCCCAACGCCCTGACGGCTTCTTCGGCGGCTGCGAGGTCGACGCGATGTTCGTTTATCTTGACGAGCCGGTCGGTGCGCCCGAGAAGCTGGAACGAGCGTTTGCCGGGAGCGAGCGAAACGGCATCTCCCATCGTAAAGGTGCGGCGGAAAGAGAAGGGGGATCTGACCACCAGGCGACCATCTTCCGCGGCATCCACTCTCACGGCGTCGAAGACGTGCCAATCGTCACCTTCGTCTCTTCTTCTGGCCGCGACGCCGCCTGTTTCCGTGGAGCCGAAGATTTCGCGCGGGCATACGCCGAAAACGCTCTTCGTGCGTTCGGCGGTCTCCTTTTTCAGAAGCGAACCGCTTGTGGTGATTTCGACGCAATTCTGCGGCGTTTCGGCAGCTGACGCGTAAGCGGTGAAGCGTTCCAGAAACGCTGGCGTGGTTACGAGGAAGACCTTTTGCGCCGTTTTCATTCTTGCGACAAGCGATTCGGGAGTGAGGATAACCTCATCATCGGCCTTTGCCCCCAGAGCCTCGGGGAGCATTTTGCGCCAAAGCGTGCCGTACATATGGTGAGGCTCCACCGTGGAGATGAAGAGAATGCCGGAAGCAGCATCCGCACCAAACCTGTTTCTGTAGAAGTCGCGGTGGAAAGCCGTCTCTTTCGCGAGGCTTTCAAAGGTTTTGACGATTGTTTTGGGCTTTCCCGTGGAGCCGCCGGTATGGAAAACGCAAGAGAAGCGTTTGCGGCGGACAGGAAGCTCGATGGCGAAGACGAGAGCGATAACTGCAGGCGATAAGAGCGACAATCGCCAATCTGCCAGCGCGGCTCCAGCCAAGACGGCGAGCACGCCGAGCCATATCCATGTGAGACGCCTGCAGTATTGTTCCGCTCCTTCTGGCACGATTCCTCCGGAAATCCTGCGGGCGCATTTGAGACAAAACGGCACGCGTCCTGGGAGGAGCGACCAGGCGAAAATGCATGCGAAGACGAGAGCGAGCATCGTCTTCGCCATGTTCAGGAGTTTACGATACGCGCGACTGCGGCGACCAAATCGCGCATCGTGCGGATTTCGCGAAACTCGCCTGGCTCCACGCGTTTGCCGGTTTCGTTCTGGATGCGCACGACGAGGTCGATGGCATCGATCGAATCAAGCATGAGATCTGTATAGAGATTCGTGTCTGGCGTGATGGCGCTTGCGTCCGCCTCGAAGTCGGTTGCGAGAATCTCGATGATTCTCTTCTCGATTTCTGCTTCTGAAGTCATTTCGTCTCTCCGATGATGTAATCCGCTATAGTGGCGACAGAGCGGAATATCTGCTTGTTTTTTGCCGGGTCCTTTGAGAAGACGATGCCGAAAGTCTTCTTGAGAGCCATTCCGAGTTCGAGGGCGTCGATGGAATCGAGGCCGAGGCCCTCGCCGAAAAGCGGGTCGTCAGTGACGATGTCCGCCGGCTTTACGTCTTCCAAATCGAGGCTGGAGACGATAGTCTCCTTTATCTTTGCTATTGTCGCGTCTCTATCCATTGCGCTTACGAGCCTTTCAAGATGTCATCGCCCGGCACGAGCTGTCTGCCGCGAAGGAAAGCGTCGGCGGGCATTACGCCTCCGCCCTCAGGTTTGACTTCGAGGAGGAGAAGGGCGGTGTCGCCGCACTTTATGACAGGCCCTTCCTTGATGATGGCGAGCACGGAGCCGGGCTGTGCCGAGCGCCAGGAGTCTTCCAGGTTGTTCACTATTTTCGCCCTCGTCACGGCGAGGCGGCCGGAATTGCCTTTGCGGCGGAAGCGTTCGGGGAGGAAGGTGTGGCAGCCCGGCCAAGGGGAATATGCGCGGATGCGCCGCTCTATTGCAAGCACGGGCGCGGCCCAGTCGATGAGGCCGTCGGTCTTCTTGAGCTTGTGGGCGTATGTGGCATCTTCTTCGCACTGTTTCACCTCGGGCGGTAGTTTGCCCTCTGCAAGGAGGCACAACGCCTTCGCGAGCGTCACGCCTCCGACAGTGGCGAGATCGTTCATGAGCATGCCGCCCGTGACATCGGAATAGATAGGCTCGTAGGCCTGCAGCATGATGGGCCCGTCGTCCATGCCCGGCCCCATGCGCATCACGGTGACGCCCGTAAGCTTTTCGCCGGCGGCGATGGCGGCGACCACTGGCGAAGCGCCGCGGTATTTCGGGAGAAGCGAGAAGTGGCAGTTCACGCAACCGTGGCGCGGCATCTCCAGGAGGGGCTTCCGGAGGAACTGGCCGAACGCGACGACGGCAATGACATCCGGGTGCCAAGCGTATATTTGCGCCAGAGTGGCCGGCTCGTTCACATTCTCCGGGGAAATCACGTTGCGTATGCCGTGGACTTGGGCGAAAGCCTTGCACGGGCAAGGCGTAAGCACCTTGCCGCGCCCGGCGGGTCTATCCGGCTGCGTCACGACGCCGACGACCTCGAGCGCACTTTCGCGCATAATCGCCTTGAGGCATGTCGCGCTTGCCGCAGAAGATCCCATGAATACTACTCTCATAGGCTTTTCGATTCCTTTCCCCTCGTTCGCCCCGGCCTTATTCCCAGCGCTTCCAGAGTTCCTCCAGCGCGTAGTATGCCCGCGCCTCCGGGGAGAATACATGCACCACCACGTCGATGTAGTCCACCACAATCCAGCCGGATTCGGGGTCTCCGCTCGTGCGGTGGCTTGCGATGCCGTTATCCTTCATGACGGACTGTGTTTCGGCGATGAGCGCCTTGAGATGAGGCGCGGCGGTGCCCGTCGCGACCACGAAGAAGTCGGTAAGCTGGCTCTTCCCCCTGACGTCGTATATCTTTACGTCGGTTCCCTTGCGCTCTTCAAGCGCTTTTGCCGCCAATACGGCCATTTCTTCCGATGTCATTGCTGGCGTCTCCTTGATGTCACTTCAATCACGTTTACCTGATTGCGCAGCTGGAGCATGATTTGCTCCAGCACTTTTTCCGTGCCGAGCACGTCTATGCGCATGCGCGAAACGGTGCCGTCTTCCGTCGGTCCCACATTCAGGGTCTGGATGTTGTAGCCTCTGCCCGATATGAGGCCTACTATGCGTGCGAGCACGCCGGGCTTGTTCTCGACAAAACAGTTCAGCCTGTAGATTTCCGTAAGTGCATTCTTATCCGGCATTGCGTATTCCTCCGCTTTGTTTGGTTTCTTCCTTATTAAAGCGGCGTTCAATCGAACACCGTATCTTCCACGCCGTGTCCGCCCGGTATCATCGGGTAGACGTTTGCGCGCGGCTCCACTATGACTTCGACGAGCGAAGGTTTGCCGGATTTCACGGCTTTGCGTATGGTCGGCTCGAGTTTCGCAGGGTCGATTACCCTGTAGGCCGCGGCGCCGTGCGCCTTGGCCATCATCGTGAAGTCGGGCAGATAGTCGTATTCGAGATCCTGTTCAAGATGCTCGTTGGCGCTGCGCCCCTTCACCGTGAGGATGGAGCCTGAATAGTTGCCCTTGTAGAAGAGTTCCTGCCACTGGCGAACCATACCGAGGCAGCCGTTGTTGATTACGACCACCGTCAAGGGGAGCTTGTGCTCCACGGCCACGACGAGTTCCTCGAACGTCATCTGCGCTCCGCCATCGCCGCACACGGCCACTGTCATGTGGTCCGGGCGCGCGATTGCGGCGCCGATGGCGGCCGGAATGCCGAATCCCATCGTGCCCATGCCGCCGGAAGAAAGGAAATGGCGGGGGATGGAGTGGCGGAAATACTGTGCGCACCACATCTGGTGCTGCCCGACGTCCGTCACGATCACGGCGCGCCCGTCCGTGGCCGCGTCTATCGCCTCCACGACCTGCTGCGGCATGATTACCGCTTCATGGAGCGGCTTGTACGACATTGGGCGCTCGGCCTTCCATGCGGCGATTTTCTCGAGCCAATCGGCGTGGCTCGCACTTTTTACGCGGGAAGATACCGTCGTCAGCACATCCTTCACATCCGCTACGATGCCAAGGTCCACACCAACATTCTTCCCGATGGAAGCGGGATCGCAATCCACATGCACGATTTTCGCCTTGGAGGCGTATTTGGCGAGCTTGCCGGTGATGCGGTCGTTGAAACGGACGCCCAGTGCGATGAGGAGGTCGGCATCCGCTATAGCTCTGTTGGCGGCCCAGGTGCCGTGCATGCCGGCCATTCTGAGGGAGAGCGGATCGTGTTCGTCGAATGCGCCAAGCCCCATAAGCGTGGTCGCGACGGGTATGTTGGCGCGATGTGCGATGGCGGCGACGTCTTTCGCCGCTCCGCTTGCGATGACTCCGCCGCCTGCGTATATAACCGGCCGTTTCGCGTCATTCAGCATTTTCGCGAGCCTCGCCATCTGCGTGCCCGTGGCCGCCGATTCGGGGTGGTATGCCCTGAGCGACACGCGCTCCGGATATTGTGCCGTCGTTTTCGCCTGCTGGCAATTCTTCGGTATGTCGATAACGACGGGGCCGGGCTTGCCATGCGTGGCGATATAGAACGCTTGCGCCACGATTTCAGGTATCTCGTCGGCAGAATGGACGAGGAAGTTGTGCTTGGAAACGGCTCTTGTGATGCCGGTCGTATCCGCTTCCTGGAAAGCGTCCGTGCCGATTTGCGAAAGCGGCACCTGGCCCGTGATAAGCACCATGGGGACGCCATCCATGTTCGCGGTTGCAAGGCCGGTGATGGTGTTCGTGGCTCCGGGGCCCGACGTTACCACGCATACGCCGGGCTTGCCGGTCGACCTCGCGTAACCATCGGCCATATGCGCCGAACCCTGTTCGTGGCGCCCGAGGATGAACTGGAACTTCGCATCCGTCAGACAGTTGAAAATATCCAAAACGGCCCCGCCCGGATACCCGAACAGCACCTCGACTCCCGCTTTCTCCAGCGATTCGACCAGCGCCCTAGCGCCGCTTCTTTCTGCGTTATGGTTCATATTGTCGCATATTATATCATATTTTGCGTGTTGCGTGTAGCGGTATGCGACTTCTGGCGGTCGGTCAAGCCCGTTGACTAGGCGGCGTGGATTTGGTATACTATCTGGCACACACTAAACCAAAGTAGGGCAAACAAATGAAGAAACTACTCATAGGTGCAATCATCGCCGGGGCGGCGGTCACTGGATTTGCGCAGCAGGCGACGCCTGCAGCAGTGACTCAGGCCGATCTTCAGGCGATTCTCGAAAGAATGGCGCAGCTGGAAGCAGCCAGCAAGAGCCAAGGAGACCTTCAGGCGTTGCTCGCCAGGGTCTCGGAGCTTGAAGCGGCGAACAAGGCCCAGGCCGTGCGCATAGCCGAGCTCGAAGGCCGCAACAAGGCACTCGCCGAGCAGCAGAGTGCGCAGGAGAAAGTGCTGGCGGATGTGAAGGCCGGCGCCGAGCGCGATATTGCCGCGGCTCGCGAAGAATACCGTCGCGACCTCGTTGCCCTCAAGGCCGTCCAGGACGCCAACAAGAAGGAAATCGCCGCCGTCAATGAAGCCTATAAGAAGGATATAGCCGCTGCCACGGCTCTCAAGTTTGACGAGACGACCCAGGTCAGCGATTCGGGCCGCATCATCACCACCGATACGGGCAAGCATTATTTCCTTGCGGATGTTTCCGCTCGCATCTTCGAGCCGCTCTCCGAGTCCGGTCTCCAGATTACGCCTTACGGCTACCTCGTCTTTGAAGGCATCCACAACACCAAAGGCGCCGAGAGCGACTATTACACCGACTGGGTGCGCCCGAAGGGCCACAGCGGCCGCGGCCACACGACCGTCCTTTCGATGCAGGATTCCATTCTCGGCCTCCAGTTCGATACGCCTGAGGCGCAGAACGGCTGGAAGTTCTCGGGTCGTGCGGAAATGGACCTCGCCGGCGACCATGGCAACGACTACGCTTTCCACTGGCGTCACCTGTATGTGAATGCCGAGCATGAAACAGGCTGGAGCATCCTCTTCGGCCAGACCTGGCACCTCTGGAAGATGGTCACGCCCAGCGAAATCGACGGTGCATGGATGGAGCAGACCGGCCATCCCTACCGTCGCAGCCCGCAGGTTCGCGTGACGAAGAAGTGGGATCTTGACGATTCGAGCAGCCTCGAAGTGCGCGCCGGCATCGTGAAGAACGGTCCCGGCATGGGTGGCGACCGCGATGGCGACTGGAACCAGGACAACTCCGCTTCCGCGTGGGGCCTTGTCGAAGGTGCGGTGCTCTACGATCGCGATGTTCCGTGGGAGGAGAAGGGTTCCGGCAAGCGCTGGCTTGTTGGCGTGGCAGGCATGTATGGCCGCGAGAAGGCTCACAACGCCCTTGGCCATGACGAGGAATACGATTCCGAGATGATCATGTTCGCGGGTTCCGTGCCGTTCGGTGCGTTTACGCTCACCGGCCAGTTCTTCGCAGGAGAGGGTCTTGCCGGCATCCAGGCCGGTTGCGGCCAGAACGTGTTCGCCAAGAACAACGGCCACTGGGATTCCGTCGCCACTGTCGGCGGCTTCCTCGACCTCAATTGGGCCATGAACGACACATGGAGCTTCGCCGTGGGCTACGGCTTCGACAATCCGAGCGATTCCGATGCCCGCAATTCGGAAGGCATTTCGTACAACGACCGCGCCTACTTCGATATCTTCTACCAGATTACCGACAACTTCAAGCTCGGCTTCGAGTATGCGCGCCTCACCACCCGCTACAATTCGGGCGTGTACAATTCCGATTACGCCGCAGATGGCGGCCGTCCCGGAACGTCGCATACCGACCGCTTCCAGTTCGCGGCTTTCTACGACTTCTAAGCCAATGCTTGCGGTCTAGAACCCGGAGCGAGGAGAAAGGCCTCTTTACGAAGCCTTTCTCTTTGCTTTTGGGGGGCAGACCGGAAGTGCGGATTTCCGGCCGCAACCGTTGGCGGCTGATTGCAAACAAGGCGACGCCTGCTCCAAAGGACGCCGCCGCAACTAAGGAGAAGAGATGGGAAACAGTAAAAGAGCAAGTTGGTCCGGGTCGCTGGCGTTCGTCCTGGCGGCGGCGGCATCCGCAATCGGTCTCGGGAACCTTTGGCGCTTCCCGTATCTGGCGGCGCAATATGGCGGAGGCATCTTTATCGCCGTGTACCTCGTCCTCGTGGTCACTCTCGGCTTCACATTGATGGTGACGGAAATCGCAGTCGGGCGTCGCACCCAGCAAGCCCCGCTTACGGCGTATGGTCTGATAGAGCACAAATGGGGCTTTATAGGACTGTTGGGGACGCTCATACCCGTTCTTATCGTTCCTTATTACTGTGTGATTGGCGGCTGGGTGCTGTATTATTTGAAGGCATATGCCATGATGGCGTTTACGGGCGTGAATATCATGGGCGAGGCGGCGGTCAATTCGGGCGACGTGTTTGGTGCGTTCATCACATCGTCCTTTGCGCCGTTCGGCTACGGCATGCTGTTCATCCTTGCCTGCGCAGGCGTAATCATCCTCGGCGTAAAGAACGGCATCGAGAAGTCCAACCTCGTGATGATGCCAATCCTCTTCATCATGGCGCTTGCGATATCAATCTACGTAATCTTCCTTCCCGGCTCGGGCGAAGGCCTCAAGTACTATCTCATCCCCAACCTGGATTGCGTAAGCGTGGACGGCAAGTTCTCCGTGATGATGTTTGCCCGTACGATTCTTGGCGCAACCGGCCAGATGTTCTATTCGCTCTCGCTCGCGATGGGTATCATGGTCACATACGGCAGCTATATGAAGAAGGCCGATTCCATCGAAAGGTGCGTCCGGCGCATCGAGATTTTCGATACGCTCATCGCAATCATAGCCGGCCTCATGATCATCCCGGTCGTCTATATGTTCGCGATAAAGACGGGGACGCCCGTCAAGGAAGCGATGAACGCCGGCCCCGGACTTATGTTTGTCACTCTTCCCAAGGTGTTCGCCATGTTCGGCGCGGCGGGAGCGTGGGTCGGTTGTGCTTTCTTCCTGCTCGTGACTTTTGCGGCGGCGACATCCGCCATTTCGCTCTACGAGGCGTGCGTATCTTCGCTTTGCGACTTCCTCGGGCTCGAGCGCAAGACGGCTACCGTCTTCATGGCAACCACGATAATGTTCCTTTCCTCGTTCTCGGCGCTCGGCTATGGTGCGTGGGGCGATATCAAACTTTTCGGCATGCAGTTCCTCGACTTCTTCGACTTCTTCACGAACTCCGTGCTCATGCCTATCGTGGCGATTGCAACCTGCATCTTCATCGGCTACTTCGCGGGCCCCAAGTGTATAATAGAGGAATGCGAGGCTGAAGGACAGGTCTTCAAAGCCAAGAAGCTGTATGCCTTCATGGTGAAGTATCTTGCCCCGGCTCTCATGGTGGCTCTTCTTGTTTCCGAAGTCTGCCGCGCCCTCGGCATCGGCGGTTGGAAGATCTAGGGAGGCGGTGGTATCAAAGTGAAAGGAACATAAAGATGGATTGGTGCGTACTGGTGTCGTTTGTCGGGTATCTTCTCTTGATGCTCGGCATAGGCTGTTTCTTCTCCAAGAAGCAGACTTCGCTCGATGACTACTATCTGGGCGGACGCAAGATGAACAAGTGGGTGGTGGCGCTTTCCGCGCAGGCCTCCGACATGTCGGGGTGGCTGTTGATGGGGCTGCCGGGCGCCATATTCGTCGGAGGGTTTTCGGAGGCGTGGATAGGCATTGGTCTTCTCATCGGCACCTATCTGAACTGGAAGATAGTGGCATACCGCCTCAGGTGCTACTCGCAGCAGTGCAACGACTCAATCACGATTCCGGACTTCATATGCAACCGCTTCCGGGACAAGACGGGCGTATCGCGCATAATCGCCGCGATAATCATCCTTGTCTTCTTTACGTTCTATACGGCTTCCGGGTTTGTTTCGGCGGCGAAACTCTTCACGAGCACGTTTGGCGTTCCCGAGACGGTGAATCTTTTCGGCTGCCAGGTGTCGGGCTACATGCTCTGCCTCTGGGTGGGTGCGGTGGTGGTCGTATCCTACACTCTTCTCGGCGGCTACATGGCGGTTTGCTGGACGGACTTCATACAAGGCTCGCTGATGTTTTTCGCTATCGTGCTTGTTCCTGCGCTGGTCATCTCCGAAGCCGGCGGTTTTGCCGCCTCTGTCGATGGACTCAACGAGATAAACCCTTATCTCCAGTCGCTTTTCACCAACGCCTATACGCACAAGGCGGCAGGGTTCATCGGGCTGGCGTCCTGCATGGCGTGGGGACTCGGGTATTTCGGCATGCCGCATATACTTGTCAGGTTCATGTCCATAGGCAATCCGGCCGAAGTGAAGGGGTCGCGCAGAATCGCGATGAGCTGGGTGACGATTTCACTCGGTGCAGCCATCGTCATCGGCCTCGTCTTCCATTTATATCTCGCCCAGCACCGCCTTACGCTTGCCGATGTGGGCGGCGATCCGGAGAAGATGTTCATGGTGATGATAAACGGCATTTTCAACGGCGGCATAGCGGCACGCCTCTTCGCCGGCGTCCTCCTTTCCGCCATCATGGCGGCAATCATGTCCACTGCCGACAGCCAGCTGCTTGTCTCTGCATCGTCCTTCACGAACGATCTCTACAAGATCGTGCTGAGGAAGAATGCGTCCAACAAGGAGCTTGTTTCCGTTTCGCGGCTTACGGTCGGGGCGGTTGCGGTTGTGGCCGTGATAATGGCGATGAACACGGAATCGGACTTCTTCAAGGTGGTGATGAAGATGGTGTCCTTCGCCTGGGCCGGTTTCGGCGCGGCGTTTGGTCCGCTGATTCTGTTGGCACTCTTCTGGAAGCGCACGAATCTCGCCGGCGCCGTAGCTGGCATGGTGACGGGAGCTGCGACCTGCTTCGTCTGGAAGTTCTGCCTCTCCGCCAATACGCAACTTGTGGCGGCGCATCCGGTGTTCGGGCTCTACGAGCTGGTGCCGGGCTTCATTTTCGCTTTTGCCGTGACTGTGATCGTCTCGCTTCTCACGAAGGCTCCCTCGAAGGAAATCTGCGACGAGTTCGACGTCGTTGTCGGTCGCTCCTATACGAAGCGGCGTGAAATGATTGGATGACGGCTCACTTCGAATGAAGGAATTGGCGAAAACCGAATGGGACGGGACGAAAGACGGCGCTTTGCCCGGTCTTTCGTTCGTCCCTGCGTCCTTGCGCCGCAGGCTCACACCTCTCGAAAAGGCCGCCATTGCCGTGGCTGACGAGACGCTGATGAAGGCGGAAGGGCTCTTTGATCCGTCAAACGTGAAAGTTGTTTTCGCCTCGCGTTGGGGTGAAATCGGCACTACGCTCAAGCTGATATGCCAGATGCACGAGGAGGGGGAGATGAGCCCTGCCGGGTTTTCCAATTCCGTCCACAACGCCTCCCCCGGATATTTCTCCCTTATTAAAGGATTAAAGACACCCTACACCGCAATCGCGGCCGGAGAGGACACTTTGGAAGCGGGCCTTGTCGAGGCGAAATGCCAGGAAGGGATAGTCCTTTTTGTTTATGCCGAGGAAGCGACTCCAGAAATGTATGTGGAGCATTTTGAAGACGTCCAGCACCCTCACGCGCTGGCCATATTGATGGATAACGACGCCTGAATCATGAAAAGGATGCTTTTTTGCGCACTTACGGTGCTTTTTGCCGCAGGGTGCGGTCAACCGCGAAGTTCGGAAAGGGTGGAGTGGATGGTGATGGGAACCGTGGCGGCGTTCCAGTGCCGCTCTCATGCCGACATCGCAAAGGCGGACAAAGTGAAAGCCATCTTCGCCGAGGTGGAGCGGCTTCTCAACGCCCACGACCCTGAAAGTGAGCTGAATCGCCTTGCAAGCCGCGATAATGGCGAAATATTGGAACAATGCAACCCCAAAGTCCGTCCTTGCTATGAGGCCGCGTTCAGATACCGAGACCTGTCCGGGGGCGTTTTCAATCCACGCTACCGCGGCGAGGGCACCATGGACCTTGGAGGCATCGCAAAAGGTTTCGCGCTCGATCTCGCGGCGGCCGAAATTGGCGAATGCGATGCGCTTCTCGATCTTGGCGGCAACTTGAAGGCATTGGGCGGCGAATGGCGAATTGGCGTATATGGTGACGTAAAGAATGGGATGGTTGTGTTGAGGAAGGGGGAGTCGTGCTCCACAAGCGGTGAATATTTCCGCGGAAAGCACATAAAAGACGGACGCTCCGGCCGCGATTTCTCCTCCTCGGCATATTCCGTGACGGTAATCCATCCAGATAGTGCCATGGATGCGGATGCTCTTTCTACCATATTATATATATTAGGTCCCGAGAAGGGCGAGGGATTCCTCTCAACGCTCGGGAATCCTGCGATACACACGATTTGGCTCGGTAGATAGCCGGACATTCAACTGATTACAGTCGGCTGTTCAACTGATTATAATCGGTTGTCTAACTGATTATAATCGACTGTTCAACTGATTATAATCGGTTGT
>DFGM01000107.1:1105-24812 GCA_002371755.1 Verrucomicrobia bacterium UBA3750 | reverse complement strand
GGCGAGGGGTCTCGCCGCCCTACCACGCCCTACCACGCCCCCATCGCCGCCGGGGCGTCAAGTTGGATGTGCAAAGCGAGGGGAATTATGATATAATATGCGGTCAATGGGTTCACCGAGGGATAATCCGCCGGTATTGCCGGGCTTGACGATGCTCGAAATGCTGGGCGAAGGAGGCATGTCGTATGTGTGGAAAGCACTGGATCGACGCGCCCAGAAGCTTGTTGCCGTCAAAATCCTCAAGCCAGAGTTCGCTCAAAGCGAGGAGGACGCCCAGCTTTTCGCCTCCGAATCCAAGACAATGGAGACGATAGACCACGAGGGAATCGTCAAAAGCTACGGTCTCAGGGCCTTCGACGGCAAGCTCTACTATCTGATGGAGTTTGTGGATGGATACAGCTTCGGCGAGTTTCTTGCAAAAAAGCACCATCTTCAGGAAATCGACTGCATTCTCATCTGCGAATCGGTGGCGGCGGCGCTCGACTATGCGTGGAACGGGTTTGGAATCGTCCATTGCGACATCAAACCCGACAACATAATGATAAACTCTTCCGGGGTGGTGAAGATTACCGATCTCGGCTTGAGTCGCACTTTCAAGTTCTTGAAGGACGGTCCGGACAAGGTGCCGGATCAAGTGATGGGCACGCCGGCCTACATTTCGCCCGAGCAGGTTTACGGCGACGTGGAGCTTGATTGCCGTGCGGACATCTATTCGCTTGCGGCATCGCTCTACCATCTTGCGACCGCGCGAGTGCTCTTCCCCGGGTTGGATAGCGAAGGGATGATGCGCGCCCAGTGCGACGAGTCGTGCCAAGCCGTCGACCCGCGTCGGTTTTGCAATCTCTCGGTCGGTTTTTGCCAGCTTTTGGAAGTCATGCTCGTCAAGAACCGCGACTATCGCATCCAGACGTGGGAGGATGTATTCGCGATGTGCCGTGAAATCGAGAAAGGCGTTTCGTTCAAGAGCCGTCCGACAAAGGATGTGGCCGCATCATCCCTGGCGCTCTTCAGTGCGGAATAATCCGGTTTCGATTGCATTTATGCGCTGGGTGAAGTCGCCGTGCGGAAGCGTTTCCACATGCGCCACGTCTCTTGCGCCGATACGGTAGTAGACGGCGCGGTCGTCTTTCACATCAATGCGGTCTATTCCGCTGGCGGCGCATTTCGCCCTCAGCATGGCGATTCGCACGAAGCGGCGGGCGCAGGGCGGCATCTTGCCGAAACGGTCTTCCATCTCGTTTGCAAGCGCTTTCACCGCCTTCAATTCCGAAGTTTCGGCAAAACGCCGGAGCATCGTCATGCGCTGGGCGTCATCGTCTATATAGGAGTAAGGGATGGAGACGGCGTCAGGCGAATCGGCGGAAGAGGGAGAGGGGTCGATAAAATCAAGATTCAGGCGGATGTCGAAAACGTCCTTAGGTTTTTCGCCTTTCAGTTTTGCGACGGCACGCTGGAGGAGCTGGCAATACAAGGTAAAGCCGATGGCGGCCATGTGGCCGGACTGCTGCGAACCGAGGAGGTTGCCTGCGCCGCGCAGTTCCAGATCGCGCAAGGCAAGGCCGAAGCCTGCGCCGAGGCCGCCATGGCGCTGGAGCGCCTTGAGGCGTTCGCGCGCGTCGGAATCGGCGTCGCCGGAGGGTGGAAGCATCAAAAACGCCCGTCCTTGCTTGGCAGATCTCCCTACGCGCCCCCTAAGCTGATAGAGGTCGGCGAGTCCGAACGTGTCGGCGCGGTCGATTATGATAGTGTTGGCGCGGGGTATGTCTATGCCCGATTCGACGATTGTGGTGCAAAGGAGGATGTCCGTCCTGCCGCGCTCGAACTCGCGGATTTTCTTGGCGAGCGTCTGGGCGTCCATCTGACCATGGGCAAGGGTGATCTTTGCGCGTGGGCAGAGTGCGGCGATGCGTTTGCCGACCTTTTCTATGGTGGAGACGCGGTTGTGGAGGAAATACGTCTGGCCGCCACGCGCCATCTCGCTCATTATGGCGTCGCGGATGGTATCGTCGGAATCCTTGACGATTTTGGTATCGACGGCGACCCGCTCGCGCGGCGGAGTGCGCAAAAGCGACAAGTCGCGTGCACCCGTCATGGAAAGGTATAGCGTGCGCGGGATTGGGGTGGCGGAAAGCGTGAGGACATCCGCTTCAGCCCTGAGACGCTTCAAATGTTCCTTGTGGCGCACGCCGAAACGCTGTTCCTCGTCTACTATTATGAGTCCGAGGTCGTGGAACTTCACTTCCTTGGAAAGGATGGCGTGGGTGCCGATGATGATATCGCATACGCCTGTTGCGAGGCGCGAGAACGTCCCTTCCCTGGTGGTGCGCGACTGGAAACGGCTCGCAGGCTCGATGCGGATTGCCGTGCCGTCGAAACGGGATGTGAAAGTCTCGAAATGCTGTTCGGCGAGGACGGTGGTCGGGGCGAGCACGGCCACCTGCTTGCCGTTCATGGCGGCGATAAATGCGGCGCGCATGGCGACTTCGGTCTTGCCATAGCCCGCGTCGCCGCATACGAGCCTGTCCATTGGCTTGGGTGCGGCCATATCCGCCTTGACGGCGGCGATTGCCGAGAGCTGGTCTTTCGTCTCTTCGAAAGGAAACGCCGCCTCGAATGCGGCCAGCCCGTCACATTCCACATTATAGGCGAATCCGGGGGCGAGTTGCCTCTTCGCCTGCGTCTCGAGAAGAGACGACGCGAGGTTCGCCACGGCCTTGGCGGCGTCCTCCTTGTCCTTTTCCCACTTCGTTCCGTCGAGTCTGTGGAGATGCACCTTCTCGCCTTTCACGCCCACGTAGCGTGAGATGAGATTGGCGTGGGAGGCCGGGACATGGAGAAGCGCGCCGTCTGCGTATTCGATAGTGAAGACTTCGTAGTGCTTGCCATCCATCTCGATTTCGGAAGAACCGATGAAACGCCCGACGCCATGGTCGAGATGGACTACATACTCGCCGGGTTCGAGTTCGTCGAAATAGGCGATGTGACCCGGTGCGGAGCGGCGAGGCGCGGCCAAGCGGCGCGAAATCCTCTTTCTCGCAAAGACTCTATCCGCCTTGGAGACGACGAGAAGGCCGGGAATTTCGAATCCGCCCGAAAGGTCGTCCAGCATCAAGACGCCATCGCCACGTCGTTTGGCGGCGGCGATATGCTTGTCGAGACGGGCCCGCGCCATGTCGAAGAGTTCGGGGTGGTGAGCCTTGTCGGCACCGAGTTCCGCGAAGCCGGGGAGCGGCGAGGTGCGCTTTTCCGCAAGGCTCATGCCATTGGGCACGGGCTCGCCCGTGTAAACGGCGAAGAAGCGGCGCATGGAGCCTGCAACCGCGCCAAGTGCGCCTTCCCCATAGGCGGCATGCTCGAAGAAGAGCGTGGCCGCGCCATCGGGAAGCAGGTCGAAAAGGGAACGCCGGGCAGCCCCTTCGCTTTTGCCAGAGCCGCACGGCATGAACTCTGCATCGAACGCTTTCGCCGTGGAAATCTGCGTTGCCGGATTGAAATACCGCATCGACGAGATTTCCTCGCCGAAGAAGTCCGCTCTGACAGGATCGTCTTCGCCTGGCGACCAAGCATCCACTATCCCGCCACGCACAGAATATTCGCCTTCGCGCTCGACAGACGGGACGCGAGTGTAGCCGTTGTCGCGCAGGAATGCCGTCAGACCGGAGAAGGTCTTTTCTCCGGTTTGCCCGCCGCCCGGGGTGAACCTGAGGACGAACGGCTCGGGCGCATCTTCGCCGACGCCCTGGATTATGGCGGCAAGGGGAGCGACGACTATCGTGCCGCGGGAATCGGCTTTGAGCGCCTTCAGGGCGGATATGACGCGCATCCTGTGCCCGAGGGAGGTGTTGTCGTCTTTGAGTTCCGGAGGAAACTCGTAGATGCGCGGCACATCCGCGCCTTCGGGGAAAGTGGAGGCAAGCAGCGCCAGGTCGTCATAAAGCCTATCCGCCTGAGGCAGTCCTTCCGTGACAGCGAGTGCGACGGTGCAATCCGGCGCGACGGCGAGGGTGAGGAAGGCGTCGGCGGCGCCCGTTAGAGACGGTATGGCCATAGCCTCGCCCGGCATGGGGGATGGAGCGAATGCGCTCTTGAACAGACTTATCGCTTCTTGCGTTTCCATGACTACCTGAAACCGTGCGGCGCGGGAGGCGAGAGAAACTCGATTTCACGCGGGAAAGATAGTTTCAGCTTCCAGGCGTGCAGATAGAGGCGGGAGGCTTTCATGCCGCCGTATTTCACGTCTCCCACAATCGGATGTCCCGCTTCCGCGAAGTGTACGCGTATCTGGTTCTTCCTGCCGGATTTGAGTTTCACCTCTACGAGCGTAGTGCCCGCCTCCACGGAAAGCCTTCGCCACTCGGTGCGGGCGAGTTTGCCGTCCTTGGGATTGCCGACGCTGGAGACTTTCATCGTCTTTGGGTCGTCGCGCAAATAACTTTCAAATACGCCTTCATTGGACTCAAGCGTTCCTTCGACGCGGGCAAGATACGTCTTTTCGGTGATGGCGTTCCACCTGTCTCTCATCTCGTCCGCGAGCGCCTCGCTTTTCGCGAAGATCATGACGCCGCTTGTCTCCCTGTCGAGCCTATGGACGAGAAAGGCGCGGCGCGAAGCCTTGGCCTGTCCTTTCCGCAGATATTCGTCGACGAGGTTTTCGGCCGTGGTCTGCGCCAGTCTCGCCGCGCGGGTCGCAAGATGCGTATGCGTGGCGAGAAGTCCGCACGGCTTGTCGATTGTCACCAAGTCGCGGTCTTCGTAGAGTATGTCGAAAGGCAGGCGCTTCTTCATGCTTTCGGCTTGGCGCGCACCGCCTTGAAAAACGGGACGGCGTTGATGACGGCTCCTATGAAAAATGCGACGGCGGAGAAGACGAGATGATCTCTCTCGAGATGCCGCACGCCCGACATGTAGAACGGGACTGCATCGATGTCGATAGAGGCGGCCCAGGCGCTGTCGCTCACCGCGATGAAGTTGGGTATGGTCTGCGCGATTCCAAAGAGGAAGATTGCGGCTGTCGGCACAAAGACGGGTGTGAAGTTGGACGAGCGCGCGATAAAGCGCCAGAGAGCCCGCGAGACGAGCAGCAGGCTGAAGAAGTACATGAAAAAGATGGCGGTCTTCCACGGCGTCTCAAGCGTCTCCGGGAAGGATGAGCCGGCAGCGGTGGCAAGCTGGGCGAATCTGGAATCAACCCACGGCTTCACGGCAGGCTCGAAGAGCGAAAGCGCAGTGGCGACGACACAGGCCACAAGGAAGGTGTTCGCCGCGCCAGAGCTGAAAGGCCATATGAAAAATCGCATGAAGCCGCTCTTCGGCAGACCCGAGAGGATGCGTCTTGAATAGCCTGCGGGCTGCGCCATCGCGTAGCAGGCCATGAATGATACGGCGGCAGTGGATATCACCCTCCACCCGACAGTTGCAGAGCAAAACTCCTGGACGCCATCGAACGCGAACGAGCATGCATACACTCCCCATAGGAAGATGGATAGAATCAGAGTAGCCTTTATCGCGCAATCGCGCTCCATTGCAGACGGCGAAAGGAAGGCGATTGCGTATGCGCGGGCGTTGAGGCAGAAGGTGAGGGCGGCAAGAACCATGAGCAAGAGGTTCTTCAGCGGAATATTCCCGGCGAGATCCACCGCCCCAACGCCGAGCACGAAGGCTGCAAACGCGGAGCCTGCGAATATCAGGCAGAAGAGGACGTTCCGCGACATCTTCGGAAGCTTGAGCGATGCCACCGCCACCGCCGTATGCACGGACATGCAAGAGAAGCTTATCGTGAAGGCGTAGGATATGGCTATGACATCGAAGGGGATTCCGTGCAGCAGATACGCAACCACGGCGAACGGGAACGTGGCCGTGGCGAAAAGCACCATGAGAGCAAGCGCACTTCTGAGCTTTCCGTCCACGACTGCGGAAACGGGGAGAGGCGTATGCAAAGTAAAGTCTGCATTCGCCTTGGCCCCGCCTCGCTCCGAGTTGAGACGCATGTACACGTTGCAGGGAAGTATTATGCCCGACATGCCGAGCAGGACTGCGTTCAGCAGCGCGAAAAGCCTTCTTCCCGTATCAGGCCCTATTCCGGACATGACGGGCACTATATAGGCAAGGAAAAGCCCGATGAAAAGGAACAGGACCAGCGAGAGCGTAATCGTCCTGGCCCGTGTAAGCTGGCGCAGTTCCTTCAGTGTGAAAGGATTGAGGTTCATTGCACTTCTCCCTTCGTAAGTTCCATGAAGACGCTCTCCAGGTCGATGTTCTTGAGGTCGCCTTCGATTCTGCGCTTCAGGCGCCCGAGTTCCATCACCAGGCAGCCCGTGCAAATGTCGTTCAGGTCGGCGAGAATGTGGCTCGAGACGAGCACTGCCTTCCCCAGCGAGGCGACTTTTTTCGCATACGCCCTGAACTCTATTCTCGCACGGGGATCGAGTCCGTTGGCCGGTTCGTCCATGATGAGAATGGCGGGGTCGTGGACGAGGGCGCGCGCGAGGGAGACGCGCTGCTTCATGCCGCGCGAAAGCGCCGCCAGGGTCTTGTCGCGAATCGGCATAACTCCCGTAAACTCCTCTATCTCGTTTACGCGCCTCTTGCGGTTCTTGCCGGTAAAGCCATAGGCGCGGGCGAAGAAGTCGATGTATTCGTGGGCGGAGATGTCCGGCTGGCCGGGAAGGTAGTCAGGCATGAAGCCGATGGCGCGGCGCGCGGCATCGGGGTATTCGAGCACCGATACTCCGTCGATAAGCACATCGCCCGAGGTAGGCTCGTCCAGAGTGGCGATTATGTTCATCGTGGTGGTCTTCCCCGAACCGTTCGGTCCTGCCATGCCTAGGATTTCGCCGGCGTGCAGGGTGAAGGAGAGGTCGTCCACCGCCACGGTCTTGCCGAACTCTTTTCTCAGGTGCTTTACTTCAAGTTTCATTCTGCCGCCCTCCTTTCGGTTTCGTGGCTGAGCGTGTGCTTCTGGAGGCGCGAGCGCACGGGAAGCGAGATTAGGGAATCTGCGGGAAGCGACTCTGCATCCTTCAAATCCCGCACGGTGACGGTGCGGAACGAAACTGGCCACATGGCCGGAGTCCAGCCATCCAGGAACGTGAATGTCGCGCCGTCGTAGACCACATCCTTTCCAAAGGACGCTGCCTTTCCGCCGTCATAGCACACGGTGCCCGAGGCGGGATATGTTATTTCGCCGCGCAGCGGGAATGGCGCCATTATCACATCGTGCTGCACCGTGACCGCCCTGCCCGCCTTTTCGTCGAACAGCGTATAGGCGAACTGGTGGAGAACGGGATCGATGCCGGTCGTGAAGACTATGGCCGCGCATACGGCGGCCGAAAACGCGACCGATATCAAAGGAAAGACCCAAAGGATGTTGATGCGCTTGTTCTTCTTTGCGAGCGCTCCCATCGCCACCGGACCGGAGATGATGGCGAATACGGCAAGCACGCAGAGTATCAGCGAGAGCGGCACCGAGCCTTGGAGACGTTTCGCGGTTTCGTTGGCGAGCGCGTCGCAATTGAACCGTGCGCTCGCGCCGGATAGCGTCTGCGCCTCTATCGAGGATGCGGTGAGATGCACGATTTTCGCCCAATCCATTGCGGTCTTCTTCATATGGCTGATTTCGCCCAGCCCGAAGTTCCCTTCTGGAGGCAGCCCTTCGCCGGCTCCGGCATCGACAAGGAACACCGCGCTTGCCCCGGAGGCTATCCAGTCCATGAAGATCCGGCGGAAACTTTCAGGCAGCGCCACCCAATCTTCTGCGGTAAAGATGGCTAAGTCGAAGATGCTGAGATCCTGCCACGCCGCGAAAAGCGAGAAATCGGGCAGAATGCAGCTCAAGGAGGAATTGAATCCGACGGCAGAACATTTCGCGTTGCCGCCCCCGTTTACGCATGCGCCACCTTCCGCCATCTCGCCATCAAGAAGCAGCTTGGCGAATGCGGCGCGGAATGATGTGTCCATTTCCTTTATCGCCGGCGCGTGGTCTGTAATGATGGCGTTGACGCGGGAGAAGCGGCGCAGCGCCTCAAGGGAGTCGCGGATGTCTTTGCCCGCCTCGTCTTTTGCGCCTCTCCGTTTCCATGCGCTATCCAGACCCGGGTTGTAGAGATGCCAGTAGTTCAATCCGGAAATGTCGAGAAACGCTTGCCCGGCGGCATCGACGAATTTGACTTTGGCATTTTCCCCTGAAGCGCCGTACAATCTCCCGACGAACGGAACAGGGAGGCGCCAGGAAAGCTTTCCTCCGGGCGGCACGATAGTTGCCGCATGCACCGTCAAGTCATTGTTGTTTCCCCTTCCCCGCCAAAGGGAAAGTCCGTTCGAGAAAGGGATTTCCGCGCGAAGCGCCTGGGCCGAGTCGTGCGGGTTCGATACGTCGAAACGCATCGTCATGTTGCCGTGACCGGATGGCGAGCACTTGTAGTGCCAGGCGTCATTGCGCGAAGCATCCCTGCACACATACACGTTCCTGGGTTCTATTTCCAATCCGCCGGGAAGTTGTTCGCCGGAAACGGGCAGGGCCGATACCGCCCATGCCATCGCTGCGGCGAACGCTATTGCTGGCATTCTCATTTCTTTCTCCATCTGTGTGAAAACGCTCCTTTGGCGAACTCTTCATCCATCTCGCCCACCATGCCGATTTCGCGTATGCCGGGAGTGTCTATCGCCATGGCTCCGTTGGGAAGCATGACGAGTTCGCGGCTCGTCGTCGTGTGGCGGCCTTTGCCGCTCCACTCCTGTATCTCCTGCGTCGCCATCCATTCTTCCCCCGCAAGAGCGTTGAGGAGAGATGATTTGCCCACGCCAGAAGAACCTATGAACGCTAGCGTCTTCCCGGGAGAAGCGTATTCGCGAACGGCATCCATCCCGTATTGAGTCTTCGACGAAATCGCAAGAGTCTTCGCGCCTGTTGAAAAGACCGCATCATGCTCCGCCTTCCACTTTCCCACATCCCCCGCGAGGTCTGCCTTGGTTAGCACTACGACGGCTTCGGCATCTCCCATGTCTTCGGCAAGCGAGAGGTAGCGTTCAAGCCGCGGCATGGAGAAATTGAGGTCCATGCCCATCATGATAAAGAGCGTATCGAAGTTCACGGCGAGCACTTGCGACTTGCGCCTCGCGGTGGGATCGCGCCTTTCGAACCACGACTTGCGCGGCAGCACTTCCGTTATCATGCTCTCGCCTTGCGCATTGTGGCGGAAGCGGACGAAGTCGCCTGTCGTAGGTTTGAGCACGGCGGGGTCGAGAAACGCGCTTTTCTTCTTGCGCGCCACGAGTTCGCCTTCGGCCTCGTTGCACACGATATGGTAGTAGTCGCCATGGGCGCTCGTGACGCGGGCGATTCCGCATTCGTTCACCGGCCAGCCGTAAAGTTCAATCCTTGAAAGCATAGTCTTCACCCACGGTTATCTTCGATTTCCCCTTGATGTCGGAAGCGGAAGCTCCCACCGCGATTCCGTATTCGCCCTTGTCCAGCCGGAACGACCCGGAGAACGAATCCCAATACGCCAAATCGCGAGGTGAGATTCGCAAGGTGAGCGTTTCCGCTTCGCCTGGCGCCAAAAGGCGGGTTTTCGCAAAGCCGACAAGTTTCTTCACGGGGCGGATGGTTTCGGCTCCCTCGGGGAATGTGGCATATATCTGCACCGTCTCGCGTCCGGGTCGCTTGCCGATGTTCTTGACCGGCAGCGAGACGAACCAATCTTCCGTCTGCGCAAAGCGTGCCACTTCGGCACTCTCCATTTCGTAGTCGAATTCCGTGTATCCGAGCCCGTGCCCAAAAGGGAAGAGCGGGGAAACGGACGCAAAGTCGTGCCAGCGGTATCCTGTGAAATAGCCGTCTTTGTCTGCTGGAACGTCGGCTGGGCTCTTTGGCCACGTGACGGCGAGCCGGCCCGAGGGCGGGCAGTCGCCAAAGAGGATTCTTGCCAACGCCTTTCCGCCCCAACGGCCGCACGGCGGCATGTGGATGAACGCCGGGCACGCATCCATCCAGGCAAATGGCTCAGGGGCGGCGCTTCGGCACACGACCACGGCGTTCTCCGTCCGCCAGGAAAGGATTTGCGCCATGGCCGCATCCGTCTCGTCGCTTCGCTTCTCGCCCGATGGCGCAAAGACTATGACGGCGTCGGCGGCTTCCGCCTTGGCTTTTAGATCCTCGGTTCTTGGCTGTTCCGAGGGCGTGCGCCAGCCAAACGAAAGCTGCGCCGTCTCGCTCTTCGCGATATAGACGATTGATATTTCATAGGCGACGCCCTTTTCCATGTGGACAGCCTTTGCAATACGTCCAGGCCGCACTCCTTCCAGGGCAATGGCGCCATCCACCAGGATACGGACGATGCTCTCGGCATCCTTGTCGCAGGCAAGCACATAGTCACCCGCCTCTTCAGGACGCACGATCGCAGTCCAGCGAATAGTAAAGGCGAGCGGGGCGTCGGCGCGCGCAAGGGGCGGGGATGCTTTCGCATAGCCCGGCGCCTCGCTCCATCCATGGACGCTTGCGACTTCCTGGGGCACCTCGGCGTAGTCGAACCATTCCGTCTCCCAGGCCGCCGCGCCGGTATCGTTCGTCGTCGCGAGCCTGGAAAGTGGAATGGGATGGGTCTTTGCGCATGTATCGCCCTTGGCGAGCGGCGCAACTTCTATTTCTGGCTTGGCATGGCGGGATGCGAAGTATTCCCTTACCCCTGCAAGCGGCGTCAACTCGTCCTTCCCGCCATCGTCGGCCATGTCTCCTATAATAAGGATATTGTCGAGGGCGAGCGGCTCGAACGGCAACCTCCCGCCTTCGTTCTTCAAAAGCGCAATCGACTCTTCCGCGACGGCGAGCGAGACTCTTTCCATCTCCGTCTCGTCCAATTGCGGCGCGGCGGCAGCTTCGACTCCGTTTGTGCCGTCCAGCATTCCGGAGCGGACCATTGTGTAGAGCGATCTCAAGGCGAGCCGTTCGACAATCGGCTTAGGTGCGCTTTCACCCCAGTTCGACGCCGCCATTCCCTTGAACCCCCAGCGCTCGCGCAGCACGCCTTTGACGAGATACCTGTCGTCCTGGGCAAGCACTGCATATGCATCGCCGTCTTTGACAGCGGCACGGAACGGCGCAAGGTATATCTCGTTGAGCGCACGGTCATGCTCGCGGCTCGGAATGTTGAGATAGTTTACGCACGCCGCGACGCCATTGGATTGCATTGCCCTTGTTTCAGCCGCGATAAGACGCGATGCCAAGAACGAATCTTCCCCAAGCAGCCTTTCGGGATGCGGTTCGTCGAAGCGCCGCATCAGATTTGCGCATGGGGCGAGCGAGGCGGCCTTGCCTCTCGATTTCGCCTCCTGTGCCTGCGCCTTGCCGTATTGCGCGGCAAGCGAAATATTCCACGTAGACGCAAGAGCGCTCGGAGCGGGCAGATATGCACTCTCGACGCAATCATATTCCCAATCCGACTTCATGCCGGCCTTGGCAAGTCGCGGTATCGTGGCCGGCTTTACCTCCAGAGCCTCTTTCGTGTCGCCTTTAGCCACGGTTTCTATATTTGCGCAAAGCCGCGCTTTGTCTGCAAGAGTCAAACCCTTTGCCACGTTTTGGGCACGCAAAAAAGCTTCTCCCCCGGCGCCAAAAAGCGCGTGGGAGCAAATCACTGCCACAATGACAGACGTCTTGAAAGGCGCTATCTTCATTTTCACGGCATATTATAGCATATTTCCCCGCGTTTGTCTGCCACCAAGGATTCCAAATGATGCGTCCGCCATGGCTTAGCCGCGCCCGACGCTTTGTTTGGAATCCTTTGGCGGCAGAGAGCGCTTGCGCACCAAGGGCATATTGTAGTATAATACCATGCGTTTTCGCCAGTGGTATGCGGCAAGCAGGTAAAGGTAAAGAAAGGACATTAAGCACATCCATGAAACTAGAGACAATCAAGGCGGAATTCTCGGTCTGCAAGGTTGTGGACTATTCCCTCGTCGATCTGTCGCACCCGTTTGTGTTCACAGGTGCGACAGACGAGGAAAGGTCGCTCGTGTGTCCTGTTGCAATCGTCCCGGCAAACACTATCGAGAGGTGCGACGGATGGCGTGCGATCCGGGTAAAAGGCACGCTTGACTTCTCGCTGACCGGAATCCTCGCCCGTCTGTCGAAAGTGCTTGCGGAAAGAGGAATCGGCATCTTCGCGGTATCCACTTTCAACACCGACTACATACTTGCCAAAAGTGCCGACTTCGACAAAGCGCTCGACGCGCTCCGCGCGGCAGGCAACGAAATCAGCGAATAGCCGCTCCCTGCCGGCCGCCAATGCGAGCGCAATCCTTGTAAACGCTCTTTGTCAACGGCTTCTGCGAAGTTAGCGAAGCATTGAATGTGAATATCCATTCGCGGGGAAAATGGAAGACCTTCTCGGCGATTGGATTCGCCTTAACCGCCGACGGGAGTTCAGAGGACATCGCTTCGCAGCGGCATGCCCCTCCCGTGCGGACGCGCTGTCCAACTTTCGCAAACACGGCGCGACTCAATTATGGTATAATATAGCCGCAACAAAGGAGAAACTATGCCTGTAATAGTTCCAGTAAGAGATCTCAAGGATACCAATCGGATATCCGAACTCTGCAATAGCGAGAAGAGGCCGGTGTTCATAACGAAAAACGGCTATGGCGACATGGTCATAATGAGCATGGCCTATTACGATGAGGCCATAGGGCGCAATGCCATATACGCCAAACTTGAAGAAGCCAAGTCAGACATCGCCGCAGGACGCGTAAAACCATTGCGCAAGGCGCTTGCAAGTCAAAGGGCGAAATTCAATGTACACGCTTGAAATCACCGAAAGCGCAGAATCCGATCTCGACCAGATAACGGATTACATAGGAAACGTTCTTGCCAATCCACCCGCAGCATCGGCCTTGTTGGATGAGGTTGAACGCATTTCAGACACGCTTGAAACCGCGCCAGAAATATTCCCACTCTGTTCCGATTCCAGACTGGCGGAATTGGGGTACAGAAAGGCACTGGTGAGGGCATACATACTTGTTTACGAGATAGACTATGATAAACAGATTGTTCGTGTGCTTCGTTTCTTCCATGAATCTGAGAACTATTCCAACAAGTTGTAATTACCGCCTTCCCACGACCGCAATTCCCTCATTCGTTAGGCCGTATAGGCGATAGACAAGCAAATCGATCTCTGCCACCAATGCGGAGGTGCGGCAGTTGTCGACTAATAGCCTAGTGAAGGCGGGAGGGTCGCGACAAGCGCGTCCCTCCCGCAAACATGCACTGTTATTTTGCCGAATCGCTGGCTTCAATGGTGTAATACAGCACACCGCTGGACGGCAATGCCGCAGAGAGTGCTTCCGCAACCGCCTCGGCGTTGCTGCCAGTGTACAACACCTTCGCAGGAACGCCTTCCTGCTCGGCGCCAGTGCCATCGACCACCTCACAATCTCACAATTAAAAAAAACGCCCTCCCGGAGATAAGAGGTATTAAGAACCTCCGGGAGGACTCGGCGTTGAGAGACCGCCTGAAATCAATTATGAATTATGAATGAAGGATGATGTATGAAGAATTATGAATGGCTCGCACAAAGTCCACAAAGTTGATATTTGTTATGGAAGATATTAAACTTCGTGAACTTTGTGGACTTTGTGCGAGACTATCCTTCGTATTCTTTGTGCGCTTTGTGGCTATCTTTGTGCACTTTGTTGCTATTAGAGCGACGAAGTCGGCGATGCCACAACCTTGTAATACTTCACTCCGCTGTCAGGAAGCGGCATGGTAAGTTCAATCGTCGTGCCCGTCGCGAGCGTTCCCGTGCCGTCCACGGCAAGCGAATCCGCCGCCGCACCAGCCTTCACGAAGTAGTACAACCCCGGCTTCGCCGTAACCGTCACCTGCGGCGTAGCACCATCCACAACGGAAATTGCATCTTCCGCTGCCTTGATCTCCGCCTCGGCCGCCGCCGTGAAATCGACCGTCACGACATATTTGCCGCTCTCGGTCGTGCTTTCCACGGCCTTCGCCTCGAACATCGCCTTGTACGCCGTCTCCTGTTCATCCGACAGCTCCGCCGCGACCTCCGCCGGCACCGCAACCACGACATCTGCTACCGCAGCCGTAGCCGCCTCTTCGCTGTCATACGTCGCCGTCGCCGCCTCACCAGGTTCGACAACAGGTCTTAGCGTTGTAGTATAAGTCGTCACATCGCCAGATGTTGTTCCCTTCGCGTTATAAGCCGACGTCGCAGCGCTTACAGTGCCACTGACAGTATAAGAAGCACCTGTCGCGTGTTTACTCACCTTCGCCGTCGCTCCATCTGCGACAACGATATTGCCGAGCGTCAATGTAACATTTTCACCCGCATAAACCGATGCTCCATTATCGAGCGTCAGAGTGCCGGAGATATCCGTATTGTAGAATGCATTAAAAATTGCATTCTCCCCTACTTCTATGTCTCCTGTGATGGCGTATGATATGTTGCGATCATAATTCAAGAAACAAGAGTCGCGATAGCAACTATAATAATCGTCGTATGCAGAGTTGATCTTTATATCGCAACCAAATGTCGTAGTCGGGCTAGACAAGCCATCTATGCCAACCCAAGTAAGAGTCAATTTACCAGAACCCGTGACATTGCCATATAGAGCAAGGAAGCACCAACCAGGCGTAGCACCGCTTTGCAACGCTACATTTGCGTCAATGGTCATTCCCCTGCACATATCGCGTGTGCTGAAATCATCTTCCCAGACGGTCCCAGTAATATAAATCGTGCAGTCCGTGTCGATTGTAACATCGGTATCCCAAGTCGGGATGCTCTTAGTTGACCAATTCAATGGATCAAGCCAACGTCCGGTTGCACCGCCCACCCATGTCGCGGCAGTATTCGTGCTGCTCGTGTATGTTTTTGTGGTTGAATTATACGAAACACCTACAAAACGCGCACCTGTCACGTTGCCGTTAATGCTGTAGTCGCCGCAGATAATGCTAATGCCTGCCGCAGGGATTACGACATTGCCTGTAACATTTGCATTCAGCGTGATCGTGCCGCTGCCTGCATTACCGGCCGCAGTCAATGCCTCCGCGAATGTCACATATCCTACGCCATCCAACGACGCCGCCGCAGGACGATAGATGCGGATAGCGAATATATTCTGCCTAAGTGCGGTCGAGAAGATAGCATATCCATAACCATCTTCATCAACATCTTGTGCCGTTACATCAAAATACTTGTCGTAGCCCGAAGAAGTAGCGACAGCGCTGTTCGCCAAGCCAGTAGAAGCGCTCGCGTCGGTTGCAATTACATTTATAATGTCACCATCTTTTAGCTTTGTTATAACTGGAGTTTTTTGCGTCGTATAAGTATAAAGGGCATGGATGTCGTTCCAAGTGCCGTTCTGATGGCGCTGTGTTACATTTCCGGCATTGTTTTTCTCATAGTTATAGAAAATGGGGTCGCTTATTATGCTGGAATCGCCATTAACGGAAAGATAACATCTTTGGATAGTTTCACCGCTATCAACATAAAGCAAGGAGCCATATGCAGGTGACCAAGATGTGTTTGCGGTGAAAAGCGCCGCATAATCAAGCGTGTATATGCAGGCATAGTTGTGAGCGTTGAGATTGGACAGCGTAACTTGATACGTATCGGAATCTTCATAGCCATCGCATGTCGCCCAGCAAGTTACAACAGCGCCATCCTCATCTCCGCAATCGAGAGTTGCATAGCCATTGCTCGTAGCTTTCTCGAATGTTCCCGTCTTTGACGTCACCTTGTATTTTATGGTTGGCGTCGGCGACGCGACCACAGAAGTCTGAGGAGCATACACCGTGACGAAATTCACGCCGGAACGATAATATGCCGAAGGTGCGGCAAGTTTCACCGATGTTCCAGCTTCGACTGCAAGAGTAAGCACATCTGAATAGAAAGTAACGGTGTTGACAACGGAAGAAACTTTCTTTGCACGAACGTAATAAGTCGTGCTTGCATCCACAGTGAATATTTTTGTTGCGGAATCCACAAATTCGTCATTCTCAGAAGTCTTGTACTGAATATCGTAATCCGACACAAACGTCACGGTGCGACTCGCACCATCGACGCCTGTTATAGAACCTGTCGGCGTCGGTATGCTTCCTGCCACAACATACTCCGACACCACATCGGACAGATTGCCATTATTTTCTGCATACGCATAAATAACATCTGAGTTCAGCATTTCTAACTGAATAGATGAAGACGCGCTTGGCGTATATTCGGCATCCGAACTCTTTTTATACCACAATGTCACGCTCGATGCCGCCCCCTCTGCAAGTGCAACCGTTACGATTTTCAAATCATCATCGGCATCTCCAGATACAGATATTGACGGCTCCGCAGGAATATCATCTGGCCTAGGCAACTTTACAGACAAATCATCCAACGCCCAATGGGTCTCATATTTACCCCCTGATCTACCATGGGAAACACTTCCAAATATTGAGTAGATATATGCAAAGTTGAGCGTCTGCTCAAAGACTGTAGTATTATCAACCAAAGGCCTTGTTACAGTGATTTTCAAGTAGCCGTCTGTATCAGCATCGCCGCTGTACCCTTTTATTTCAAAGTGGAACCAATAAATATTGTCAGAAGGATTTTTCAATCGCCCTGCGTGAGTAAAATTACTGTTCCCCGTAGCACTGGCTTTAGCGTTTTCAGAATCAGCCGTTTACCACCAATACATTTTCCCAGTTTGCGTTACAACATTTCCGCTGTAGGGGGTGCATGCCACAAAAATATTTCCTATTTCTTGCGTTTCTGGATTTTTAGCAAGAATAGCGATACCTCCATCCCCGCCATCTAGAGCCGATCCGCCCCACCAATCAAATGATACCACATAATCCGAAGCGTCAGAAAGTCCACTTTCTTCCGGGAAAACATATATGGCACCATTGCAGTTCTGCTGGTTCACCGCCCTTAAATACATGTCAAAATAGCGAGATGTGACACCATCAACTGTTCGCGTTCCTGACGAAAGATTTAAACTCCCCATGCTGTCTCCAGACAATGCCTCTGTACCAAAAATATCATTGGCAAGAGTTCCTTTCTGCCAGCCAGAAGTCGCGGTGCTAGCATCCTCAAAAGTGTTTTCCCAATACGTGTAATAATCTGTTGCCAAGCTATCCGCGCATAGAGAAACCGCCGCAGCCAGTGCGAGCCAGCGTGGGGCGTGGGAGAATAGGCGCGAAAGGACACCCTTTGTTTTTGTTTCAGTTTTCATTGTCATACCTCATCTTGTTTTTTAGTTTGCAGTTTGCAGTTAGACGCGGGGCGTCAGGCGCAAAGCGCAAAATTCAAGCCGCAATCCGTATGGTTGTTGTTTTTGTTGTTGGTTGTTGTTTTTGGTGTTTGTTTTTGTTGAAAAATAGTGGGATAAAGTGGGATGGGTGGGATAGGGGATGTGGCGTCCTCGCCGCGTGAGAGAAAATGGCGAGAAACGAAAGGAAAGCGAGAGAGAAATGGGATACGCGTCGATGGGACACGCAGCGGGACGCGACAAGCGCGATGAGAGGACGCGACAAGCGCATCTCTCCCGGCTAGGGATGTGACAAGCAATGCGGCTAGGCGCATGATTTTGTCTTTTGTTCGTGTTTTCATCTTTTGCTCTCTCTCTTTTGTTTTGTTGTTTTCCTAGTTTCGGAAATATGAAAGGCACGTTGAATTAAAAAGGACAACGGGAAGGTGATTCAGCATCAAACTTGAAGGGGTGGTGCTTGTTCGACTTCCCGCGTCCAAAGCCCAGAAAATAAGGCAAAGCCATACACTTGACGGCTATGACACCGCCCTTGAGTGCGTGTATCGCATCAAAGTACCTCATTTTTTAAAGGTGAATTATATCATTTTTGGGGTGAGATGGTGCGTGGGTGAGTATGGGAGGTGGCGAGGGCGAGGGATGGGGTTATTGAGGGGTTTTGCCGTTTGAAGGATGATTTTAGCAAGATTTGTGTGATTGCGGGCGAGAGAGGGGGAAAGCGAAAAAATGTAAGATGAAGCATTTTGGGGGTGAGTGAAAGCGTCTGCCGCGCAAAAAGTTAGCCTTGCGCGGCATGTTGGGGAGGATTGGGAGGGTGGAGGAAAAGAGGGGGGATGGGTGGGGCGGCCGGACTGGCCGCTACCCGCATTCCGCAGAATATGGTATAATATGCGCCGTTATGAGGATATTGACAGGTATTCAGCCCTCTGGCAAACTCCACTGGGGCAACTATTTCGGCGCGATGAAGAGCATGTTCGACCTTCAGGCGAAGGGCGAGGAGATGTTCATGTTCATTGCGAACTTCCATGCAATGACCACGGTGCGCGACGGCGCCGCCCTGCGCGAGGCCACCCGCGACGTGGCTCTAGACTATCTCGCGTGCGGCCTTGACCCGGCAAAGACGCTCATGTACCGCCAAAGCGACGTTCCGGAAGTGCAGGAGCTTGCATGGTATCTTTCCTGCCTTACCCCGATGGGGCTTCTCGAAAGATGCCACAGCTACAAGGACAAGATGGCTCACGGGTTCGATGCGACCCACGGCCTTTTCGCATACCCCGTCCTTATGGCTGCAGACATTCTCATCATGAATGCCGACCTCGTGCCGGTGGGGAAGGATCAGAAGCAGCATCTTGAAGTGACGCGCGACCTCGCACAGAAGTTCAACAACGCCTATGGCGAAATCTTCAAGCTCCCCGATGCGTATATACCCGAGACGGTGGCGACGATACCCGGCACCGACGGGCAGAAGATGTCGAAGAGCTACCACAACACGATAGAGCTTTTCGAGCCTGCCGGCTCGATAAAGAAGAAGGTGATGGGGATAGTCACCGACTCCACACCCATGGAAGCGCCGAAGAAGCCGGAAGGCAACTCGATTTACGAGCTCTACAAACTTTTCGCGACCGAAGAAGAGGTTTCGGCCATGGCGGAGAAGTTTCGTGCCGGCGGTTATGGCTACGGCCATGCGAAGAAGGAGCTGCTTGGGGCATACCACAGGCTTTTCGATCCCTTCAGGGCGAAACGCGAAGAACTCGCCAAAGAGCCCGACGCGCTCGAGGACATCCTCCGCGACGGTGCGCGACGGGCGCGTGAGGCTGCCGCCCCGGTCATGGAGAAGGTTCGCCGCGCGGTTGGTCTGTAAAATGGCGCAAGATCAGCTATTCGCCGACGATTACAAGGTGACGCTTGACGTGTTCGAGGGCCCCCTCGACCTGCTTCTCTACCTTATTCGCCGGGAAGAACTGGACATCTACGACATCCCTATCGAGCGCATCACGGCGCAATACATGGCGTTTCTGGACGATGCGCGCGCTCTCAATCTCGACATTGCAGGCGAGTTCGTGGTGATGGCCGCCACATTGATGGTGATAAAGTCCCGCATGCTCCTTCCCGTCGAAAGGCGCAATGTCAACGAAGATGGCACGGAAGAATGGGTCGATCCGCGCCTCGACCTCGTTCGCCAGCTCATCGAATACAAGAAGTTCAAGGATGCCGCAATCCGGCTTGAAGCGATGGAGGCGATGCGCGCAAACCGCTTCGACTACGGCGGCGGGCGCCCGAAGTTCGAAAAGACCGCCTCCGATGCACTGGCCGCCGTTGCGCATCTCGACCTTTACGACCTCTTGAGCGCCTTCCAGGAGGCGTTGGAGCGCGCAAACGAGATGCCGCACGAGGAACTCAAGGGCTCGCGCTTCTCAGTCCCGGAAAAGATGGATTACGTTCTTGAGCGGACTCGGGCGGACGGGCAGGTCTCCTTCACTTCGCTTTTCAGCGAAGAAGCGCCGAAAGGCGAGATAATCGTCACGTTTCTCGCGCTTTTGGAGCTGCTGAGGCAGCATAAGGTGATAATCTACCAGAACGCCGCCTTCCACGAAATCACCATCCTGCCTTCGCGCGGCGAAGACGCCGACAAGCCCCTCGAAAAGCCCGACGAATATTGAGCGCGGCACTTGGGGATGGTCAGGCGCATGCGCCTCGCCTGGCGGCTCTGCCGCATGCTTGGGCTTGGCCGGGCGGAGGGGCTGGCGTGTTTCAAACGAAGTAATTGCAAACCCCTGAATGGATCTCACGCCAAGTTCGCAAAGTGCGCGAAGTTTGATTTTTAGAATCACTTTACGAACTTAGCGGACTTTGCGTGAGACAAACAAATAGGTTTTGCAACTGGCTCAAAGTAAGCCTGCAATGCGGTCGGAGAGCGAGGTGCGGCGCTCGCGCACGGTGTTTGTCTCTATCGCTTTGTCTATCGCGTAATTCACGCCGATGAGCAAGACGAGACGCTTCCCGCGGGTTATCGCCGTATAGAGGAGGTTGCGCTGCAGCATCATGTAGTGCTGGGTGTGGAGGATTACGATGACGGCGGGGTATTCCGAGCCTTGCGATTTGTGGATGGTCATCGCGTAGGCGAGAACGAGTTCGTCGAGGTCGGCTGCATCGTACCTTACGGCCCGTCCATCAAAGAGTACGATGAGCGAGCGAGTGGCGGGGTCGACAGCCTTGACGAAGCCGATGTCGCCGTTGAACACGTCCTTGTCGTAGTTGTTCCTGAGCTGCATCACACGGTCGCCGGTTCTGAAAAGCACGGCGCCTCTCTCCACGGCCGGCCCTGTGGGGTTGAGCGCCTTCTGCAATTCGAAGTTCAGGTTGTCGGCGCCAAGGAGGTTGCGGCGCATGGGCACGAGCACCTGGACATCCTGCAATGGATCCAGGCCGAACTTGCGCGGTATCCTTTCCTTCATGAACTCGATGGCGCGTTGAAGGCACAAGGCCGGGTCACGCACCTGGGCGAAATAGAAGTCGGCATTTTCGTCTCGCCTCAGCTCAAGCGGTTCGCCGGCGTTGACATGATGGGCGTTTATGACGATAAGCCCTGTATTGGCCTGGCGGAAGATCTGGTCGAGTTTCGTGCATGGCACCACGCTGGAGGCGATGAGGTCGCCCAAGACGCTGCCCGGGCCCACAGATGGCAGCTGGTCGGTATCGCCTACCCAGATTACGGTGGCATGGTCGGGAAGGGCGGCAAGGAGGTCGGCTGCGAGATGGATGTCTATCATCGAGGTCTCGTCGAAGATGAAGACGTCTCCTTCGAGCCTGTTGTCGGCGTCGTAGGTAAAGGCGTTCTTCACCGGATTGAACTTGAGGAGGCGATGAATGGTCAGGGCCGGCATGCCGACAGCCTCCGACATTCTTTTCGCGGCTCTTCCCGTCGGGGCGGCAAGCGTGACAGAAAGTTTCCGGGCGCTGTAGATATCCGCCAGAGCGCGTATTATGGTAGTCTTGCCTACGCCCGGGCCGCCGGTGATTATGGAAAACTTCGCCCCCAGGCACCGTCGCAACGCCTCCGCCTGCTTCGATGCAAGGCCGAACCCCGCCTTCGCTTCCCACCACTCTATCGCGCGTTCCTCGCGAATCGCCGGGAAGCTCGCCTGATGGCGCATAATCGCCCTCACCCTGTCGGCGACGCGCTTTTCCGCCCACCAGAGGTGCTTGAGGTATATCTTGCGAGGAAGGTCTTTCCCTTCGGCGACAACAGCATTGGCTTCGATTTCCGCATTGAGCGCCTCGCCCAGGACATCCAGGGGGATGGATGTAAGCTCGTGCGCGTGAAGGATGAGGTCGTTCTCGAACGTCCAACAGTGCCCGGCGTCGTCAGCCTCGGTCTGCAGCGTATGGGAAATGGCCGCGCGCGCGCGAAGGGGCGAATCCTTCTCTATGCCTGTGGAAAGCGCGATTTTATCCGCCGTCAGAAACCCGATGCCCCATATGTCGCGGCAAAGACGGTACGGGTTGGCCTTTACGATTGCGATGGCGTCGGGCCCGTACATCTTCATTATCTTCGTCATCCTGGAGATGGAAATGCCGTAAGTCTGGCCGAAGATGAGGCTTTCGCGCTGCGTTTCGTTCTTGTGCCACGCCTCGCGGATCTGCTCGATTTTGGCGCGGCCGAGCTTCGGCACTTCGCAAAGCCGTGCCGACTGGCGGTTCAGGACGTTCAGCGTATCTTCGCCAAACGTCTTCACAATCCTCTTGGCGAGCACCTTGCCTACGCCTTTGATGAGTCCGGAGGCGAGATAACGCTCTATCCCGACAAGACTTTTCGGGGCGACGCATTCTATTTCCTCGGCCTTGAACTGCCTGCCATACTCCTTGTCGGTCACCCAATTGCCCTTGGCGCGCACCTCCTCGCCTTCCCAAACGGCGCGCGCCTTGCCCACTACCATCGCCTCGCCAGGCTTGGAAACCATGTAATGCCCCTTCGCGGGCAGCTCGACCCTGAGAACGGTGTAGCCGTTCTCTTCATTGTGGAAAACGACGGATTTTATCGTTCCTTCAAGCGTTTCGGACGCTTTTGAGCATGGCGCGGAGTCTTTCAACGGCAATCCTTATCTTTTCGAGGGAAGTTGCGTAGCTCATGCGCACGTAGCCTTCGCCGGAAGCACCGAATGCGCCGCCCGGAACGCATGCGACGCCATGTTCCTTCAAGAGCCGCATAGCGAAGTCCTCGCTGCCCATGCCTGTGGAGCGGATGTCCGGGAAGATATAGAACGCGCCCAGCGGAAGAGCCGTCTCCAATCCCATATCGACCAGGGCGGCGTGCAGGAAATCCCTGCGTTTGCGGTATTCGCGGCGCATCCGGGCGACGTCATTGTCACCAAAATCCATCGCTTCCACGCCGGCCGCCTGCGCAAGCGTGGGCGCGGACATTATGCCGTACTGGTGGATCTTCATCATGGCATCTATTATATCCTCGGGTCCGCACGCATAGCCGAGACGATACCCCGTCATCGCCCACGACTTTGAAAAGCCGTTCAGAAGTACAACCCTGTCGCGATATTCGGGGAATGCGGAAAACGAGGGAAGCTTTCCCCCGGCTTGTCCTTCGGGAATGGTGTAGTTGAGCTCGCTGTAGACTTCGTCCGCGAGGAGGATGATGTCATGCCGCTTGCAGAAGTCGAGGATGCCGGCCATCTCGTTTCGGTCGAGGACGGCGCCGGTCGGGTTGCAGGGGAAGTTGAGAAGCAGGGCCTTTGTGCGCGGCGAGACGCTCTTTTCCAGGTCGTCCACGGCGAGCCGGAAGCCGTTTGCGGCCGTAGTGCGCACCGCTACGGGGATGGCATGCGCGAGCCGCATCGTTGCCGAATAGCTCACGAAGCACGGCTCGTGGTAAAGCACTTCGTCGCCGGGCGAGCACAATGCGCGGATGGCGAGATCGATTGCCTCGGATACGCCTACAGTGGCGAGCACCTCCTTCGACCAGTCGAAATGCGCGTCGAAGCGTCGCTCGAGATAGCGGCAGATTGCCTTTCTGAGTTCCGGGGTGCCGAGGTTGCTCGTATAGTGGGTGCCGCCGTTTTCCAGACAGGTTATGGCGGCGCGCGAGACGTGCCAGGGAGTATCGAAATCCGGCTCGCCCACGCCGAGGGAGATGATGTCTTTGGACTGTGCGACGATATCGAAGAACTTCCTTATTCCGCTCTTCGGCAATTCCGCCACATGCGGGGCTATCCTCGGTCCGGTCATCCTCTTCCTGCGTTTCCCCTTGGTCTTTATACCGTCGCGGGCCACGGTCTCAAGAACCAATGGCCCGCGACAATCTTCTCTTTTTAGGTCCAGATGGTTTGCTTAGTCATCGGATGAAGGACGGACCTTGCCTTCTTTGACGCGCTTCTCGATGACTGTCTTGGCAATAGAAGCGGGAACCGCCTCGTACTGCTTGAAGATCAT
>DFGM01000107.1:0-967 GCA_002371755.1 Verrucomicrobia bacterium UBA3750 | reverse complement strand
GTCGCCTTGATGAGCTTGACGCCTGCACGGTCTTCCATGCCTTCCACGCGCCCGCGGCGCTGGTTGATAGAGCCGTTTGCCGCGCCCATGTACTGCTCGGGCACCGCCACTTCCACATCCATCATAGGCTCCAGAAGCTGCGGCTTGCCCTTGAGGAAGCCCTGCTTGAAGCACTGCATTGCGCAGGTGATGAACGCGAATTCGTTCGAGTCGACTTCGTGATAGGAGCCGAAATACACCGTCGCCTTGACATCCACCACGGGGAAGCCCGCAAGAGGACCGGATTCAAGCGCCTTCTTGACGCCCTTTTCGACGGCGGGGATGTATTCGGTGGGAATCACGCCGCCCTTGACCTCGTTGACGAACTCGAAGCCCTTGCCGGGCTCCTGAGGCTCGAGCTTCAGGCACACATGGGCGTACTGACCGCGGCCGCCGGACTGCTTGACGTGCTTGTACTCATGGTCGACAGGCGCGGTAATCGTTTCGCGGTATGCGACCTGAGGCGCACCAACGTCGCAATCGACGTTGAACTCGCGTTTCAGACGGTCCACGATGACTTCGAGGTAGAGCTCGCCCATGCCGGCGATAATCGTCTCGGAAGTCTCCTGGTCGAACGTGACCACGAAGGTGGGGTCTTCCATCGCAAGAGCGTGGAGAGCCGCGCCGAGCTTTTCGTTGTCGCTGCGGGATTTGGGCTTCACCGCGACTGAAATGACGGGTGCGGGGAAGTCGATCGACTCGAGCGTGATGGGATGGTCGGGATCGCAAAGCGTGTCGCCCGTGCGGGTCTGGGTAAGACCGACGCAAGCAACGATATCGCCAGCGCGCGCTTCATCAAGCGGCTCTTGCTTGTTCGCATGCATGCGGAAGAGACGGGAAATGCGCTGCTCCTGGTTGATGGTGGAGTCGAGGAGCTCGGCGCCAAGTTTCAGCGTGCCCGAATAGACGCGCACGAAGGTGATCTTGC
>DFGM01000119.1 GCA_002371755.1 Verrucomicrobia bacterium UBA3750 | reverse complement strand
TCTCGCCGCCCTACCACGCCCCCGCATCGCGGACAGCCTCCGGCTGGGGGATATGCCCTACCGCCGCGGCGGCGAGGTGGAGGTCGCCTCATGGGCATTGGGCGGGAATTCAATGGGCATTGGACGGGCGACCAATGGGCATTGGATTCGGATTCAATGGGCATTGGATTGGAAAGTAATGCCCATGGGATTCCAATTCAATGCCCATTGGATTTGCGAGTGATGGGCATTGGTCTTGCGAATGATGGGCATTGGTCGCTCAGATCCTTCGGGCGGGTCGGGAAACGCTTGGTGTTCATAACTTTTTTCACTTTTCCTGATAATGGACCCCCGAAATCTTGATTGGACAGGTGAGATGATTGGAGGATTGCTTTCGATTGTAGTCTAAATGGGTCGATTGCAGTCGATAGCAGTCGATTGCAATCGAGGCGACACCAGCCTCAAGCCGGATGTCGCCGCTGCTGAGGTTGGGGCAACGCCTTGCCGCGCCACGGGTCGGGTTCGCCGAGATAGTCGAATCCTGTCCAGACGAATTCCCCCAGCACATGTGGCTCTTTGCTGTACGATGGTAATTCGTTAATCCTTTGGGTGGTTTATATTATGCCATTTATTCATTCGCTTGCGCACGGCTAAAGGGTGAATGCGAATGCGCTCCTACACTCCCGCCATGCCAGGCTTTCGACATCACACTCGTTCTTGTTTTCACGGATTGCGCCGTTGCCGTCCCGGTTGGCGGCGAGGGTATTCGCTGCGCAATCCCTGAGGCCTGTCGCCCCTGGCACCGGAGTGCGTCGGCACCCGGCGCGATTTCGCTGCCGGGATGTCGCTCTTTATGTCGCTGTTGAGCATGAAATCGGAGAGCGGACGGTATCCGCGGTCTGCCATCAAGGAGTCCCATGCTTTGGGAAGGGCGATCTTGATTGTCGCAAAGCCGCCTCCCGGCACGCAGAGTTCCTTGTTCCGCGCAGGATCGCCCGTCACGAGAATCGCGCTCTTGTCGCGTTCCATCGCAGGAATCGTCGGCACCGAATCTATCCCTGTCCATCCGAGCCAAGGCGGAGTGGACGTCACTTCTGCATTTTCGGCGGATGCGATGCGGCGTTCGTGACTGGTGAGAGGGTGTTTCGCAGGATCAAACGCGCTGCCGGGATTCCCCCAGTAGTTTGCGAACGCGCGCTCGCCCAGCGGAATGCGGGCCGACTTGACAATCGCCTCCTCCAATGCGGCTTTCGACGGATAGGCTTTGGCGAGGTCGCGCGCCACGCCTTCAGTGACAAGGAACGCACGATATGTACAGGGCATTCCGCTCCTTACGGCCATCTGAGACTTCTCCGCCGCGTCCCACGCCATCATGTCTTTGATCTTTTCGCCGTCAGCGGTGGCTGGAACGAGGTTGTTGCCCCAGTTTATCGATGATGCGGCGGTTACGGTGGAGTCGTTCAGCGCGAAACCCTGCTGCATATGGTATGGTTTCCAGCCGACCTTCAGTGCGGCGGCATCGTCTTCCGCGAGGCACCACGGCATCAGATAGCCGAATGTCCCCATGCGGTTTTCCTTCACGCGGTAGCCGCCCAGATTCAGCATGGCAAGATTGATGAAGCGGCCCAGGACGGCGTTCTTGGGCTCGGATATTTCGCCCTGGGCGCAGTCGAAGCCCAACTGTCGCGCAACGGGTCCGTTCAGCCAGCAGTATGGCGTCCACGCGTGGGTGGAGGCAAGCGTTCTGCGGAAGTCGCCATCCTTCATCGCCTCCACGAATGCAAGGAGAATCGGCATGAACTCCGGCGGGCACCCCGCCATCACGCCGTTCACGGCCACATGACGCACCGTGACATTGCGCTGGGCAGGCGGAATCGCGCCGAGCGAGTGTTCCGGCGGCAGGTCGGTGAAGCGCAGGAACTCCGCCACGGCTTTCTCCGTTGGAGGAACGACTGGCAGGCCGTCAGACCAGCCGGAGTCGAGGAAGATCTGCTGGATTTCGGCAAGGGTGCCGCTCATCTCTTCGTTCGCGGCGGCCGTGTTTTCGCGTACCGTCTCCTTTGTTAGCCCCGCTTTGACCTGCGGCCACAGCGTCTTGCGCGTGTTTTCGAGGAGTTCCTCGCGTGTGTGGCTGGCGAATGCGCCGGGATATTCCGCCACTGCAAGCGCTTCCAGCCCAGCCGATGATGCCGCGATCTTCGCCTGCTTCACGAACCCTGGTGCGGCAATCATCACGGAAGGTATCCCCAGCACTTCTGCGGCGATGCACGAGCCGGCCTCCTTCGGGGTGCAGAGTCCGCAGCCGCCATTGCCAGAAATGACGGCGTCGATCTTGAACTCCTTCAGCTTGCGCTGGAATTCGTCCTTCTCCCGCCGCACCACGCCCGGACGCGGATACGGCCCCGCAGAACCGATTTCGTTCAAGAGATAGACCTTCGCCGCCGGGTATTCGGCGAGGATGAGCCGCTTCAGCTCGGGATGCGTCACGTTCGCCATGAAGCTTCCGCCGACAATCGCGATCGTCTTGCCGTCAAGAGACTTTAGCCGCGGCGCCGGCTTGACCGGCTCTACTGCCGGTTCAGGCGCCGGCGCAAGAACCGAATACGTCGCCTCGGTTTGCGCCGTCGGCAGCCGACAGAATCCGTCTGCGCATTCCTGCGCAACTGCCGCAATCCCCGCACTCGCGAGGATTGAGACGAAGATTCCCCTGCACAGAGCATCCACCTTTGCCATCCACCATTGCGCAACGCACTTCGGAGAAGAAGAGGCACCCTCCTTCGCCAAGGCTGCGGAAAGCAAGTTGATTCGTGCAAAAGATTTCATCGTTTTCTCCGTTCGCTGGTTGTGTTGCCCATCAATGCGATCGCCCGGATTGCCGCACATTTCTCGCGCCCCGCCGGGCGGCTTTACATAGCACAAGTTCTGCGCCAAAAACACCTTTGCACATTATTCAGCAACTATTAGCATCTCATGTGTGGTCTTGTTGCTGAGAACATATTTCATGCTATCGCTCTCGTATATAGTGACATGTCTATTGCTCGATGCGAGAGTATCCACAAGCCAACCTATGCTTGGGATGCCGTCACTGCGATAGGACACGGCAAGCGTAGAGTTTTTGTAATGCCGCAATAGACCCGTGAATGCATTTGTTATTTCCGATGGCGATGACCAAGGAGATTGCCTTGCCATCAATCTTTTGTGAGGCGACGAGTAGTCGATTTCATTCCTCCAGTTGTCGTAATCAACGATACCATCGAGAAAATGGTAAAACCCCGCATAATCCGTTCCCTTGCCATCATCGCTGATATATGGCGTATCAATGTAAACCAAGTCATAATTTCCGTCCAGCGAGACGGCGTCTGCGCAGGAAGCCAAGCAAGGCCGTTCATTGTTGAATGCGGCTTGATTCGCTTCGGCCACAAACTTTCGGAAATGTGTCTCAAAGGGAGTGTCCCAGGTCTTCTTGTTGCCAAAAGAGCGTTTGACATCCTGGAAACGAGCATATAGATTCTTTCTGTGGAAGAGATTGTAAGGACGTTTGGTGATACAGGCTTGAAACAAGGCAAAGTAAGCGATTGCCTGCTTGTACTCATTTTCCATAGAACGAATATTATAAATAATATGATCGAGCCACAGGTTCTCTTCGTCTGTATAGTAGATGTCGTGAAAAGTATCGGCAATGAAGGTCGGAATGCTCTCGTGATGCGAAAAATCCAAGAGGCGCGACAAGTCTGATTCGTCCAACGTCTCCCCTTGGTTCTCAATAAGAGCCTTGCCGATCATGGCATTGAATTCTAGGATGTCGTTGTATTGGACAGCCTTGCCGTGCTGTTTGGCGGCGTATGCAAAGCAACCTGTCCCGCCGAAAGCATCAAGCACGGTATCAAACTTAAGCGGCGCGATGCAATCCCATATCCAACCGATGAACTTTTGCTTGCTCCCCTGATAGCGTGTCGAGGGGAACTTGCACATCGGATAGCCGAACAGATCTCTCTGCGTTTTTCCGTTCACTTGTCGATTCCCCTGAACTTCTTGTATTCGCCGATATTCTTGTAGTACGGTGCCGGCAGCTCAACGCTCTTTGCCATGTCGTTCGTAAGATAATTCATCCAATAATCATCGAATACATTCTCGCCTAACATTGAGAACGGTCCTTTACCATTGATCAAATCGTCTACCTTGTTGACACTGCCAATGTTCTTCGTGTTGCCGCTGCCTGGCCTGTCAATTGCGATACGCCACTTTTCCTGCACGAAAAATTGGAAATCCTTTAAAACCGATCTTATATTTTCAAGATTGTCCAGCGGATGTATCTTAACCTCGTCCACTTCTTCCGCTGCCGAGTAGATAATCCCCAAAACCACATGCGCCTTGTAATTGCCATATGGGAATGTCACGTTCTTCGTGCTTTTGCGGTTACGGAAATACCCTGTAAACGCACCAAGCGTCATACCGCCGATGGATTCCACATCGCGCCTATAACTACTCTTGATGTCAACGGCAAACAAGTTCCTCTGCCTATCCCTGAATGTCATATCAGGATAGAAATTCTGTTCCTTTGCCAATATCAACTCCAATTTTGCATTCGCGGCAAAGCCATGATTCGCGGGAAAAGATACAGTTCCACAATTTTCGAGACGACTTTGGTATCTGTAGAGATTGTGTAAATCATGCGATGGACGTCAATAAAGCCTTTTACAGCCCAGTCGCCAGCCGGAGTCTGAATGTCAGGTGCAAACGACACAACTGCTTCACGCAATTTTTTAATAAACTCTTTCTTTGTCATTTTCGCATCCTTTCCTTCATCACGGCTTGTATTATACCATTTTTCGGGTCTACGAGTCTATAACGTGCTTTGAAAATCATTCATTCGCGGCGGAGACGGATGGCACGAGCTTGACCGCTTCAACTGCCGATTCTGGCACCGGTGCAAGAGCCGAATACGCCGCCTCTGGCTGAGCTGGCAGCTCATTTCCAAGTTTTCGGGCGCTGTTGCGGTGGTGAATTGTGGCGATGTCCATCTTCTCTTGTTCAATCCATCCGTGCTGCATGGCGAAACGAAGAGCGCAGGCGTGTGCGAAATCCGGATGCGCGGCGAGATACGCCTCCTAGCGTCCGCGCGCATGCGGCGAGACGGGGCGACGGGGGGTCGTTTCGTCAGCGACTTCATCGGCGATGACACGCCGAAGCGGCATTCGCCAAGCGCCGCCGCCGCTGAAAACAGGTCTCCGTCCTGCGATTTGGCTTCGTTGCTTTCCATCTTGATTCTATGAGCATATATTATACCATATCCCGGAGATAACATCAATCCATCGCCGCCATTTGCCGTTTGCGGCGCACGGCGTGAACGCTCGAGTCGCCCATTGGGGAGCCCCTGGGGCGCCGCAGCATACCATGCCCTTACTTATACCTTTCGCCCGGTGCAGTGGACGCGGAGGGGGGAAAATGGTATAATATCAACTCATGAGCGAAGAGACAAAAGACATATCGGAGACGCCGGCCGAACCGGTGGCCGGAATCCTAGAAGACGTCACAATCGAAGACGAGCTTTCAAGGGACTATATCGACTATTCCATGAGCGTGATCGTGGGCCGTGCGCTTCCTGACGTCAGAGACGGCCTCAAGCCCGTGCACCGCCGCTGCCTCTATGCGATGCACAAGCTCAACAACACTTACAGTTCAAAGCACCTGAAGTCCGCCCGCGTGGTGGGCGACGTGATAGGCAAGTACCACCCGCACGGCGACTCTTCCGTCTACGAGTGTATCGTGCGCATGGCGCAGCCTTTCAGTCTGCGCGTGCCGCTTGTGGATGGCCACGGCAACTTCGGTTCCATCGATGGAGACGGCGCCGCCGCAATGCGTTACACCGAAGTGCGCATGCAGCGCGTCACGGACGAGCTTCTCGGCGACCTCGAAAAAGAGACCGTCGACATGATGCCGAACTACGACGAAACCACCGAGGAGCCCACCGTGCTCCCGGCAAAGCTCCCCAACCTCCTGCTAAACGGTTCTTCCGGCATCGCCGTGGGCATGGCCACCAATATCCCGCCACACAACCTGGGCGAGCTTTGCGACGGACTCGACTACTATGTTCAGCATCGCGACGATTGCACTGTGGACGATCTCATGCAGTTTGTCAAAGGGCCCGACTTCCCCACCGGCGCGCAAATCTGCGGCCACAACGGTATCGCGGCCATGTACAAGCTCGGGCGCGGTCAGATCACTGTGCGCGGCAAGGCGGAGATAGAGCATCTTGCCAACGGGCGCGAGCGCATCATCATCACCGAGATTCCGTATGCCGTGAACAAGCGCGAGATGCTCCTGCACATGAGCGAACTCGTCAAGGAGAAGGAAATCACCGGCATCAGCGACATACGCGACGAATCCAAGGCCGACGTGC
>DFGM01000163.1:40532-43738 GCA_002371755.1 Verrucomicrobia bacterium UBA3750 | reverse complement strand
CAGGGCTTTCAGGCTGCGCTTGCGACGGACGCGAACCGCGCCGCGCTCTCCGCGCTGGGCGCGGCGCATCGCCTTTCCGCTCAAAGGCGGATCCTCGGCTGGACATCCCGAACAAAGTCGGGATAGGGCTTGGGAAGGGAAGCGAGAGGACGGCGAAGGATAGCTTCAGCCAGCATTCGCAGATTCTCGCGATTTTCGTCCGGACGTTGTCACAATTTCAGCAGTTGTTTCCTTAGAGCGATGGCAACGGCTTCGGCGCGGTTGGCCGCGCCGGTTTTCTTTAATATGGCGGCTACGTGTTCGTCCACGCGGTCCTGTCGTATGCCGAGCTGTTTGGCTATGTCGCGGTTGGTCAATCCGCGTGTGATGGACTGCAGAACTTCGGCTTGGCGTTCGCTCAGGACAGGGACCGGCGGGTTGTCGGACATGAGCCGCTTGATGTCCGGAGATATGACGGTTTTGCCGGCGACGACATCCCTGACGGTCGATACGATCAATGCGTCGTCCGCCGTTTTCATGAGCGCGCCTGCGGCTCCGGCCTCGAGCGCGTGGGCGATGCCGTCGGAAGCGCCGAATGTCGTGAGGATGATCACCTTGGCCGCCGGCAGTTTCTCGCGAATCCCGGCAGTCGCGGCTGCGCCGTCCTTGATCGGCATCATCAGGTCCATGATGACGACATCGGGATTGAGCCGCAGCGCCTCTTTGATGGCCATGTCGCCGTTCTTCGCCTCTCCTACGACTTCAATGTCGTTTTCGGCGTTGAGAAGCGCGGCCAGACCTATCCGCACTATCGTATGGTCGTCTGCGATGAGAACCCTTGTCTTGCTTTTCATTTGGTGACCTTTATGGATATTGTGGCTTTTGTGCCGCTGCCCGGCGCGCTGGCGATGGTGAAGTCGCCCTCGAACGCATCCACGCGATCCTGTATTCCCTGAAGCCCGAAGTGTCCGTCCTTGGCGCCAGGGCGGCGTTCGGGCTTGAAACCGCATCCATTGTCGGCAACGGAGAACAAGAGCCGGTTGTCCTCGATGGCTCCGGCGACCTTGATTTCCGTCGCGCAGCCATGCCGGATTGCGTTGGAGACGAGTTCGCGGATGATGCGCAGCAGTGCGTGCGCCGTATTGTCGGAGAGCCGTTCGCGCGGCACGTTGAACCGTATCGAGAGGCGCGTGCCGCCGATGTGCGGCGCGAGCGTCTGGCGGATGGCCTCGTTCATGTCCGCCTCCTCCAGCGTCCGGTTGCGGAGGTCCCAGAGGCAGTTGCGCAACTCGTCGCGGCACGAATCGAGCGACCGCGCCGCAAGTCCGAGGTGCCGGCGCATCCCAGCCGGATCGGTGTCGGCAAGACGGTTGGCCGCCCGGATGGCGAGGGATACGCCGGTGAGATTCTGCGAGAGCGAGTCGTGCAGCTCGACGGCGAGACGCGTGCGCTCGTACACCTTCAAATCGGACGTGACATGGGCGACCCTCTCTTCCGCGAGTTCGCGCCCGCGCCGTTCCGCGCGATAGTTCAGCATGCGGTTCCACGCGAATATCCAGGCAAGCACGACGAGCAGCGCGCCGATCACCGCGAAAAGCCGCCCCGGAGTCCACCACGGTGGCGTGCGCAGAATGCGGATGTCTTCCGGCGCGCGCGGAATCACGATGAGGCCCTTGAACTCCGGGAAGACCATGTTCGTGACATCCGCGTCGAATTCCGGTATGCATATCCCGCTCACCTCCAGCTTGCTGCCGGTTTTGAGCGTATCGCGGACATCCTGCGACAAATGCGCGATATCGACCAGTATGTTCTTGCGGCTGCATTCCAGCATTATGCGCCCGGAGATGGCGATGTCCTCCGTCGAGTTCGCGACGATGCCAAGGATTCTGACGGGCTTTCCGTAGAGCGACGCATCTACGATGTCGTTGTCGCGGCATGCGGCGAGGAGGCGCTCGACGTCCACGTCCTCCGCAGGTTCAAGCTTCGTCTTTGGCTTGCCGTCGCAGCGGACGGCCGCTTCCGTGAGCTGTATGCCCAGAGGCCCGTTCTTCACGAAACCCGAGACGGCCACGCTTTCGCCGACGGCGGGCAAGTCGCCAAATCCGGATGTCGAAACGGAGATGAACCGGCCGTCCGCGTCCCGCACGTAGATTCTCTTGCTGCTCAATCCGACGACCGTTCCGGAGACTTGCCGTCTGTGGCTCGTCTGGACGTCAAGCCCCGGCGCGGCAAAGGGGTCGCCCGCAACCTTCGTCACTTCTATTCCGTCTTTGCCGTAGAGGATGACATGGTTCCCCAGGAACTTGCGCCAGGCTTCGAATTCATGGACGCTGCCCCTTATGCGGATTTCGGCATCCAGCAGTCCGTGCAGTTTCCCGTAAGGATAGTCGTGTCCGGTGGCGGCTGCCCTCACTTCGCCCGTGTCGGTCTGGATGATGAGCCAGTTCCATGCGGCGTTTGTGGAATCCCTGACTATGGAGACGACCGTGCCGCCGGCTTCGACCAACCGGCCTATTCCTTCGGGACTTGCTATCAGCTGCGCGGACGCCGGGACCGTCTTGGGGAGTTCCGCGCCGGAAAGCACTGTTATGTTCGTGGCGTAGTTGGCAACAGGATACGGTTGTTCCCGCAGGATGGCGCTTGTGGGCTTGTCTTGAAACCCCTGTATTCTTACGATGTCGCCGCTTGCGCATTTCGCCTTCGGCTCCGTCAGATCCCACACGCTATAACCGTCGCGGGCGCCGTGCACGAGCAAGTGCAGACGGCGCGGAGAGGTGTCGGCGATCATCATTATCTGCCCGGCCATCTCAAGCGGTTTGCCCGCGCCGTGCAGCGTGGCGCAGGCAAGAGCGCATCCAAGCGCGTAGAGGGCGGTATTGCGCGCCATTTTGTTTCGTCCTTTCTTCTCTTCTCTGAATCACCTCTGAATCAACAGCGGCATTATAGCGAATCGGGCCGGGTGTTGATTGTGTCGTGGTTCGTGCGCGTGTCCAACACGGAATAAACGACGATCTCGCTTTTGAAAATCTTGTAGTAAACTGCAAACGGAAACCTGTCGACGAGCATCCGATGATAGCCGCGTATCTTCACATGAATTGCGGGAAAGAATTGAAGCGTGTCGAGTTGGCATGGCTATGTTCCTGTTACAGTCAACAGGGCGTATTATACCATATTCTCGGCTGGGATTTCAATGGAGACTTGTAGAAGTCAGCCCCCCCCCCCCCTAA
>DFGM01000163.1:33953-40488 GCA_002371755.1 Verrucomicrobia bacterium UBA3750 | reverse complement strand
CCCCCCCCCCCCTAAATTGGGGAGATGAAGAATCTGACGCGTTCTGCTATAATATACGGCGTTCAGGAAAGACAGGCGTTTTGCATGGTCGTCAAGGCTCTATTGTTGCAGGCCGCGTTTGCGACGGCCGCGATGGTCGCGTCCGCCTCCGAGCCGGAGGCGCAGTGCCGGGCTTCATGTAAATCCTGCCAATCCTGTCCAAACGGCAATTTCACAATACGAAAGGCGAAGACACCATGAAAAGACTACTCGCAATTACCGGCGCGGCGGCGATGCTTGCCATGCCGGTTTCTGCTGTTGATTATCTCTCCCACTGGGATTTTAGTTCGGATTCGCTTGGCGAATTCGACTATACGGGGCATAACGACCTCGTGAATGCCAATGGAGTGACCATTGCGGACGGAGCGGCGGTGTTTGATGGGACTGCCCGAGAGTTCATCACGGGGCACAATGTCGATTTCCGCGAGAACCAAGCATATACGATTGAGTGCTTCGTTCTGGCCGACGCGGACTGCGACGGCATGATCATGGAATCAAGCCCGAATATCACCAATCCAAGTTCGCAGGGCAGCTTCTATCTCTACGCGAAGGAGGGCGTGATGGTGAACGGCTCCGGCAGCGGCAAGAACGGGGTGAATTTCAATGGCGGCAGCATCTGCGACGGGCAGTGGCACCATGTGGCCGTCATCGTCAATCCTTCTGGCGAGACGGCTGCGGACAAGGTGCAACTCTACCTCGACGGAGTCCAGCAGACGACACAGGTTCAAAACAAGACCGATTCCTGTCTGAAGCCACACCGTCTATACATCGGTTCTCGCGGCGGAAAAACGTTCCCCTTCAAGGGGAAGATCGACGATATCCGTATCACCGAGGGCGTTCTCTCGACCAGCCAGTTCCTGCAGGCCCGTTCTGCCGGAAGCATTGACGTTCGGGCGTACTGGAAGTTTGATGACGGCAACGCCCTTGCGGACTCCAGCGGCAATGGCAATACGCTTCAAGGGTCGCAGGGCGTGACGTTCGTGAATGGATGCGCTTCCTTCAACGGCACGGCGAGCGACGTGCGGACTGTGAACACGCTCGACTTGAGCGCATACACGGATGCAACGGTTGAGTTCTTCGTCAAAAAACACACCGGGGCGGATAACCTCGGCATCGTGATGGAACTTTCCCAAAATGCCACCAGTTATTCCGGCGCATTCTACTTTTCGCTTAACGAAGCAGGCGTGGGTGCGGTCAATGGCCTTTTTCGCCTCGAAGACGGATACCGTTACGGCAACTCCCCGGCAAACACAGTGAACACAGGCTGGCATCATGTCGCTCTTGTCAAGAATTCGGCGAACACAGGCAAAGACACATGCGTCAGCCTCTATGTAGATGGCGTCCGCATGGGCGACTATGAGGGAAACGCCCGAAACTCCTCCGCTTTACTGCGCGACAACTATCTTTACATCGGCTCGCGCAAGAATAGCCAGTTCTTTCTGAACGCCGACATCGACGACATTCGCGTGACGGCCGCCGCACTCGCCCCAGGTCAGTTCCTCCGCACACGCACCGGGGCGTTGGATGACATAATTGCCTATTGGCCGTTCGAAAAGGCGGCAAACATGCTTGACGATGCAACCGGCAACGGCAACGCGCTTACGGGGAGCGGCGTCACCGTGAACGATGACGATGGAGCGGCTTTATTCGATGGTTCGCAGAATGGATTTGCGACGCTCGCACCTCTTCCGCTCTATCCATACGAATCCATGACGGTTGAATGGTTCATGAAAACCGAAATGTCCGACGTGGGCATGGTGATGGAGACATCCGCAAATGCTCTGAGCAACCCCGGTGCATTCTATGCGGCGGCAAGCGAATACGCAGGGTTCCAGATGATGCGGACGCACAACCTCGTGCAGGGCTGGTCCACTGCGGACGGCAAGTGGCACCACTATGCCATCGTCTTTGACTGGGACTCGACAACGGCTGATATTGTGCGGCTCTACCGCGATGGAGTCCAGGTTGCGACACGCTACTCTTCCAATACGAGCCCTGCACGGCTTCGTGCAGGCCGGCTTTTCATTGGAGCCCGCAATGGCTCGTCCTACAAGTTTGTCGGCCAGTTGGACGATATCAAGGTCACGGGGCGCGCCCTTGAGCCTGCTGATTTCATGTCTCAGCGCAGCAAGCCGCAACGCGGTCTTCTCATCATTGTCCGGTAAAACCGATGAACAGCGATCGCACCATTGCATCCGCGAAACCGGGAGAAGTTGCGCCTATTTCAAGGCGAGACTTCCTGAAGCTGGGATTTGCCGGTGCGGTGATGACCGCTGTAGACTGGCGGCTGTGGGCTGTAGACGAAGGGTTGCCGGCATACTACGGCGATATGCTTGCGAGTACCGTAAAGAAGGTTCGCCGCAATGCCAGGACTTGCGCGGACGGCTTCTGGTTCATCACCGATCTTCACATACCGTCCAACGCCGGCATGTCCGGACGCATACTCGCAAAGCTCGTGCGGGAAACTCCCGTAAAGAAGGTTCTGTGCGGCGGCGACATGCCCGAGGCGTTTGGCGCCAAGGCGTCGCTTGACGCCTCGATCAAGAGCTATCTCGACGATTGGGTCGCGCCGATAGAAGGCGCTGGCGGCGACTTCTACCCTGCAAAGGGCAACCACGACTTCACGATCCGCAGCGCCCCGACGGTGAATGACGGCTTTACGTATTCCGGCAGAGAGGCGCATGACGTATTGATGGACACGAAGGCTGTCTCGGTCCACGCCGTGACGAACAAGGAGGATCCGGAGGCCTGCTACTACTATATCGACTTCCCTGAAACGAAGATGCGGTACATCGTGGCCGATACGACGGACAGGATTGCCACGTCCCGGTCTTTCTGGGCGGTCGAGTACGGAATGCACGAAAGGCAGGTTTTGTGGCTTGCAGAACATGCCCTGAGCGGGATTCCGTCAGGGTGGGGGGTGGTTGTCATGCACCACATACCCGTATGCGGCGTCGCTGCCAATCCTGACGGGAAGCGCATCTTTGCGCCGTGGCGCGAAGTGCTCGAGGCGTTTCAGGGGCGGCGCAAAGTCTCGGTCTTTGGCCGGGAGTTCGACTACTCGGGCGCAAACGGCTGGATTCTGCTTGATATTACAGGACATCAACATGCTGAAAGGCAGTCGCAGACAAGCAGAATCTGGCACGTCACCGAGCCTTGCGACGCGGCTTACCGCGACTACATCAACGGTTCAAAACCCTGGTGCCCGAATCTGCCCGAGAAGAAGCGCGGGACGGTTTGCGAACAGACGTTTGATGCCGTGCAGTTCGACTTGAAAGCGGGGCTGATCAGGTTTACGCGTTTTGGCGGCGGTGGCGACCGTGCGCTTCATATCGGGAGAAAGACGGTAAAGGCCGGCGAGAAGATGCAGTTCTCCGCGTCAGTCTTTTGCGGCGCGGTTTCCTGGGGATGCTACGACTCGGAGCGCGTCGAGATGCGCCCTAATCCACAGAGGAAGTACGACTATTTCGCGGACTACTTCAATGATGTCGCGGAGATTTCGCAGGATGGAACATTGATGGCAAAGAAACCGGGCGAGACGACGGTAGTCGCGCTTTCGTCAAATGGCGACAAGGAGCTGTTCCCGGTTGTCGTGGTTTAATCTTTAATCAAGAAAGGTATGGGTTGCAATGACGAAAAGAGTTATTATGGCCTCTGTGGCGTCTCTGGTTTTCGCTGCCTCGACAGCGTCCCGTGGAGAAGATGTGCAGCGAGTGCTGGAACCGCTGAAGCCGGGCGAGATTGTCGCGAGAGGCTGGCTGCGGAGTCAGCTTGAACTGTCGCTTTCCGGCATGGGCGGCCATTTGGGCGAGATAGAGCCCGACCAGATGGCGAAGCCGTATGTTACGCGCGACTTCGACCCCGCAAACGGTGCGCGCGGGCTGGTTGGCTGGTGCGCCGAAATGGGCGCAGAGTACACCCTCGGCTCCGCGCTGCTTGCATACACGCTTGGCGATGATGCGCTCATCGAAAAAGCCGCCTCCCGCATCCGCGCCGCGATGTCGCTGCAGGAGCCGGACGGCTATCTCGGCGCCTACCGCCCCGGCGACGACCGGCAGGAGGATTTCAACGCCTGGGGCTGCCACTTTTTCTACAACGCAATGCTGCTGGAATACTGCCGCACGGGCGACAAGGCGATTCTCGACGCAGTGCATCGCGGACTTCTGTGGTTCGTCAGGAACTGGAGCGGCGAGAAGAAGACGGACTACGCCGGGCCAACAATCATCGAACCAGCGTGCGTCGTATACCAGATGACGGGCGACAAGCGGCTCCTGGACTTCTGCGAGGAATATGCCGCCTGGCTCGACAAGCCCGGACACAAGAACGATGCGACATTCACGACGTTCCCGCTCACGAACCACGCCTACCACGTCGCCGCCATCGCGGCGCGGAACAAGCTGCCGGCCGCATTGGCGTTCGCCTCCGGCAAGCGAAAGCATCTTGATGCTGCGATCAAGGCGTACCGGGATTTCCACGACGGCGTAGGCTGGCAAGCTACATACGCGCCATGCGCAGACGGGGAGTGGACTGCCGCGCCGTCGTGCGTGGGCGAAACCGAATACTGCGACTACATCTATTATCAGGAGCTCTTTGCATGGTTCGCCTCGCTGACCGGCGAGACGGGCTACGCGGATGCGGTCGAGCGCATGGTTTTCAATGCCGCGCAGGGCGCTCGCGCCAAGGACGAACGGACGATCGGCTACATGACGTCCCCGAACCAGTGGTACGCCACGCTCGTTTCCTCGCGGTGGGGGCCGGAGCCGTTCTTCCACGCCTATGCGCCGAACATGAATCCTGCGTGCTGTCCTGCGAACTCCATCCGCCTCTACCCGCTGTATGTGCTGAACGCCGTATTCAGGGAGGGAAGAGACTTGCGCGTAATGAACTATGGACCGTATGAGGTGAGAACGAAGATCGACGGTCGGGATGTGCGGGTGACGAGCGAGACGGACTATCCGTTCGGCAAGCGGGTGATGTTGCGCGTCCTGGCCGATGGCTGGAACGGTGCCTTGCGATTGCGCCGTCCGGCTTGGGCGGAGGGCCTTCGCATAATGCGCGGCGGCAAGCCGTGCCAAACCGCCGAGTCGAACGGTGTGGTGACCGTTGCGGGGCCTTGGAAAGCGGATGAGACGATTGTGGTGGATTTCGGCTGGCGGCCCGTAGTCCGCACCGTGCGCGACCGCGACTTCGCCAAAACGCCGCTGAAAACTGTCGAATGGGGTGCGCTCGTGTTTGCGCAGCCTGTCGCAGAGAAGTGGAAGCGTGTGCAGCGTCCGAAGCCGGGCTGGGGAGAGGATAACGCGCCGCCGCAGCCGGAGAACTGGCCGTGGCTTGCCGCCGAGTGCGAGAAGGAGCCGGTCGCATATGCGCTGCCGCATGATTTGGCTCCGTCCGGGATTCGCGTCAGCCGTGAGGCGATGCCCTGCCATCCGTGGCAGAATCCGCCAGTGCGGCTTTCCGTGCCGATGGTCCGCGCCTCCGCCGCCTATCCGCCGGAAAGAAGGGATGGCGTTCACACGCCGGTTCCATCCGGCGCCGCAGTCGCGCCGGATTCAGGGGCGGTGCGCGAAATGGTCGAGCTTGTGCCGTTCGGGGCGACGTGCCTCAGGACCACATGCTTCCCGACGGTCGAGACGAACCTTTGCCGCTATACGGAACGTGTGCGGAACCTGCCGCAGCTGCGAGGCGTGATGTCGCCTTCGCGCGAAATGACCGAGGATGACTTCCGGACATTGCACGAGTGGGGTGCGACGCTGCTGAGATACCAGATGATTCGCGGTTGGGGCGAAACGAACGGAAACCGCGATATCGACGAATACGACCGCTGGCTGGACGGAAAACTCGAACATTTCGACAAGTTCGTCTTGCCGATGGCTGCGAAATACGGGATGAAAGTCGTGCTGGACGTCCATGTGCCGCCGGGCGGACGCGACGGGACGGGCGACATGAACATGTTCTACGACCGGAAATACGCCGACCATTTTGTCGATATGTGGCGACGAATCGCGCGACGTTTCAAGGGGCGCGACGGCATCTACGGCTACGACCTCATAAACGAACCGAGCCAGGACCGGAAAACCGCGCCAGGACAAGATTGCCTTGCTCTGCAGCGGCGCACGGCGCAAGCCATTCGCGAAGAGGATGCGCACACGCCTGTCATCATCGAGTCGAACGGATGGTGCGCCCCGTATTGGTTTGTCGCCATGAAGCCGATTCCCGATGCGGACGTGATCTATCAGGTGCACATGTACAAACCTATGGAGTTCACGCACCAGCGGGTCCTGGGCAAATATCCGCAGGCTGCGAGCTACCCTGACGCCGGGAAAGGCTGGAACAAGGAGTTTCTGCGGCGTCAACTTCAGAATGTGCGCGACTTCCAGCTCAGGCACGGCGCAAGAATATATGCCGGCGAGTTTTCGGCTGCCGCATGGGCTGATGGCGCTGCGGACTATTTGCGCGACTGTATCGACATCTTCGAGGAATACGGCTGGGACTG
>DFGM01000163.1:31261-33906 GCA_002371755.1 Verrucomicrobia bacterium UBA3750 | reverse complement strand
AATACGGCTGGGACTGGACGTACCATGCGTTCCGCGAGTCGAAAGTATGGAGCGTGGAGCATGAAGGCCCGGACGCGCAGCACCTCGCACCCTCCGTCGATAATCCGCGCAAGCAGGTCTTGGCGGAAGGTCTCGGGGCCGGCAAAGGGAAATGACAATCGCTGAAATCAGCGCAAAGCCCCGCGCTCGCGGTAGAAACGTTTGTGCAGATTCCCGGCATTGTTGCGTCGGCAAAGGCTGGCCCGGGATGCTATTGCGCAGCACCGCCGGATGTGCTATGCTATATGGAAATCGGTTTTCGAGTCCAAGCAAGGAAGGGATATAAAAGAATGAAGCACACCCTGTCGGCATTGGCTGGTTGCATATTTGCATGTTTCTGCAATCCCACGGTTGCATATTGCGACGAAGCCGCCGCGCCAGCGGACAATCCCGGCTATGCGAGCGATGCCGAGAAGGTCGCGGAGGCAATAGACTTCGGAGTGCCGCCACCTGCGAACGCGCCGTACCGGGATGCATCGCTCGATGTCGAGGCGCGTATCGACGATCTTCTGCCGCGTTTGACGGACGAGGAGAAGGTGCATCTCATCCATTTCACGACGGGCATGACGGCCGGGCACATTCCGCGCATCGGCCTCGCGACATTCAGGACGCCAGACGCGGGTGGCGGAGTGCGAGCCGAGGATCGTCCCGGCATAACCTACTTCCCCTCGCCAATCGCATACGCGGCGGCGTTCGACAAGGTCCTTGCGAAGGAAATCGGCCGCGCCATGGGCGAGGAGACGCGTGCGGCGTTCCCGCACGGGCTGGACTCCAACGGCACGGCGCGGATGCTGCTCGGCCCCGGTGCGAACATCGCGCGCACTCCGCTCGGAGGACGCAATTTCGAGTATTTCGGCGAAGATCCGCGCCTTGCAGGAGAGACTGCCGCCGCGTGGATCGAAGGTTTGCAGTCTGTCAAAGTCGCGCCCTGCATGAAGCACTACTGCTTCAACGACCAGGAGAGCGACCGGACCATTATCGATGTGGGGTGTTCCGACCGCGCGGCCCGCGAGATTTATATCCGCCCGTTCGAGATAGCCGCAAGGAAATCCGACCCGTGGGCGTTCATGTCCAGCTACAACAAGTATCGCGGCAAATGGACGAGCCACAACGCCGAGCTGAACGATATCCTCCTCAAGGAATACGGCGCGACAGGCGCGCTCGTTCCCGACTGGGGCGGCGTCCATGGGATGCCGGAGGCGATAAACGGCGGAACAAGCATTGAATCGTCGACTAAGGAGAACCCAAGGCGCGACAGGGCGGAACTGAAACTGCTCGCCGAGGGCAAGATAGACCGGGCGCGGTTTGACGAGTCGGTGCGCCGTGCTCTTAGGCTCTACTTCCGTGTCGGCGCGTTCGACGAGGGAAGCGAGGCCGACAGCGCGCTTCAGGCAAAGTGCGAAAAGGCGTTCAGGTCGGAGGAGCATCAGGCTCTCGCCCGCCGCGCGGCGGAGGAGAGTTTCGTCATGCTGAAGAATGACGGATTGCTGCCGTTCAAGGGGAGGACCGTCGCCGTCATCGGACCATACGCGGACGTCAGGCACGCGATGAGCGAAACGGATGCCAACCTCAGGCGGCACGGAGGCTCCGGCGCGGTGAAGGCGGCGCGGGAAATCACGCCGCTCGAAGGATTCAGAACCGTTTTCGGCGCCGAGAACGTCTTCACGGGCGAAGGCGCGGTGGAGAGGGCCGATATCGTCGTCTATTGCGGTGGCATAGACCATGAATACGACAAGGAGTTCATCGGTTGGGGGCATCTCGTGCCGGGGGACAAGCCGGACATCTTTTTGCGCAAGTTCGGCGTCAAAACGCAGGAGGACGAGATACTTGAAACCGCCAAGGCGAATCCCAACATCGTCGTTCTGCTGAACGGAGGCGCGCCGCTCAGCGTGGAAAAGTGGCACAAAAGCGCGAGGGCGATATTCGCCATGTGGTACGGGGGAGAGTTTGGCGGCGAGGTTGTCGCGCGGATGGTCAAGGGCGAGGTGAATCCTTCCGGGCGGCTCCCCTACACATACGGCAAGGAGCTGGACGATTGGTATTCAATGCGTCTTGGGGAGAAGAGCTATCCGGGAGTGTGGCCGAAGCCGCCTGTGAAGCAGGGCAGGCACCTTATGGGCGAGCCCTGGCAGGAATATCTGGACGGCATCTGGGTAGGCTACCGCGCTTTTGACAAGTTCGGCATCGAGCCGCGCTATCCCTTCAGCCACGGTCTGTCTTACACGAAGTGGGTGACATCGCTTGTCGACTGCAATCGACTGCAATCGGATGCATTCGACTGCAAGGTTCGTGTCGCCAACACCGGCACTATGGCCGGGCGCCGGGCTGTCCTGCTCTTTGCGTCCAAGCCGCCGCAGGACGACGTGGAGATGCCCGAGAAGGAACTCGTCGCATTCGAGAGCGTATGGCTGGCCCCGGGGGAATCCGCCGAGATAGGGTTCAATGTCGGCTTCGAGGAGCTGAAGTATTGGAGCGAGAAGGAAAACCGCTGGCTCATGCCAAAGGGTCGAATCAAGTTTATGGCGGAGTGAGGAGACTCCATTTGCGCGGCGGCGCGGAATATGGTATAATACGCGCCGACTTGGAGAGATGGCGGAGTGGTCGAT
>DFGM01000163.1:30972-31165 GCA_002371755.1 Verrucomicrobia bacterium UBA3750 | reverse complement strand
GAATCCCTCTCTCTCCGCCATTTGACGGCGTTGGCCGGGGCTACTTCATCGAGGGGAGCACGATGCCGCGCAGAATGACGCGCTGGCATAGGAGAAAGACTATTGCCGTGGGCAGCGAAACAAGCACAAACCCGGCCATTACGCACCACGGCTGGTGTGCAAAAGTCTGAGACATCTGGTACATCCACACCGC
>DFGM01000163.1:0-30887 GCA_002371755.1 Verrucomicrobia bacterium UBA3750 | reverse complement strand
CTTCTGGCAGACGAGGAACGCCCATTCCCACGAAGAATACGCATGAATGAACGAGTTTAGCGCATTTACCGCCAAGATAGGTGTTGTCATGGGGAGGGTGATGCGTGTAAAGACGGTCCACTCGCTCGCGCCGTCGATTGTCGCGGCCTCGTAGAGTTCCTGCGGCAAGGCGTCGAAGAACCCTTTTAGGATGAAAATGGACATTCCGCTGGCGACACCGGGGAGGACCAGTGCGGCAAAAGTGTTGAGAAGCCCGAGGTCGCGTATCAGCAAAAAGCCGGGTATCGCGGTCACAGCCGCCGGGAACGCCATTGTCGCGAGGAGGAAAAGGATTATCTTTTCCGTGGAGCGCATCCGGAAACGAGACAGGGCATAAGCGGCGATCGGGTTCACGGTGAGCGAGGCCAGGACGGAAAGTATGACGAGGATTATCGTATTCACGAACGCTCTGCCCCTCAGAAAGAGGTACTGGCCGACAAGGCGGTAGTTGGCGAAGGCGCCGGTAAAGAAATCCCGCCAGCCGTGGTCGATAAACTGGACGGCAAGGGCGTTTCTTATCTCTTTCGCCTCTTCATTTCCTATCGGGTAGGGCATGACGCGGCAGACATGGTCGCCGTTTTTTATCGCCTGGTCAAGATACCAGCGCTTGAGCTCGATCCAAGTCATGAGTTTGGGGTCGGCCTTGCCGGAAGCCTCGGCCTTGGCGACATCCCTCGGGTCGCGTTTCGATTCCGAAGAGAAGGAGACGTCGAAGAACGAACGGTGCGGCACGGGCCAGGCGGCGTTGAGCGCAGCCACCGTGCCGTATTTGGCTTCGACGAAAGGCGCGACGTCTCTTGCATCGAAGCGGCAGGAAGTGGGGCGGGATTTGTCGCGGGCCAGTTTTGCGAGGAATGCGTCGGCGCGTTTGCGCGCCGAGGCGAGAAAGCCGGCATCGGCATACGGGGCGAGCTCCCTTTCGGCGAATCTTGCGGCGGCTTTGGCATCCTGCGCCACTTGGCTCCAGCTGGTCCAGCTTTCTGGCGCGTCGGGGTATACTTCGCGCGGGAAGCGTGCGAAACAAGTCTCCACCTGCCTCAGGAACCTGTCACCGCGGGAAAAAAGCGAGCGTGCGGCCACATCGTGCCGCTGATAGTCGTAGGCGGAAGAAAGGCTGGAGGAAATCATCACCGCGAAAGGATACACCATCGTTACGGCCCCAAGGGTGAGGATGGCGTATATGAGGCCGAGGAAGAGCCTCGCCTTTTTCGTCTTGCGTTCTGATTCCAGGACTATGGCCATTGCCGCCTCACGATTGGGACGTGAGCTCCTCGAGCTCCGTTGCCGCTTCCTCCCACTCCGCCGTCCAGCGATCCATCTCGGCCTGGATTGTGCGCACCTTGCGGTTGGCTTCGGCGAAGTCGGTATCGGGAGTGGGGTTGAAGAGGATGGCGCTCGTATCGTCCAGGTCTTTCTGGAGTTCCTCAAGCTTCTTTTCGGCCGTCTCCACGCGTTTTTTGAGTTCCTTCACCTTTGGGGCGATTTTAGCGCGTGCCTCTGCCCTCGCCTTGCGAAGTTCCTTCGAGGTGACGGCCTGACCCGGCGCGGGGGAGGCCTTTTCCTTTTCCGCGCCTTTGGAGACGGATTGTTGCCTTTGCGCCTCGCGCTCGGCCTTCTTCTGCTGGTAGTAGTCGTAGCCGCCCGGATACTGGGAGATGCCCTCGCGCGTAATCTCGATGACGCTTGTCGCCACGGCGCGCACGAACTCTATGTCGTGCGAAACGAGCAGGATGGTGCCCTTGTATTGCTTCAAGACATCCTGCAGCATGCGCCTGCCGTCGAGGTCGAGGTGGGTCGTGGGTTCGTCCAGGAGAAGGAAGTTGGGCGCGGTGAGAAAGAGGCGCAGAAAAGCGAGGCGAATCTTCTCGCCGCCGGAAAGGACGCCTGCAGGCTTTTCGATGTCGTTTTCGTCGAAGCCGAAGGCGCCGAGCTGGTTGCGGAAGTTCTTCTCCGGGCCGCCGCCTGCTGCGTCCCACGCGTTCTTCGCGTTGCGATACACCGATACGTCCGGCGGAATGGTCTCTGCGAACTCCTGGGAAAGGTAGCCCGGCACGACGTTGTGCCCGAGCACCGCCTTGCCGCCAGTAGGCTGGCGGGTTCCCGCTATTATCCGCATGAGTGTGGTCTTGCCGAGACCGTTGTAGCCGATAAGAGCCACCTTGTCGCCGCGGTCTATCTTGAAAGTGATGCCGTCCAGGACGTTGCGTTTGCCGTCGTAGGAGAATGCGAGATTCTCGCAACGGAACATCTCTATGCCGCTTGGCGGGGGTTCGGCCAGGCGCAGGCATCCGGAATGGATATGGCGCTTGGGAAGGACGATGCGCTCTTCGTCAAGTTTGTCGATAAGTTTCTGGCGGCTCTGCGCCTGCGCAGCCTTCGTGGCCTGGGCGCGGAAGCGGTCAACGAACCGCTGAAGCTGCTCACGATGGTGGTCCTGGTTCTCTTTGGCCTGCACGAGATGGCGGTAGCGCACCTCGCGCTCTTCGAGATAGTAGTCGAGATTGCCTTCATAGCGCGTGACGGTGTTGGCGTCCACTTCCACTATAATAGAGGTAAGGGTGCGCAGGAGAAACCTGTCGTGCGAAATGAGCATGAGGGTGCCGTCGTATCCCTTGAGGAACTTCTGCAGCCACTCCACGGCCGGGAGATCCAGGTAGTTGCTCGGTTCGTCCAGAAGGAGGAGATCCGGCTTGGAGGCGAGAACGCGCGAAAGTTCCGCCCTCATGCGCCAGCCGCCGGAGAACGACTTGAAGGGTTTGGCAAACTCCTCCACCGTGAAGCCGAGGCCGCCGAGCGCGATCTTGACGCGCGTTTCGATGTCGTAGCCGCCCAGATGTTCGAACTTCGCCTGCAATTCGCCGTAGCGATGCATCTTCTGCGGATTGGCGAGGTCGGCTTCGAGCGCGGCCATTTCCGCTTCCATCTCGGATAGTCCCGGAATGCCGCGCAAAGCGTATTCGAGAAGAGTCTCGCCTTCGCTATCCGGCTCGGGGTTCTGGCGCGTCCAGCCGATGCGCGGCGAGTTCTCTATCACAAGTTCGCCCGTATCCGTGCCGATTTCGCCCAAAACTATCTTGAAGAGCGTACTCTTGCCGCTGCCGTTCGGACCCACCACGCCCACGCGGTCGCCCTTGTTCACGCGGAAGGAGACGTTGGCAAGGACGTCCTGATGTCCATAATGGACGCTGATGTTCTTGAAGTCTAGCATTCCCACACCTCCCCCGGGGCATTCTGCGAAAGCACCCGCAAACCGGTTTCCGCGAGCCCTGCATCGTCCAGAGCTTCGCGCGCCATGCGCAATGCGAGCTTCGGCTCATTGCATTCCGAAGAAAGGTGCGCGAGGGAAAGAAGTTTGAGCTTGGGCGAAGCGAAGCGCGAGACAAGGGCGGCGCAGTCGTCGTTGGAGAGGTGTCCGCGCGGACCCGATATGCGCTTTTTGAGAAGCTCCGGCCGGTCTGAATGCATCAAAAGGGAATAATCGTGGTTGGATTCAAGCGTGGCTACATCGGCGCATGCGAGACGTGAGCCTATGGAATCGAGGGGCGAGCCTACGTCCGTAGCGTGGAAATACGTCTTCCCTTCCGCCTCCACCACGAATCCGACGGGGTCCGAGACATCGTGCGGGATGGAAAACGCCGTTACGGCAAAGGGTCCCACCTCAAACGGCTGCGTGTTTTCGAAGATGTACGCATCGCCCTCGAGGCCGATTGCCTCCGCCGTCATGGCGTTTGCGAAAAGCCCGATCTCCGGGAAGCGCTTGTGGAAGTTCGCCACACCTTTGCAGTGGTCGGTATGCTCGTGCGTGAAAAGGACTCCCGCGATGTCGCACGGGGAGAATCCCGTCTTCCCCATTCTGGCGAGGAGCTCGCGGCACGATATGCCGCAGTCGATAAGCAGCAGCTTGCCGCACGATTCGACAAGATACGCGTTTCCCGCGCTCCCGCTCGCCAGTGAGACTCCTCTCATCAGAAGAAGAGATCCCTTTCGCCGCGGCAGGTGGCCTCATACTGTTTCATCACGGTCGGGTAGAACTTGGGCAGCCACTCCTTGATGCCCGCAAGTTCTTTCTCGATAAGCTTCTCGCCTATGGCGCGCGTCTCTCCGGAAGCGAAGTCGTCGAGCCATTCGCGGAAGGTGAGCACGGCGTTTATCTTGCAGAACTTGCCTTCGCGCCCTGTCTTCAAGGCGTCCATGATGCATCCGCCGGTGCGGCCGCAACGGTAGCCCGCCGTGCAGAAACTCGTAATCGTGCCGCGGGAGGCGAGATAGCGCACCATTTCGTCTATGGACCGGTTGTCGCCAAGCATGAACTGCTGGCGCTCCTTCTCCTGGTGCGCCTCGTTGGCAAAGTCGCTGTAACCTTTGATGGCGATGTTGGAAGAGCAGTCGAGCTGCGTCATGCCATGATCTAGCACGCGATTGCGGCTCGCGGCACTTTCGCGCGCCGTCACGATCATGCCGGTGTAGGGCACGGAAAGACGCGCAATCACGAGAATGCGCGCGAAAGTATCGTCGTCGATGAGCCATGGGGATTCCTCGGGCACCTTCGTGCCGGATGCCGGCTCCAGACGCGGAAACGAAAGGGTGTGCGGGCCGATGTTGAACCACCTCTCCAGGTCGCGCGCATGCATGATTGTGGCGAGAAGCTCGTATCGCCAATCGCAAAGGCCGTAAAGAACGCCCAGCCCCACGTCGTCCACGCCCGCTTCCATGCAGCGGTGGAAACACGTGGTGCGCCAGTCGTAGTTGCCTTTCACACTCCAGGCCGGGTGCATCTGCTCGTAGAGCTTGCGGTTGTACGTCTCCTGGAAAACCTGGAATGTGCCGATGCCCACGCTTCTCAAGACCTTCAAGTCTTCGACGGGCAGCGGGGCGGCGTTCACGTTCACGCGGCGGATTCCGACCTTCGCCCCGGTGCGCGGAGCCGGCACCTGGTGCGCATAGCACGTCTCTATCGTCTCGGCGATATATTCCGTCGATGTGGAGGGATGTTCGCCATACACCGCGATCAGGCGCTTGTGCCCGATGCGCCCGGCGAGCACGTCGAGTTCCTCTTTGAGCTCGTCCATCGTCAGCACCCTGCGCTTCTGCTGGGCGTTCCCTTCGCGGAAGCCGCAGTATCTGCAGCCGTTCACGCACAGATTGCTCATGTAAAGAGGCGCGAACACCACGATGCGGTTGTCGTATACCTTGTGCTTGATGCGGTCTGCCGCCGCGCGCATTTCCTCGAAAAGCGCGGGGTCTGTCACTTTCATGAGCTCGGCCGTCTCTTCGGGAAGAAGAGTCTCGCACGTCTCTTCGCTCTTTGCGATGATTTCGCGCACTTTCGCAGGGTCGGCGGCGGGATTTGCGTCCATGCCGGCGATGAGAGAGTCTATCTTGGCGGTGTCGATGAAATGTCTGCCTCCGGGCAGGTACTTGTCGATTTCCTCCTGGACGATGAAGCGTTTTACATAATCCTGAGCGCTTTCAAACTTCCTTATATTTGCCGTGTCAGCCATTTTATGCCTTTTTTGCCTTTCTCCGCCGCGCTCCCGTTCCTTTTCCATTCCGGGCGGCCGGCGGAACCATAAATCATTTTACGAGCGAGAGGAACTCCTCTCTCACTTTGGCGTCAGACCGGAACGACCCGAGCACCGCCGAAGTGACCATTTCCGAATTTTGCTTTTCGACGCCTCTCATCATCATGCAGAGGTGTTTTGCCTTTATGACCACGCCCACTCCCTCCGCGCCAGACTCTTCCATTATGGCCTGGGCTATCTCTTCCGTCATGCGCTCTTGTATCTGGAGCCTGCGCGCGAACATATCCACGATTCGCGCTATCTTCGAGACGCCCAGCACCTTGCCGCGGGATATATAGCCGATCGCGGCCTTGCCGAAGAAGGGAAGCATGTGATGCTCGCACATGGAATAGAGCTCGATATCCTTCAATATCACCATGTGGTTGGTGCCGCTTGCGAAATACGCGCCGTTCACCACGGCCTTCACATTCTGCCTGTAGCCGCGTGTGAGGTAGGTAAGGGACTTCGCCACTCGCTCGGGGGTCTTCTTCAGCCCCTCGCGTCCGGGATCTTCCCCAAGCTCCAGGAGAAGTTCTTTTACGAGCGAGGCGATCCTTTTCTGGTCTGGTTCTTTGCCTTTCGCCGCCGTCAAAGCCTCTACTTCGCCTTTTTGCCTCTTCATTTCGCAACTCCCTTCACTTTTTGGCCGCCTTCGCTTCTGCTTTTTCCGCATCTCCCCCGAAAAGCGAGCACGCAATCAATATGGCCACGCTCACCGTGATGTAGGAGTCTGCCATGTTGAAGCATGGGAAATGGCTCGCACCGCAGTGGAAATCGAACATGTCTATCACATAACCGTGCGCGACGCGGTCGATGAGATTGCCTAGTATGCCGGAATAGAGCAGCACTTCGGCCGCATGCATCGCCCATTTCGCCTTGCGGCTCTTTGCAAGTTTCGGGCCGAGCGCGAAAACGGTGCGTCTTTTCCACACGATGAACGCCAGCGCGACGGCGCCGAATGCCGCAAGCGGCCACGCCTGACCCTGGAGCATCCCCCACGCGCAGCCGCGGTTCTCGACATACGCAAGATTGAAGAAACCGTCAATAGCCGAAACCGCCCCCTTGCTGAAGAGGGCGGAGGCAATTCGCTTCACTATCGCGTCTATCAGCGTAAGATTGGCGACTGCCGCTATCGTCAGCACAGCCTCGCGCACGGTTGCCCCTGCCTTACTGGTGGATCTCCTGCCCCTTCTCCATCGCGCTCTGGCATTCCATGCACGTGAGCACGAACGGCTGGTTGAGAAGTCTCGGCTTGCGGATCAGCTGTCCGCATACGGTGCAGATGCCATAGGTGCCGTCGTCGATGCGGTGGAGCGCCTCTTCAATCTGCTGGATGGTGCGGTTGATGTTGCCCATCTGTCCGAGCGCCTGGAGACGCAGGGTCTGGTTGGTGCCGTCGCCGCCGTCGGCCTCGTGGTCTTCGGATTCGTTGAAGCCGGTCGCGCGCATGGCGTTTGCGCCGTTGGCCGCCTCTTCGCGAGCGATGAGCAGCTTCTTGCGGAACTCGGCAAGATCGGCCTCGGGGAAGTGTTCGCCGCCGCCTTTGCCTCGCGATGTGGGACGCTTCGTTAGCTTGATTCCCTCAGACTCGGGCCTTTCGGTCTGCTCCTTGGCGTTGCGCTTCATCTCTTTGGCTATCGACATCGCGAACGCCACCGCCTTGGCGGTGTCGATCGGTTCCATCTTCTTGGGAACGGACTTGATGATGACCGGCGCCTTGCGGTTGGGCTTCGCCGCCGGCTTTGCCGCATCTTCGCTGTTCTTTTGCTGAGCTGCCATTTCGCACCTCCTTGCTTATTGTGTTGCCAAACTCACATCTGCATGCCTGCGGGCACCGCCATCCATGCACGCACCTCCGCCGAGAGAGGCGCGATGGCGAGTATCTTGCCGAACGACACCATTCCCTCGCCCGGAAGCTCGAACTCGTCGCCCACCTTCTTGCCGAGCATGTTCGCGGCAAGCTTGGTGCGGGAGGAGATGATGCCGAGCTCGAGGTCGTTATCCCACTCGCCGAGAATCGTGTAGGTCTTCTCGCCTTCGGGCGTCTGGGCGGTCACGGTGACACCGGGCTCCACCTCGTCGGTGCCGCCCGCCTTGAATTCGTCCGCCTTCACCGCTTCAAGGTCGGCCTGCATCAGGCTCTGCTTCTGCATGAGAACGCGCTGTTCGTCCTTGGCGTACTGGTATTCGGCGTTTTCGCTCAAGTCGCCATAACCCTTCGCTTCTTCGATCTTGCGGACGTTCTCCGGCATGTCCACGTTGATCAGCTTCAGGTACTCCGCCTTCTTCATGGCGTAGCTGCGAGGCGATGTGATGCGCGCGTAGTCTTTCTTCTTCTCCACCTTGATGACGTGGCTTTCGAGCTCCGGCGCCAGATGCACCATGCGCATGACAATGGTGTGGTGGGTGGAGGGGTCCCAGGCGATGGAGGCCTGGAAGCGCTCGAAGAGAAGCGCACGATCGGCATCATTGAGCCAGGCGAAGACCTGGCCGAGCCAGTTCTTGTCGGCAAAGAGACGGCGCACTATATTCTGCATACGGAGCGTCTCGCCGCCCTGGCGGCCTTCGCCGAGCGCAATCGCGTGCGCCAGAATGGAAATATAGGGCGGCAGTTCCGGCCAGTTTTCCTTGAACCTGCCGTAGCTGCCCACGAAAAGCGTGGTGAGCGTGGCAGGCGCCTTCGGGAGGCGCATGAAGTCGGAAATCGTCTTGCGGGAGGCGGGGTCGTCGCCAAAGCGGGCCACGACTTCCTGCACGGCAGTGTAGCAAAGCTCGGGAATCGCCTTGCAGAGCCTCTCGCGCCCCTCTGCGTCGCCATCGGTAAGAAGAGCCACCATCGCGCCGACCTCACGCGCGGGAAGCGTGGCCGCCGCCTTTATGAAGCGCTTGCGGTCCCACAAATAGCCGCGCATCGCCTCGAGCGAGGGGTTCACGAAGCCGAGCTCGCGGACAAGCGCGGCAAGGCGCGCATAGAGCGCATCGTCCACTCTCATCGCCGCAGTGGCTGCGAACGCGAGCCTGTCGCCAATCGTGGCGCGAGCCGCCTCGTTGGCAGGATCTGCCGCACTCTTCCCTTTCTTCTCCACATATTCGCGCACGCCGGAAAGGATGAGCTTCGGATCTGTCTCGTGACCAAACGCGGAAAGCCACTTTTCGCCGTAGTCTTCCTCGCTCGCCTTGAGCTCGATGAGATCGGAACGGCGCACAGGTATGTAGACGAGCTTGTCCTTGCGCAATTCCGAACGCGCCTTCTCCCAGAACGCCTTCCATGCCGCCGCTTTCACGAAGCCGCACCGGATAGCCACATCCTCAAGCCTCTGCGCCCCCATGGGACCAAAACTCTTGAGCATTTGCTTCACGAACTCGCCGGGATGATCCTTTAGCATCGTCTCGTAACGGACGGGATCGGAGTGCTGGATTGCGAGGATATGGTCTGCATCGGCCATCGTGAGCATGTCGACGGCGGCCGCATACGTGAACTGGTGGCCTTTCTTCATCCTGAAGTCGACCGTGATGCGACGATAGAAGTAGTCGAGCTTCTTGACCACCCCGAGACCCCATTCGAGCGACTTCGACAGGACGAACGCCCCCGGCTGGAACGCCATCAGCTTCTCTATCCGCACCAGAGATTCGGCAATCGGGCGCTCCCCGAACTCCACACCGTCCGCAAATGAAAGAAGAAGGCGATCTTTGGTAGCCTTCTTCAATGCGTCCTTGACGCCCGCCGCATTCAGTTCGTGCGTAACCGCCTCTACGTTTTCGCGCATAAAACGCACCGCGCCGGCAAAGTCGCCGGTTTGTGCGCATTCCGCAAGTCTGCTCGTCACAAGGTCTGCATCTGCCATCTAACTCTTCCTTTCTGTACAAGGGAGCGATATTATACCAAAATCGCCCGCCACCTGTCTAGGGGCGGAAAGACGGCGGTTGCGGCCGCTACGGCTTTGCGCGATGCGGCGAAATATGATATAATGGCTCTCCCTAATTAAGGAAGGAAAGAATGATGACGAACAAAATCACCGCGATTTGCCTCTTGCTGATCGTTTCGGCCTGCATCTCCGGCAGAGCCGGCGCGGATGTATGGCCAGACGGAACGACGATGGACGACTGGTTCACCCAGGACGATGCCGTGGAACTTTCGGGCAAGCTCTACGAGATTACCTCGCACGGACTCTACCCGGACGAGGGCGTGCTCCGCACGAGGGAGTTCCAGAACCTCATCGACAAAGCCGCCGCGGAAGGCGGCGGCACCATCGTGGTCACGCCCGGCATATTCAAGATCGGCGCCGTCTTTTTCCGTCCCGGCGTGAACCTCCACCTCATGCCGGGCGCGGTGCTGCTAGGCTCGGACGATATTGCCGACTATCCCGTCGTTGAAACGCGCATGGAAGGCCAGACCTGCCTCTACTACCCGGCCATCGTCAACGCCGACCACTGCGACGGATTCACCATCTCCGGCGCGGGAACAATCGACGGCAACGGTTTCCGTGCATGGAAGGCGTTCTGGCAGCGCCGCAAGTGGAACCGCGCCTGCACCAACAAGGATGAACAGCGCGCCAGAGTGCTCTACGTATCCAACTCCAAGAACGTGCGCGTGGACGGCGTCAACTTCCAGAACTCCATGTACTGGACCACACACTTCTACCGCTGCGACTCGCTCAAGATCACCAACTGCCGCTTCTACGCCCTGCACAGCCCCGACGACAAGAAAGGGCCTTCGACGGACGGCATCGATCTCGATGCGTGCTGCGATGTGGCGGTGCGCAACATCTGGATATCCAACAACGACGACGGCATCGCCATCAAGGGCGGCAAGGGCGCTTTCGCCAACGACTACCGGCGCAACCCGGGCAACGGCGACAACGCCCGCATCCTGGTAGAGAACTACACCGCATCGCACGGCACCCATTCCGCTCTCACCCTCGGCAGCGAATGCGTCAATGCCGACAACATCGTGATGCGCAACAGCAAGGTCGAAGGCTGCTGCAACGTCCTCAACCTCAAAATGCGCACTGATACCCCCCAGCACTACACGAACGTGCTCGTCGAAAACGTCACCGGCTTCGTGAAGTCCAATTTCCTCCTCTGCTATCCTTGGGCGCAGTTCGCCGACCTTGAAGGCAGGGACAGGGTGGATGTGAAGAGCCACGCCCAAAGCGTGACCATGCGCAACTGCGAAGTCAAGTGCGGCACGTTCTTCCGCACGAACGGCGATATGAACGTGATGGATCTTTCCGGCTTCACCTTCGAAAACCTGAAGATAACCGCGAGCGACCCCTCTCGCCACATCAACGTCTTCAAAGGCGTGAAGTTTGAGAATTGCTCACTGGAAAAGAGGCACTGAGAGCGCCAGGGGACAAAGGCATGACACTCGTCAAAAACGCATTGGTGGTGGACGGAAGCGGCAAAGACGCCTTTCCGGGGCATGTCGTCATCGACGGCGAGAAGATAGCGGAAGTGGGCGAGGGCGATTCGCCTGCAAACGAAGAGGCGTTCGCCTGCGTAATCGATGCCGGCGGAAAGATTGCAAGCCCCGGCTTCGTCGATTGCCATTCGCATTCAGATGCGTATCTCGTGGTTGAGCCAGACGCTCCCTCCAAGGTCTCTCAGGGCGTGACCACCGAAATCAACGGACAATGCGGCGGCTCCGTGGCTCCGCGCTATGGCGAAGCGAGGCTTTCTTCAGATTGGGCTAGCATCCTGGGGGAGCGCCTCACATGGCGTTCAATGGCCGAATACCGCGCCATACTGGAAAAGACGCCCCCTGCCATAAATACGATACAGTTCGTCGGGCACAACACCCTGCGTTCGTCCGTCGTCGGCTATCAGGGGCGCATCGCCACGGAAGAAGAGCTTTCCCGCATGGCGAGGCTGCTCGAAGAATCGCTTGACGCCGGGGCCTGGGGGCTCACCACCGGGCTCATCTACCAGCCTGGCAAGTACTCCACACCGGAAGAGGTCGAGTTCCTTGCGAAGACGGCCGCCGCGAAAGGCGGCTTCTACGCCACCCACATGCGAAGCGAGGGCGACAACATACTGGAAGCGATAGATGAAGTAATCTCACTTGTCCGCGCTACCGGCATACGCGCCGAGATTTCCCATCTGAAGACGAGCGGCAGGCGCAATTGGCACAAGATAGACGCCGTCCTTGAAAAGATGCAAGGCGCGGTGGATTCGGGTCTCCTTCTCGGCTCGGACAGGTATCCATTCTGCGCGGCCGGCACCGACCTCGATGTCGTATTCCCAGATTGGGCGGGCGAAGGCGCCGCGAAAGCGGAATGCGAGAGGCTTGCCGACCCCGCCGTGCGCCGGCGTATCGTCGATGAAATAGATTCGTCTTCCCGCGACTGGTCGCAGGTGATGGTGGGCGGCACGTGGGATGCCTCAAACAAACGCTTCTCAGGCAGGATGATGGACGAGATTTGCGCCGCGGAAGGCGTCAGCCCGGGCGAAATGACATGCCGCATCCTCGAAAAGGACAAATGCCGCACAGGCGGCTTCTTCTTCGGCATGAGCGAAGAGAACCTGGACAAAATCTATTCGATGCCCTGGATTCTGCCCGGCTCCGATGCGTCGCTGCGCGCGCCATGGGGTCCGCTTGGCGAAGACCATCCCCATCCGCGCGCATACGGCACGATGCCCGAGTTCTTCCGGCGCCTGAGGCGCCTCGGCTTCTCGCGAGAAGAGGCGGTGAGGCGCATGACGTCCGCCGCTGCGGAACGTTTCGGCATTCGCGGGCGCGGCCTCCTCAAGCGAGGCTGCTACGCCGATATCGCGATATGGGACGAGGCGACTTTCGCGAATACCGCCACCTATACCTCGCCTCACAGTTTCGCACACGGCGTGAAAGCCGTTTTCGTGAACGGTTCCATGCCGTATCGCGAAGGCTCGTTCACTCACGAGAGGGCCGGTCGCTTCCTCTCTCCCTGAGCTTGCGGATTACGCTGGACATGACGCTCGGATAATCGGAGGAAAAAAGGAGAATATCGCCATGAAGATAAGACTGTCTTCTCTGTTTATCGCACTGGTCTTGACTGCCGGTTGCCCGGTAGATCGTTCGTTGCGTGTGGGCTCATACAACGTCAGATGCCCCGTGGATTCCAGCGAAAAGGCCTGGGACGCCCGCAAAGAAGACCTGGTCGCGCTTCTTGGCTCCCTCGATCTCGATGTCTTTGGACTTCAGGAAACCGTCCAGAAGCAAAACATTTTCATAACAAACGCCCTTCCGCAATATGCCATGGTGGGCGACTTCCGCGATGCGGACAGGGTGTCTGGCGAGGCTTCTGGCGTATACTACCGCAAAGACCGTTTCACGCTTCTCAAGAGCGATACGTTCTGGCTCTCCGAAACGCCACACACGCCCGGCTCGAAAGGATGGGGCGCGGCATTCCCGCGCGTCTGCACTTGGGCGCTTCTTGCGGATAGACGCTCAGGAAGGGCAATCCTCTTCGCGAACACCCACACCGACCACATAAGCGCACTGGCCCGGAAGAAAGGCCTTGAGCTCATCCTGCAAAACCTCGCAGGTCTTGCAGACAAAAACACGCCCGTCATTTTGACGGGCGACCACAACTGCCGCGAGAGCGAAGAGCCGGCGAAAGCCGTCGCCAAAGTGATGAAAAACGCCATCTTGGCAACCGAAACGCCTCCGGAAGGTCCGTGGCGCACTTTCAACGGCTGGGAATGGAAGGAGCAGGAAGTCTCCGCCGTCGAAGCGCTCGCAGCGACCCCCAAAGCGCGCAATGCCCGCAAAGGCTCGCCTGATGGCGGCGACAAAGGCTGGGAGTATTACGGCCCGAGGATTGACTATATCTACGTCTCGCCCGATGTGCGGGTAAAGTCATACACCACACGCGCCGACCCGCGCCCCGGCAAGAAGGTATACCCCTCCGACCACTTCCCTGTCGCAGCAGTCGTCGAACTGCCGCCAAATGGTTGAGACGGGAGCACCTCTTCGCCGCAAAACACCGCATCTATTCAAATGCGCAAGCCCGGCATTCGCTTCGCCGTTCACTTGACAAGCACTCGGCAATGTGCGATAATATTCGCGTTCTGCTTAAATATGGTTAAAGGCAACCCAGAATGCCGCATGGCGTCGCATTGATAATCCGCCCCGAGGGGCAATACTGCTGGAGGATAAGGTTATGACAGGGAAAAGAGTTATGACAAGACGTGACTTCTGCGCAGGCGTTTCATCGCTTTTCGGCGCACTTTGGCTTGGCGGATGCCGTTCGGTGCTGACGTCCGCGCCCGGCGAAGACTCGTCCGGCGACATCGCACGCCGCCTCAACGCCTACCGCGTGGCAGTCTTGGGAGACACCCACTTCGACAAAGCGCCCGAAAGCATCTACCACTCCCATTACGATGAATCCAACAAATGGGCGAAGGTGCAGCATGAAGAGTTCCGGCGCAATGGCGACATGTGGCAGGAACGCTGCCCCTCCCTCGTCGCCGCAAGTGCCGCTCTCGCCGCGAAACACGATACGGCGTTCATCCTCCAGCTGGGCGACCTCATCCAAGGCGATTGCGACCACGCACCCACACATCGCCAGATGCTGGACGATGCGATATCGACCATCCGCGACCCATATCCGCCATCCCTCCCCTTCCTCACCGTTGTCGGCAACCACGATATTCGCGGCAAGGGCGCAAAAGAGGAGTACAAGTCCTTCATCAAGTGGTTCATGTTCGCGGAAACGATGCGCCTTGACGCAGACGACCTGGCGGTCAAAAACGGCGTTTCCTCTTTCTTCTATCGCGGCGACAAGTGGATATTCTGCAATTTCGAGACGAAAGACCTCCAGAGCGTCATTGACGCCGTAGAGGAATCCGGGGATGCGCGCCATGTGTTTCTTGTCACCCACGGGCCTTTCGTCACGCCGGATTCGCGCAGCTGCCGTTGGCGTTTGGGCGGACGGGAATGTTGCGACGCCCTGCGCCCGAAGCTGTACGAGGCGCTTTCGCGCCGTCATGCCATAGTGCTCGCCGGGCATATCCACACTACTGCATTCTGCCGCATCGAGAACGAATTCGGCTCTTTCAGCGAAATGACGTTCAATTCCGTCTGGGCGAAGCCGAGCCTCGCCACGGGCGAGGCGATGTACGACAAGCCAGAACACTACGGCGCAAATACTCTCGCAGTTCTCAAAGGCGACAAGCTCGACGACTTCAAGGCGCAGCTCGCGCTTTTCCGTCCAGCCCTCAAGGAATACTTCTACAGCCTTGCGGCCGGCCACTATGGCCTTGAAATCTCCGATACCGGCGTGAAGGCGGATTTCTATCCCGGCGCCGCCACCATCCCTGCAAGGACTTTCACCCTCGCCTAAGTCGCCCCCATCCGCCTTGACCGCTTCTCAAACGGCGGCGGATATGGTATAATACGCACCACAATGAACCTGACAAGTCCGAGCCAAGTGAAAGCATGGTGCGTGGAAAACGAATTTCACCCGAACAAAACGCTCGGGCAGAACTTCCTTATCGACCGCAATGTGCTTCTGGGAATCGTTGATGCCGGGCTTGAAGGCGCCGCGGCAGGGGAGGAAACACTCGAAATAGGCCCCGGGCTCGGCGTGATGACGGAAGAGATGCTTTCCCGCGGCATGAAGGTGACGGCGATAGAAAAGGATGCGATTCTTGCCGAACGGCTCGCCAAACGCGAGCTCCCAGGCCTCAAGGTAATCTCAAGCGACGCACTTGACATCCTCGAGCGCCCCGAACGCCGCGAAAAGGAAATCCCTCCCTCCTGCATCCGCATGGTGAGCAATCTCCCCTATCAGGCCGGCACGCGCATTCTCCTCGAACTCGTCGAATGGGGAAAGATGGAGCGCATGACGGCTCTTCTCCAGACCGAGGTGGCGGAACGCCTTGCGGCGAAAGAGGGCGGGAAGACGCGTTCGCTCGCCGGCGTCTGGGCGCAGCTCGATTATGATGTGGAAGTAATAAGGAAGGTGTCGGCGGCATGTTTCTGGCCGCGTCCGGATGTAGGCTCTGCCGTGGTGCGGCTGACGCGTCACGGCAGAAACGACGACCTCGCGCCAGAAGAGCGCAGAATCTTCCGGCGCATCACGAAACAGGCGTTTGCGCACAGGCGCAAGCAGCTCTCGTCGATCTTCAAAGGAATTATCGTCTCCACGAAGCGCCCGGAAGCGCTCTCTCTGGAGGAATGGAAAGAACTAACGAAAGGACTCGCGCAAAATGAAAACTCCTGAACAGTTCCTTGCGGAAAACGGCTTCGTGACGGCAGACGAGCTGGACCGCCAAACGCTCATCGCGGCATTCCTCTCCGACATGGAGAAAGGGCTGAAAGGCGAAAAGTCGTCGCTCATGATGGTGCCTACGTTTGTCGGCGTGGAGGGGAAGGCTAAAGCCGGTGCGCGCGTGGCGGTGCTTGACGCAGGCGGCACCAACTTCCGCGGCGCTATTGTGGAAGTGCCACCGAAAATCGACTTCAAGGAAAACCGCCCGATGCCGGGCGCGAAGGCGAAAGTGGGAGAGGAAGAGTTCTACGATGCGTTCGCCTCCGAAGTCAAGCGCCTCAAAGACAAGGCGAACGTCGAAAAAATCGGCTGGTGCTTCTCGTATCCGGCAGAGGCGACGGAAGACTTGGATGCAAAGCTCGTGCGGTGGACGAAGAACATCCAGGCCCCAGAAATCGTGGGGCAGTATGTGGGGGCGGAACTCAAAAAGCGGCTGGGCGGAGGCGAAATAGCCATCATCAACGATACGGTCGCCACCCTGCTCGCCGCGAAGGCGACGGAAGGCGAAAAGACATATTCCTCCTATGTAGGTTTTATCCTCGGCACGGGCACGAACTGTGCGTATGTGGAGAAGAAAGCCAACATCGTCAAACTCGCAGGCGGGGACAAGACTGGCTCCATGATCATCAACGCGGAATCGGGCGGCTTCGACAAGGCCCCCCAAAGCGTCTTCGACAAGGCCGTCGACGCGAAGAGCGTCCAGCCGGGCGAAGGGCTCCTCGAAAAGATGATTTCCGGCGCCTATCTGGGCGCAATCGGTCTTGAGATCTGGAAGGCGGCGGCGAAGGAAGGAATGTTCTCGCAGAAGGCCGCAACGCAGATTGGCGGCCTCGGCACCCTGGAAACGATGGATTTCGACAACTTCCTCGCCTCCTTCAAGAAGGAGGGACGCGCAAATCCGCTGGATACCATCTTCGCCGGACCCGATGACGCCAAGATGGCCCGCCGCCTCGGTCTGCCGGTGATTGAACGCGCGGCCGCGCTCACGGCCATACATCTTGCCGCATTCGTCATCAAGACGGGAGAAGGCTTAGACCCCGCGGCACCTGTCGCCATCAATGCAGACGGCAGCACCTACTACAAGACACGCGCCATCCCCTTCGCCGACACCGTGAAAAAACTCCTCGACGAAATCCTCGTGAAACGCAGGAACATCCACTATGCCATCACTCCGCAGGTAGATGACGCACCCATGGTGGGCGCAGCCATCGCAGCAATGCTCTGACACTACCTATAAGACACTACATATATGGATACCACATTCCACCTGAGAAGCCTCCTCGCCGCAGTGGCCGCTCTCGGCGCCGCCTCGGCCGCAACCGCCGCCGATGTGGATGGCATTGCGGCCACGGTCGGCAACGCAACCATCCTCAAGAGCGACGTCATGGGCGAGATGCACCGCTTCGGCATGCCGCAGAGCGACGACTATACCGCCATGCTCAACCGCCTTATCGAGCGCAAGCTCATCATGAATGCGGCCGCCGGCTCCAAGATGACCATGCAGGAGTGGGTGGTGGACAACCGCATCCGCGAAATCACGGAAAGCGGCTTCAATGGCGACCGCAACCAGCTCATCGCCGCCCTTGCCCGAGAGAAACTGCCCTATACGGAGTTCCGCCAGAGGATAAAGGACGACCTTATCGTCGGAGCCATGCGCTGGAATGCGGTAGACAAGTTCGTGACGGCCTCGCCGGCCGATATGCGCGAAGAATACAACACCCACCCCGAGCGCTACATGAGCGCCGCGAAGACCTCGGTATCCGTCATACTGCTCGCCCCGGGCGACAAGGACAAGCGCGAACTCGTGGACGAAGCGCTGAAAGAAGACCCTTTCCCGGATGTCGCCCGCCGCTATTCCGCCGACCCCCATGCCCGCGCAGGCGGCGTCTGGAAAGACGTGGTGCCGGCGGATGTGTTCCGCCCCGAAATCTGCGAGGCCGTAGCCAAGCTCAAAAAGGGTGAGGTCTCCGGCTGGATAGACATGCAGGGCTGGAGCTTCCTCGTGCGCAAGGACGAGGATACCGCGGCAAAACCGCTCGCATTCGCGGATGCCTACGAGGCGATCGAAGCGAACGTCAAGGCGGCAAAGTCCGCAGAACTCTACAATCGCTGGCTCGACATCCTGAAGTCCGAAACGTACATAAAGGTGTATTGATGATGAAGAGGCTCTGGACGATAGCGGCTTTTGGCGCCGTTTGCATCTTCTCGAGCGCATATGCGGCGCCTGAGCCGAAGCGCGACATAACCATAGTCCAGAGTTACATCCGCAAGGCGGTGGGAGAGAATGCCTTGGGGATGATAAAGAAAAAAGAGGGCGGCGCGCAGTTCCTGAAGAAGTTCTTCTCCGACAGGGAATGGATGGAGCAGTTCGCAGGATCGGGTCCTTTCGGCGGCAATCAATACAAGAGGAGCGATGAAGACGCGGCCCTGGCGCTCGTCGCTCTAGACCTCCTCGTCTGGAACGACAAGGGCGGCTTCATCGATACGCCCATGGGTCGCAACATCGCCACCGCCCTTGCGCTGAACCATGGCTGCGACTGGGACGACGAAAAGCTCGTCCTCGTGATGGAATGCTACCGCGAATGGGCGGCGGACGGCACTCTCGTCGACAGCGCGAAGACGCTTGACACGCGCCAGTGGCGCGAGGTGGTGACGTTCGGGCAGAACGCCGAGCTTCCCGTGGAAAGCCTACGCTGGATACACAATTTCGCGAACATGCCGCCATCGCGCTACCACGCACTCGCCTGGCAATGCCACTACAGGCTGGAGAACTGTTTCGGCGATTCGGTGCACGGTCCCATGTACTACAGGCCGTGGGAGCACCGCTGGAATACGCAGGAGCTGCGCTACCGTGTGGGCGGCGTGTGCGGCGGCCTTTCGAAGTTCGGTTCGCACGGGGCGCAATCCCATGGCGTGCGCTCCTTCACGGTGGGCCAGCCCGGGCACTGCGCGTATCTCGTCTGGAACGAAAAGGATGGGTACTGGTCGGACGCCTACTTCGTGACGGGCAAGACGGGACCCCATTTTTCTTTGGCCGACGGCCACATACGGGGCGCCGGCCTTGCCTCGCTTGAAGAACAGGATCGCTACTACTCCAACCCCAAGAGGATGGGCGCGGAGTATCTGCGCTGGGCGGGGAAGCTCGAAGAATCCATGCGCTACGCACCCGGCAACTGGCAGGCGGCGAACGAATGGCGCAAGCAGCTTGTCGAAAAGAACGCACCCAAGGCCGAATGGGACAAGTTCGCGGCGGTCGTGCGCGAGACGTTCGGAACCTTTCCAAGCCTAGGATGGAAGCTCTATTTCGAGTATCTGAAGACCATCAAGTCCAAGGTCGACAGGGTGGAAGCCGCCCGCCTTGGCTGCCGCGCATTCCGCGAAAGCCCGGCCAAGACGGTCGAGCCCATCTATCTAGACCTGCTCCTCAACCGCCTCATGGTGATACTCGAAGCAGGATCGATACAGGACGAGGGCTCGGAAAACGAAAAGCTCATCGTATCCGACAAACAAGTCGTCTGGGCGCTGCTCGCCGAGCTCTTGGAAGGCCAGGGCAAAACGCCCACCTTCTTCCGCCAGTCGATAAACTGGGCCGCGGCAATCCTCATGGGAGATTCGGCAGATTCCCAGAAGTTCCTCGCCCTCGTCGGCAAGGCGGCCGCAAAAGCGAAAACCGACCTCGACTTCAGCGGCATGGCCCTCAAGGCCTCGCAGGAAGAGGATATCGGCATGTGGCGGCAGGTGTTTTCGCTCATGGACAAAATGTCCCCCGGCAAGCGCGGCAAACTCACGGGGAAGAAGTGGCCCACGATTCTTGCAGGCGGCGACCTGCTTTCCAAGGACGGTCTTCTCAAGACTTCCACCCACTCCGGCTATGAAGACGCCTCCAACTACCGCAATGCACTGGAAGCGGAAGACCGCGAATCCTCGAAAGGCGCGGCGGCATTCCACACCGGCCGCGAGATTTCCCCTTGGGCCATGGTCGTGCTGCCGGGCCCTGCCGACGTGACGGCCATAACCGTAGTCAACGCTGGCGGCGGACAGAACGGCGGACGCCAGGTGCCGCTCAAGGTCTGGACGAGCGAGGATGGACAAAACTTCACCGAGGTCTATTCCTCTTCTTCGGCGCAAGACGAGTGGACGGTAAATCTTCCTTCACCCAAACGCGCAAAGTATGTGAAGGTGGGACGCACGCCAGAGAACCGCGACGAATTTTTCCACCTCAAGAAGATACTCGTCTATGGCAAGAAACTCTACTGACTTCAAAGCTGTGGTGCTGGCCGGCGGCAGCGGCGAGCGCTTCTGGCCTCTTTCCACCCCGCAAAGGCCAAAACAGTTTCTCAGCGTATTCGGCTCTTCCAGCCTCATACGGCAGAGCGTGGCGCGGCTTGAGGGGCTCGTGAAGAAAGAGGACGTCTTTATCGTGACGAGCCGCGATCTCGTGGATGCGACAAGGGCCGAACTTCCGGAGATTCCGCCCGGGAACATCATAGGCGAGCCCATGCGCCGCGATACGGGCGCGGCTGTGGCTCTCGGCGTGGGCCTTGCCGGCGACGGCGTGGTGGGGTTCTTTTCGAGCGACCAGCTCGTCGCCAAGCCCGAAGCGTTCCGCGAGGCTGTGGCAAAAGCAATTGAAATCGCCCGGTCTGCGCCCAAGATCGTGACTATCGGCATCAAACCAGACTCCCCTTCCACCCTCTTCGGCTACATAGACCCCGCCACCAAAAAGTTCATCGAGAAGCCAAACGCCGAATACGCAAAGAAGTATGTGGAGTCCGGCTATCTTTGGAATGCGGGTATGTTCATCGCCGAGGCCGGAACTTTCCGTGCCGCATTCGCGGAACACGCCCCCAGGCTCGCCCCGCTCGCATCCCCAGAGACCTTGCGTGAAGCGGATCTCGATGCAATCTACGCCGCCCTGCCTCGCATCTCTTTCGACTTCGCCGTGATGGAAAAGTTCCCGGCTGTCGATGTGGTTCCGGGCGACTTCGGCTGGGATGACGTCGGCTCATATCTCGCCTTCGACAAGTACTTCCCGCATGATGGCGATGGCAATGTCGCCTTGGGCGCGATGAAGGCGGTCGATTCCGCCGGCAACATCGCTGTTGCGAAAGGTGCCAGGATTTCACTTGTCGGCGTAAAGAATCTCGTAGTCGTCACCACAGGCGACGATGTGCTCGTGGCGGACAAAGCCTCACTCTCCTCCATAAAGAAGCTTTTCGCAAAATGAGCGAGGGAGCCGCCGACAAGAAGAACGCCGCGCCCGCCGAAACGCCAAAGCGCTGGAAATACAAGGCTGTAATCGCCTACGACGGCACCGGATATTCCGGCTGGCAGCTGCAGGGCAACGCCCTTGCCGTCCAGCAGGTCGTGGAAGACGCCCTCACCTGGCTCGACATGGCCCCGGTCAGGATATACGGCTCTTCCCGCACCGACGCCGGCGTGCACGCCAAGGGGTTTGTCGGCCACTTCTGGCTCACGAAGCACATTCCGCCTGCGAATGTCCTTAGAGCCGTGAACTCCCACCTGCCCGAAGCTGTCCGCTTCATGAAATGCTCCTACGCAAAAGAGGATTTCAACGCACAGCTTTCCGCACGCGGCAAAGAATACCGCTACCATATCTACCACGCCCCCATCATGCCGCCCCATCTCGTCCCCTACTGGACATACTGCCACCATCCGCTTGACATAGACGCGATGCGAAAGGCGGCATCCTACTTCGTGGGCGAACACGATTTCCGCTCTTTCGCCGCCGCTTCGGACAAGCCGATGGACAACTGCGTCCGGCGCATCTTTTCCTGCGAGGTCAAGAAGAGCGGACCCAAATATACGATTATCGTGCGCGGCAACGGTTTCCTCTACAAGATGGTGCGCTCCATGGCCGGCTTCCTTATGGCGGTCGGGAAGGGTGTGGAAAAGCCTGAAGCAGTGAAGGAACTTCTAGAGACGCACGCCCCGCGTACGGCACGCGTCGAGACAGCTCCGGGGAGGGGTCTGTTCCTGTGGAAAGTCTTCTATAAGGATATAAAGGCGTGAAGATTGTCGTGGCAAGAACTTTCTGGGCGCGTTTCAAGGGGTTGATGTTCCGCAAAGACATGCCCTGCGACGAGGGGCTTTTGATAGAACGCTGCAACTCCATCCACACATGCTTCATGCGATTCCCGATAGATGCGGTCTTTTACGATAAAAGAGGCGGTATAGTGAAAGAGGTAAAGAACATCAAACCGTGGCGCTGGTGCGTCTGGGGCGGATGGAAAGCCGTCAAAGTGCTTGAAACAAAGGCTCGCACTGCATTTTTATGTGCTTTGTGCGGCTTTGCTCTTTGCGCAGGAGCCGAAATCGCGCCAATCCGCCTCGCCTACAACTACTGCACTCTCTCCTATACCTTCGCCTACTATTCCGACAAGGACTGGGAGGCGGAAGTGGAACGCCTTGCCAGCGCCGGCTACAATACCGCCCTTCTCACGGACGGCACTTTCAAAGTATGGCAGCTCACGTTGCGCGACCTTGGCGTGCCGGAGAAAGATATTTTCGCCTTTCTGCCCGACGAATGCGCCCGCGCATGGTGGCTTATGGGCAACCTCACCGGCGAAGGCGGCCCGATAGACGAACATGTCATAGAAGACGATGCGCGCCGGGGAAGGCTTATCGCCACGATGATGCGCTCTCGCGGCATCGAGCCCGTGCTTCAGGGCTTTACCGGCATGATGCCGCTTTCCTGGGCTAACGCCCTGCCCCAGGGCAAATGGAGCTCATACGATCGCCCGCCCGTTCTCGACCCCACCTCTCCCGAATACGCACGCATCGCCGCATTATGGTACGCGAATCTGGAGAAGGTTTATGGCTTCAAGCCAAAGTTCCTCGCAGGCGACCTGTTCCATGAAGGAGGCAACACGCACGGCATAGATGTGACTGCCGCCACAAAGTGCGTCCAAGCCGCCCAGCAAGCCGCCTTCCCCGGCGTCGTATGGATTGTGCAGGCATGGCAGGAGAACCCCACAAAGGAAGTAAGGGCGGCTCTCGACCCCAATCACACCCTCATCGAGGCACTGGTCTTGGATATGGGCATATACGACAGGAATGGCGATGCGCCCATGCCGGACTTCGGCCCGCTGCCGTGGATATGGTGCGAGGTGCTGAACTTTGGCGGGAATCACGGCCTCTATGGCAATCTCGCCACTTTTGCGCGAATGGGCAAGGCGGCAGCCAGCCCCACCTTTCGCGGGTACGGTGCGCTCTCGGAAGGATTTTTCACTAACCCCGTATGCCAAGCCCTCTTTGAGGAGATGATGCGCTCGCCCAAAGGCACGATTCTTTCCGACGAAGGTCTTAATGCTTGGCTTATGGGATGGATAGCCGCACGCTACGGGGTGCGCGACAAGCGGCTCGAGGAAGCTTGGCGCATTTTGGCGGGCACGGTCTATGCGTGCAAAACGAGCCAGCAGGGGACTGTGGAAAACGTAATATGCGCCGAGCCGTCGTGGAATGCGAACAACGCCAGCACCTGGGGGCCCAAGGATGGGTTATGGTATGAGCCGGAGGCGCTGGAGAAAGCCGCCACGCTTTTCGATGAAGTCTGGGCGGCGGGAATCGTGCCGGAAGCAAGCGAGGCGCATTCGCGCTTGCGATTCGATCGCTATGACGTGAAAAGGCAGGTTTTTGCAAACCACCTGCGTTCGCTCGTGCCCGCCCTGTATAATAACATGGACGCGAGAGAGAGATTTATTGGACTTACTGAAGATTGGCTCGCGTTTTCCCGCCCCGAGTCCGGCAACCTCCCGCCGGAATTCGACCTCTCCCGCGAGGAAGCCCGCGCCAGAACCAGGGCTGGCGAGCGCGGCGTGAAAGCTTTTCACAGAATGATTACCACATGGTGCGATCCGGCCTTTGGCCGCACATCGCTTGCCGACTACTCCAACCGCGAATATCCCGCACTCATCGAACGCTACTACCTCCCGCGCTGGCGGCTTTTCCTTTCCCGGGCGGGCGCCCAGGGATCTTCCGATTCCCGGGCGGGCTTTCGCCGCCCTGCTCATGAGGGGCTATACATCGGCTGGGATACTTCTGGTGCTCAAGCAGTAAAGCGAGCGGGGGGAATATTTGGGAATTAGCCCATGAAGCACACCATCCTATCGCCCGGCGGGGTAATCACGAGCTGCCCGCCCAATCGCTCGATAGCCCGTCATGAGCAGGGCGGCGAAAGCCCGCCCGGGAATAAAAAGATCTCCGGGCAGGCCGGCCAGCAGCGATTCAGACGGTTCAAGGGATATGATTACAGCCGAGGGGCTGCCGTTTTCATCACATTCCATCTGGAGCCACGAAAACCGCTTTTCGGGCGCATATCGGGCGGCAAAGTACAATATTCGCCGGCCGGGGAAATCGCACGGCGCGTAATCATGAAGGAGCGCATCCGAACGCCGCTCGTGCAACTCAAAAGACATGTGATAATGCCAGATCATATCCATTTGCGGGTGTATCTGCCGCCCGGCCAGAATGAGCCGCTGAAAATGCTGGGGCGGTTTGTGTATAATGTGAAAGCTTGGATACGCAATCTCGCAAAACGCGAGCTCGGGATTCTCCTGTCCTGGAATAAAAACTACCACGATTGGATTTGCCTCTCGCGCGAAGTCATCGATGCGGTGGATAGATATATCGAGAACAACCCTCTGAAGTGGTCGCTTATGCATGGCCGCCCGCCGCCGCTGAAGGTCATAGAGCCGCTGGAGTCGCCGTTGCTGAATCAAGCCGAATGGTGGACTGCCGCAGGCAATATTGCGCTTCTGGGCAAGAAAATCGCCTCTCTCCGGCTATCGCGGAAGATCCCCGCCGCGCTGTTTCCCGAAGTGGCAACGCGGCTTGCGGGTGCCTGCGAGAAAGGCTATGCGCTGGCCGGCACATGGATTTCGCCATGCGAAAGATACGTATTCGATTCGCTTAGGGCAAAAGGCGGGGAAGCTGCTCTCTTCATACGAGCCTCGCAAGATCCTCTCGAGATGGTATACAGGCCCAAGCATGACGAACCCGCGCTATTTGCGGAGGGGCGGTTTCTGGTGATTTCGCGAGTCGCGGCGTCCGGCACGGGGAGAGGCGTAGCGTGGCATGGCATCAACGATGCGCTGGGCGAGATCGCACACGCCAGCGGTGGCGTATCGCTATACGTGAAATACGAATGCGGCCGGATGGTGTGGGATTTCTCTTGATTCCCGGCGGGGCCTAGGGATCTTTCTATTCCCGGCGGGGCTATCGCCCGCCTGCTCATGACGGGCTATTCAGCCTGCAAATAGCCCGCCTTCACGCCTCAGCCCCCTATAGCCCGTCATGAGCAGGGCGGCGAAAGCCCGCCCGGGAGCTAAAAGAGATCCTTGATTTTAGAGTATCCGGCGGCGGAGAGGCGCTCTTTCAGTTCCTTCATGCCGCCGATCGTTATTATCGCCTCGCGCTTCCTGGGTCCAGTTTGCGTACACATGTATTCGGCGCTGCGGTATACCCTCACGCCGCAATCCGTCGACCAATCCTTCCAGCCCTCGGGCGTGACGGCATCGCCAAAGTCGCACGCGACGAATGTAATATTGGCAAAGGGTCGCCATGGCCTGCCGAGATAGGTCTTCTTGCCTTCGGCCGCAGTCACTTTGCACTTGTAGAATACATACCCGAACGGCATATCCTCCGTATGGCTGCCGGCCGTCACGTACCCGCCATTCACGGAATGGAGCGTGCAGTGCGAAAAAAGCGCCACAGAGCCGCCGAAAATGAAATCCACCGCGCCTTCGATGTAGCATTCCTCGAAATACTGGCGGGCGGCGGATTCTCCCACCTGACCGCCGGCGTAAAGCGTATCCTGCCAGCCTAGAATGCGACATTTTCGGAAGACGTTGCGATCCCCTTCCACGAACAGAGCCACACACTGCCCTGCCTGCTCCTTGCCGTTTGTAGCGGCAAGACGCTCCGGCGTGCCCGTGTTTTCGATTGTGAAGCCGGTCATTTCGAAGTCCGGAATTGTCACTTTCATCGTCCAGCAGCCAAACGTACCCATAGGTTTGCCGCGCCCGTCCAAAGTGGCGGGGGTATCGTTCCAGCTGATGATGGTCTTCGCAGGGTCGGGGTCTTCGGCAATCATGCGGACATGGGCACGATTACCGCCCAGAACCACCTTTTCGCGGTATTTGCCCGGCGCCACCTTGATGATATGGCGTGCGCGTGAGTTTTCCGGGATAGCATCGAACGCGGCCTGAACGGTATCGAAGTCGCCACCGGATTTCGCCACTCGCAAAACCACCGGCTTCGGCACGGGCGCCTTGCCAACGGCAGCTTCCTTTATCCTGCCGGCGGGCGCGGCATCCCCGCATGCGCGCTTCGCGAGGCCGGGATATGCGCTGCCGACTTTCTCGAACGCCTTGCGGCACGCAGTGCGCTTTTTCTGCGGAATCTTGATATCGTAGGGAGGATTCGCCTCATAGATGTCACGAAGAGCCTTCATCATATCAACCATGGCGTCGTCGCTGTAGGTGGTCTCTCGGCAATTGCCCGCCTTGGCTGTGCTACCTTGCATCCGGCCGCCGCCGGGATACTCAAGGCCAAGAAGGAAGTCTATCCCCTTGAGAACGCCATCCAGATATTTCCTCTTGTGCGTAAGTTGGGCCATGCGTGCTAGAAACCGCATCTCCGTAAATGTAGCGGAATTATCGATTGAGGCGCGATTTTTATCGCTTTTGAAGGAAAGCACCATCTCGCGCTCTTTTTTCGTAAGCTTCTGCTGCATCTGGACATCCTTGGGCCAGGCGCCAGAATCGAGCTGGTAGTCGAGCACGTTTTGGGCTATGCGCGCCCCCTCGGGAGAAAGGAGAAGTTCGTCGTCAAGGCTAACGGCGTAGTCAGGCCAATTCTTGCTGCCCGATGCCCCACGGAACTCAAAAACCTCGTCCTTCCCGGTATCGAAGTCGAAACATACGCCCGAAAGCGGGTTTTCAGCCCGATTGAAGCAACTTTCGGGGGTTGTGGGACGCCTCGCCAGATTCTTCGTGGCGGCAATTGCCGCATTGGGGCAATCCCCGGCGGCCTCCCGCAGGAGCAGCGAACGGATGCCCTCTTGCAATCTTATGCGGCACACGCCCCCTTCCGTGGACCTGACACGCATCTTCTTTATAGTGCTTCCCGACCACTCCATATCAAAGACGAAGCCGCCGACAGCCTTGAGGCCCTCCTTGTGCCCCCAGTGCGCTTCATCCTTGTCCAGAGCAGGAAGAAGCTGGATTTCGCCATCATAGCACTGGATGTACTTCTCGGCGATGTCGGGGTCGGCATTGATATCGGGCCGGGGTTTAGCGAAAGCGGGGAAGACGGCTGCGAACACGAGTGCCGCGAAAGCGCACCCCCCGGCAATTCTTTCCATTCTTGAGTAAAAGTGTGTCATAACTGCTCCAATTGGTTCTCTGAGGCAAATATTTTAGCATTTTCCGCAAGTAACCGTCAACCCACCCCCCTGCCACTGCCCGACCCATGAGCATACCCCGGGAATCCAATGGGCATTGGCCGGGAATCCAATGGGCATTGGCCGGGAATCCAATGGGCATTGAATTTGAATCCAATGGGCATTGAATCCGGAAGTGATGGGCATTGGATTTGCGCCCCATGCGCATGGCCTTTCCGACCCCTCGTCGGGGGTGATTTGCGCACAGGGGCGGGAATATGGTATAATACGCGCCATGAAAAAAGCTCTCTCGGAATATCTGAAGTCCGGCGGCAGCCTCGGCAGTCTTGCCGAACGCCCTCCCAAGAAACAGGCCGAAGACCCCTTTCCCTGCGAGGCGGAGGATGTATTCGAGCGTCAAAGTGCCGCTCTTGCGTTGAGATTGAAGAGAATAGGAGTAAAGGATGTGGTAATCGGCATTTCCGGGGGGCTTGATTCCGCACTTTGCCTCATTGTGGCGGCAGAGGCGTTTAGGCGGCTCAAACTGCCCATAACCGGCATCCATGCCTACACAATGCCCGGGTTTGGCACCACCCGGCGCACGAAAGGCAATGCTCACCTCCTGTGCGAGGGGCTTGGCATAGAACTGGAGACGATCGACATCACCGCCACCACGCGCCGCCACCTCAAGGATATCGGCCATGACGGCGTCACGCCGGACGCCACTTACGAAAACGCCCAGGCCCGCATGCGCACGATGATTCTCATGGACAAGGCCAACATGACGCATGGAATCGTGCTTGGAACCGGGGATCTATCCGAAATTGCGCTCGGCTGGTGCACGTACAATGGCGATCACATGTCGATGTTCGGGGTGAACTCTGGCGTTCCGAAAACCGTCGTGCGCAAAGTCTGCGCCTGGTGGGCCCAAAAGCGCGGCGGTCTGGCCGGCAAAGCCCTCGCCGACATCGTGGCCACGCCCGTTTCCCCGGAGCTCGTCAAGGGGCAGGTCACGGAGGATGCTTTAGGCCCATATGAACTTCACGACTATTTCATCTGGAACTTCATCATGAACGGTCTGGACCGCAAAGACCTCCTTGCCGCCGCAAAAGCGCATTTCAAGGGCGTCTATCCGCCGGCGCTCGTAAAGCGCACCCTGGATACATTCCTTTCGCGGCTCGTTTCGCAGGCGTTCAAGCGCAACTGCGCCCCGGACGGAATCCGCGTGTTCGACTTCGACTTCTCGCCCTCCGGCTGGGCAATCCCTTCGGACATGCCGCCGGATGCGCTGGCGGATTGAACGCGCCCGCCCGGTTCCGGCTTGTCATTCCGGGACGCCGAGGAAGATGGCGAGATTCGCGCATGCCACGGCGTCGTAGAGCGCGTCGTGCCACGTACGGCCTTCGATCGCGGGCGTCAGCGCGAAGAGATCGCATATGTCGCCAAGCGCGTAGCTTTCCAATCCGCGATAGCGCGCCTTGGCCACCTTGAGCGTGTCCGTCCACGGCCCCCACGGGGTAAGCGGGGCGAAGCGCCGGAGAATCGTGCGTTCGGTGGCGATGTTGTGCGCGACGAGCGGCTTGCCGGAGAGATACGGGAAGAATTCGTCCCACTGCGCGAGCATCGGTTCGCAGTCGGGCGTGAGCACCGTGCCGAAGAACCATTCGCGCGTTTCGACGATTCTGCCGTTTTCGACGACTGCTATGCCCAGCTGCCAGGGGTCGTTAGTCCCGCCGCCTTCGTAGCCCGTCGTCTCGAAATCGAGCGCGGTGAAATTCAAGGATTGCGGCGGCATGGTCAATTCCGTATCTCGGCGGTTTCGCCTGGAAGGGGAGCGGGGCGCGCGGGGAGCTTTTGCGCACAGACGAGCGAGTGCGGCATGGGCGGCGGCACGCTCTGAGTCTCGCCGGGCGCAAACCCCGCTTCCCGCATCCATTCTTTCAGTTCGGAATCGGCGAACACCCAGCCGTTTTCCGTCGTCAGCGCCATATTGACAGCGAAAAGGGCGGAGAACACCGGCTTTGTGTGCGTCGCGTCCGTCATCATATCCAGCACGAAAAGCCGTCCGCCGGGCTTGAGAGCGCGGTTCGCGCGCTTGAGGATAGCGAGAATATCGGCAGGCGACTCCTGGTGCAGCGCGCCGAAAATCGTGACGGCGTCATATTCGCCCGCTTCGTATTCGTCGCTGTGGTAGTCGCCGGCGCGGCACTCTATCCTCCTGGAAAGCCCGAAGCGCTCGACATAGCCGCGCGCCTCCGCGGAAATCGCCGGAAGATCGACGGTGGTGCAGCGCAGATATTCGTTGCTCTGGCACATGAGAATCGCGTAGGCGGCGGGGCCGCCGGCTAGATCCAGCACCTTGCCGTGCAGGCCGTGCAACATTGGCACTATGGCTTTGCCTATGCCCATGGCGCGTCCGAACATCGCGGCGGCGAAGACTTTCGTGCGCTCGATATCTTCGCCGAGATGTAGCTGCGGGCGTTCGACGGGTTTGCCGGTGCGGACGAATTCGGCGAGCTTCCCCCACGCCGGATAGACGTCGCGATTGTAGCGAATCGCCTTTGTCAGATCGGCCGGCGCGCCGGGGATGAGCGCGAGCTTCCCCGCGCTCGTGTTGCGATATGCGCCTTCCGGGGTCTTTTCGAGAATGCCGATCGCCGCGCAGGCGTCTGCGAGGAGCCGCAGGCCGCGCGTCTTCGCCGTGAAATCCCCGCGCTCGACCTGACCGAAGAGATCGATATCCAGCGCGGCGAAAAGCACCGCGCTGGAGTAGTAGGCGCTTGCGAGATCAACGATTTCCTGTATCGTCTTCATGGTATGTGTTCTTTGCATCTGGTTTGCCGGGCCGCATTCGCGCTCATGCGGAGCGCGCGATTTCGCGCGCGCGGCCGTGCGTGCCGCGCACGGTGCCGCGACCGAAGAAAAACAGTTCCGTCGGGTCGAAGCCGGGCTTGTTGTGGATATCGACATGCGAGGCGTAGTCCGGGGCTTCCGCCGCCTTCTCCCACCATTTATATTCGCACCACGAGCCTTCGCGCGCGAGAAGAACGCCGTCGAGCGCCGTCTCTTCGCAGATTCCCGCCGCGAGCAGCGCTTTCACGGCTTCGGCCTTCGCTTCGCCGTGGACGATGCAGATTTCATGGTCGCAAAGCGCGAATGCGCGCGTCTCGTGGAAATCGGGGTACGCCATCCCGGCGACATGGCGCACGCGGAAAAGCCCGCGCTCGCGCAGAATCGCGTTCGGGCGCACGGGCGGCGCCGTCACAGGCGCGATCTCGTAATCGCCTTCGACATCTAGCGCGCAGCCGCGCGCCTCGCAGAGCGCGGCCAGACGTTCGAGCTGGCGCGTCAGTTCCGCGAACGCGGCGAGATCCTGCGGAGAGTCCGGGCCGTGTTTCTGCGCGGCGTAGTCGAGAGTTGGCAGGTACAGATACGCTTCTTCGACGTCGTGCAGGGCCGTGGCGGCTTCGAACCAGTCGATGCACCGCCTGCCTACCTTCGGAGATGCGAGCGGCCCCCAGTAGCGCCAAAGCGGAAACTTGCCGCAGAGCTTCTCGAGAATCGGCGCCATCCCCGTCGGCTTCGTGTAGCAGCTCATCACCATGCCGCCGCCGTGCTTGTGGATCGGCG
>DFGM01000100.1 GCA_002371755.1 Verrucomicrobia bacterium UBA3750 | reverse complement strand
CACGGGACATCCGCGACCGGGGGGATATGCCCTACCACGCCCTACCAAGCCCTCGTTACACCCATTTTCTCCGCCCCCTGTCCGCGGACCAATGCAAAAAGTGTCATAGGACGGTGTTTCAAGTGACTATGATATATGCTATAATATCAGTGAAAATTGAAACAGCGATGCCGCAAAACAAAGCCATAGCGATTGCCGAAGTCCTCAGGAAGAAGATTGAGGATGGTGGATACGGCGTGGGAGAAGCGCTTCCGAGCGTGAGGGCGATCATGCGCCAGCACGGGGTTGCGCGCTCTACTGCTAACCGTGCGCTGCAGGAGCTTTCCCGGATTGGACTGGTGAGATCCAGCAGCGGGTCGGGTACGTATGTGAGGCGACGCGGCGCGGGCATGATAGGGATGATCGTTCCGGGCGTGGCCGTGACGGATTTCTTCCAGCCGATAATGAGCGAAATCACCCGCCTCGCGCGGGCGGCGGGGAGCACGCTTCTCTTCGCGGAGGTGTTTTCGCTGGATCGCAAGGAACGCTTCCGCCAGGTCCGCGACCTTGCCGCCGACTTCATAAAGAAGCGCGTCGCCGGCGTAATCTACGAGCCGCTCGCCGAGCCGAACGGGAACGAAGCAAACGAGCACATCCTGCACGCATTCCGCAAGGCGAAGATTCCAGTGGTGCTTCTCGATTGCGACACCGTGCCTTTCCCCGAGAGAAGCGAATATGACGTCGTCGGCGTGAACGACGTAGAGGCGGGCGCGAAGATTGCCCGGCATCTGATCGACGCCGGCGCGAAGAAGATACATTTTCTTATCAGCAGCCTTTGCCCCACGACGTTTCTCAACCGTCTCTACGGCGTGCAGGCGGAGTTGATCCGTGCCGGTCTTTTCGAGAAGGACGCGGTTTTGCGCGCAGAGCCGGACGATCTGGCGGCGCTGAAGCGCCACATCAAGCGTCGCGGCATGCCCGACGCCTTCGTCTGCGGCAACGATTTGAGCGCAGCCATCTTTTGCAAGACGCTCGAGAAGGCTGGACTATCCGTTCCGCGCGATATCATGCTGACGGGCTTTGCCGACCTTTCCGTCGCATCGCTCATGTCGCCCACCCTGACGACCGTTCATCAGGACCGCGCGCAGATGGCCCGCGCGGCGTTTCGGCGACTTCTGGAACGTATCGCCGAGCCGGCTCTTCCGCCGTGCGACATTTTCCTTCCGGCGCCGCTTATCGTAAGAGGATCGACAACAAAAGGCTGTTCAAAATGAATTACTTGATGGGAAAGTCTTGTTTTTGGCATCACGCAAAGTCCGCAAAGTTCGCAAAGTTTCTTTCAGGACTTCGCGGACTTGGCGAACATTGCGTGAGAATTAAACTCGCCTTCGCATTGCTGTGCGTATTTTCGTCCGTTATTGCCACAGCGACACCGCGTAGGCTTTTCGACGAAACACCTGCGCAGAAGACCGCGCGTCTCACTTGGTGGACTGAGGGCCGCTTCGGCATGTTCATCCACTTCGGGCTCTACTCGCTCCCTGCCCGCGGCGAATGGGTGAAGATGACCGAGCGCGCGAATATGAAGGAGGAGAAGTATCAGGAGTACTTCGAAAACTTCAACCCCGACCTTTTCGACGCCAAGGCCTGGGCGAAGGCGGCGAAAGCGGCCGGAATGAAGTATGCCGTCCTTACGGCGAAACACCATGAGGGATTCTGTCTCTGGGATACGAAGTTCACGGACTACAAGATTACGAACACCGCGTTCAAGCGCGACCTCGTAAAGGAGTTTTGCGAGGCGTTCCGCGCCGAGGGGATTCGCGTCGGGCTCTACTATTCGCTCATTGATTGGCATCATCCCGATTTCACGATCGACGCGCGCCATCCGCGAATGCCGCCGGGATGCCGCCCGGCCGATCCTTCCGGCACTGTCGGCGGCGAGGAGACGTGGAAGCGCATCAACGCCGGAAAGGACATGAACCGCTACCGCCGCTACATGAAAGACCAGGTTGGCGAGCTTTTGACGAACTACGGGCGCATCGACATCGTCTGGTTCGACTTTACCTATCCTAACGATGGCGGACACGGCAAGACCGCCGAGGATTGGGATTCGGAAGGCCTTCTCAAATACGCGCGCAGCCTCCAGCCGTGGATCATCGTCGACAACCGCCTCGGCCTCACCGACACTGCGGACGGCTGGGATTTCGTCACGCCCGAGCAATTCAAGGTGGAGGCGTGGCCGACCGTGAACGGCGAGCGCGTACCCTGGGAGACGTGCCAGACGCTGTCGGGCAGCTGGGGATATGCCCGTGACGAAATGACGTGGAAGACGACGGAGAATGTCCTTGCCACATTGATCCATTCCGTCTCGAAGGGCGGGAACATGATACTGAATGTCGGCCCCACGGGGCGCGGACGCTTCGACTCCCGTGCGACAAGCCACCTCGGAGAGATCGGGGAGTGGATGAAACTCAATTCCCGCGCAATCTACGGCTGCACGGAAGCGCCCGAACAATTCAAGGCGCCGGAGAATACGGTTCTTACGTTCAATCCGGCGACGCGCCGGCTCTACATCCATCTGCTCGCCTATCCCGGCGGACGCATCGCCTGTCCGTTCGCCGCCGACGTCGCCTACGCGCAGTTCCTCCACGACGCTTCCGAAATCACGCTGGAGCGTCACGGTACGGCTGCGGAGCAGACGCAGGAGTTCTACAAGAGCGGCAACGAAGGAGTTTCCTACTTCCTCCTCCCAGCCGTTAAGCCCGACGTCCTCATACCCGTAATCGAGGTCATTCTCAAACCAGAAAGGATGAAACAATGAAAAAGACAGTTCATGCAATCATGGTGGCGGCAGTTGTTGCGGTTGCGCTCGCGGCAAAGGCCGATACGGTCGTGTGGTACACGTTCGACGATCTCGGCGGCGTCGGGGACACTGTCGCCGATGATACCACGGTCGTAAATAAGGCGAAGCCCGGAACGCTCAACGCGAAGATGTACGGGATGTACGGTAAGACCAAGACCCCTACTACGGCCTCTGCGTGGATGCCGTACGTCACCAATGGCGTTCCGGAGTCGGTTCGGGTTCTGGATCCCGTAGGCGGGACGATGGCCTCCGCAGCCGACAAGGCATTGCATTTCAAACGCACCCATGGCGCGGGCAGCGGTGCGATGCTGGAAATCCCGAACGACCCGGCTCTACGTCCCTCGTCGTTCACCGTCGAAATGTTCGTCCGCGTCGATTCTACCCAGTCCAATTGGGAGATGCTCGCCTCTCAGCCGCACAGTACGACCACCAATCTCTTCGGATGGGGGATCAACTTTTACATGCCAACCAACAACGCTTACTTGAACTTCCAGTTGAATTTCGTCGATACCGAGGGAAAAAACTACCAACATGGCATCGGTGAACAACAAGGTTCCAATGTCTTTCTCGACAACAAGTGGCACCATATCGCGCTCGCGGTCACACCACAATCGGGCGATCCGTCCAAGATCAACATCAAGTTCTTTATAGACTACAAGCGTGTTTACAATTTTGATGCACCTTACGGCATCGTTCTTCCCGATTCTGCGGACTGCCCTGTGCAAATCGGCGGCACGACAATGGCGGGACAACTCTTTGCGGGTGATATCGGCGAGTTCAGGTTTTCGGACAAAGCGCTGGATATTGGCGAGTTCCTGCGCCCGCACAATGCGGAGATAGACAAAGACGTCGTTCTCTACTACGATTTCGAGGATTATCCGGAGGACTGGAGCTGGTTCGCCGCCGGTTCGGGCGATGTCGTGAACAAGGCGAATCCCGGCATCATGGACGGCACTTTTGTCACAAGAAACGATTATTCCCCGGAGATTGTGGCGGAATCCCCGGCGGAGCGTCTCAGACAGTCGATGCTCGATCCGACTTACGAAAATTCCGAAAAGGCGCTTCAGAACCGCATCATAGACAGCAACCATCGCCAAACCGGCTATTTGACGTGCACACCCCTTGACGATGACTGGCTGGCGAAGACGAACTTCACGATAGAGACGTTCTTCAAGACGGGGAACCAGGCACAGCCCTATGTGGCTCTCTTTCAGCGCTTTGGTGGCTCAAATGTGCAGCTGAAATTCGGCATCAATAGCGGCGGCTCCATGCTCGGCATCACCATGAGTACAAATACCACCCAGCAGATCCAGAGGGACTGGTACACGATTCCCAAAGACGAATGGCATCATGCCGCGCTCGTCGTCAACCAGACCGGGGAGGACAAAAAGATCGACCTCTTTATTGACGGCGTGAGAAAAAGCGGCATGTCGCTTGATGCGAACCTGACGTCGCTTGACAAGGATGGTGCGACTCATAATGGTACATGGTACTTTGCAGGTGCGACAGGAAATTCCTTTGACGGAACGATCGACTCCATGCGCGTGACGTTGCGTGCGCTTGCGCCTGAGGAATTCCTGACGTCGCGGCGCTATCCGGAGGGCAGGACGATTGCGCACCTCAAGTTCGACGACGGCTCGGCAAACGCCGCCGATGGCGGCGGTGCGCTCTTCAATGGTGTGATAAACAGTGCGACATTCAGCGACAACGTGCCTGGCTACAAGATAACCGACGGCGAGGGCGGAACGGTCCTTTCCAAGCCTGATGTTGCCTCGCTGTCCATACCGAGCAAAGATGCCAGCGTCACTTGGTCTTACTGGTTCGATCAGTATTATCTGCGCAAGGATGCGAATGGCGTAGAACGGACATCCGGCACGGTGGAGCTTTGGGTAAAGGGGAGCGTGAAGAAAACGTACGCTGCCATACTTGACGCGAAAATGACTGCGAACGGCGCGTACAGCGACAATCTGCATATATGGAGACTCGGTTACGACGAAAGCGATGGAGGAAAGCCCAGCGTCTTTTTCCATTATCTCAAGACAGATGGTACGCGCGACAAACGGCGTCTGACATTTGACAAGGAAGTCACCGACGGCAAGTGGCATCATTGGGCGTTCACCTTCCAGCCAAACG
>DFGM01000098.1:2233-14123 GCA_002371755.1 Verrucomicrobia bacterium UBA3750 | reverse complement strand
ACACCACGAAGTATGCAGTTCCGTCGGCTGTCAAATCGTAAGTGCTTGTGCCGGCAGGACGCGAATTGCTAGCTCCAATTGAGCCTGCACCAGTTGCCATTGCGCCAGATGCGGTCATTGCCGCAAGTGTAGCGTCCGCCTTGCCTTCGGCAGCAACGAATGCCGCAAGAAGGTCGTTCTGCGTATAGCTTGCTGTTACAAACATCAGGTATGCACTACCAGATGTAATCTTGGCGGGCGTTTCAGCACCATCGTAGAGCGCACCCTTTGTGGCCTGCCACACGACGGAGGCTGCGTTTAGATTAATTGCAGCAATTGCAACAGCTGCAAGAGCGAGTAGTTTTTTCATTGTCTGTTTCCTTTTGTTTTATCTGCACGGCACACCTTGCACCGCACAAAATTGTTTAGAGTTCCGGAGCGGGAATGTTCAATGTCTTGCCCGTGCCAATAATCCACGCACCCTTACCAGCGGGGATGTTGACAGACGAAGCGCCTCCGTCAATAGCCGCAGCCGTGTTCGATGCATACCAACCTGGAGCTGTTTCACCATCATCTATCCAATAGTAACGAGCGGCAACACTGCCATTTGCATTGAGGAACTGAAGAACAAAATCGCCAGCACCACAACCACCTTCGAAGTATTCGTCCTCTTCAATCCATTCGGGGGCATCATAGCCAGACACAGTCAACTTGGCAAGGGTCAGGTCAACAGGAGTGGAGTTGCCAGCAGCGGTGTTGCGCGTGGCGTTCATAGTGAAAGCAATATCCTCAACGCCGACCTGACCGGCCGTCTGAAGTGTCTTGCCAGTACCGATGACCCATGCCGCTGTTCCTGCAGGAATGCTAACCGAAGTAGCACCGCCAGTGATAGGCGCGGCTGTGTTTGACGCATACCAACCAGCGGCGGTTTCGCCATCGTCTATCCAATAGTATCTTGAAGCAACAGAGCCATTGGCGTTGAGAAACTGGAGAACGAAGTCGCCAGCTCCGCAGCCACCTTCATAATACTCATCCTCTTCAATCCATTCAGGTGCATCGTAACCTGTGACCGTGAGATCGGAGAGCTTGCATCCCGTTGTGGAGCCAACGCTGAGGAATGTAGGTGCCATCATCGTATTACGTGTAGCATTGGCCGTATTGCTCTGATAGCCGACAACGGGCTACAGACGGAATCCACAACAATAGCGCACCCCACCTCTTGCGCCCGTGGCAGACGCGGCGCAGAGATGTGCAGAGGAAAACGGCGCAGGAGCGCGCCAGGAACGGCGCTGTGGGCTTTGCTGAATGGGTGGGGCAACTGCCGCCGCTACTGTTGCGAAAACGCGCCAGAAACGCCGCTACGAGCGGCTACGGCGCAAACCGCTACTCCTGCTCCGGCATGGGGACAAGTTTGATGCCCATATTGCGGAGTTCGGCGTTGCAGGACTTCCACTTCGCCTCGACCTCGGCATCAGGGATGCCGCTCTTGGCGGCGGTTTCTATCTCCTCCTTGATGCGGCGGTAGTAGGAAAGTTCCTGCTCCTGGCGCTCGACGAGCCGCTCTCCGTAGCCGAGGATCGTGCCGCCCTTGGAGAGGTAGCGGCGGAGTTCGTCCTTCATGCCCTCGACCATAGACTTTATCTGCTTCGCCTCCATCGAATCGTCGGGGGCGATTGCGACCTTGCGCTTGAGTGCGGCTTCGAGTTCCGCCACATTAGTGGTCTTAACTCCGGCGGGAACGCCTGGAATCGCAAAGGAGGCGAGAAAGCGCTCTCCTTCCTCTGGGAACACGTCACTCCAGCCGCTCTTAATGCCCGCCTCGATGATCGCCGTATCACCAATAATCTGGCGACGGGAGGCGGCGAGAAACACATCCTCTTCGACAACAGGCGGCTCGTTCTTTTCGCGGAGGTAGGCAAGCGAGGAGACAATGGCAATGGCAGCAAACAGGACAATCAGCCCAACGCGCCAGCCGAGCAGACCAGACAAGCGATTCAGAAATCCCGGCGCGGGTTCGACGCTAAACGCCTTGATGCCCTTGGCTCGAAGTTCGTCATAGACGGCAGAACGGGAACGCGCGGCATATGTTCCCGTATGCCGTTCGCCGTCGCTTGTTTTGTACTGGTATGTGAACTTCAAACTCTGCCTGCTCCCGAAATCAGATGTATTGAACCAAGACAAGACTTATTTTACCATATTTTTTGGTTTTTGGGAATGGGCGGCGGGACGTCATTCTCGTCGGCAAGATTATGAGCCGCTGTTTTTAAGGGGTTCGCAGTGGGCGATTCCAGATGGTGTCGTGCCTTTGACGGCGCACTATGGCTCTGTCGCGCCTTTTCAGGGTCTTGCGTGGTGCGGCATCACAACCGCCCCGTCAGCCTGCAATCAGCCGAACCCGCTGTTCCATGTTCATTTCAAAGTTTCATTACAGGGTGCTTGAGCGATATTGACGAGACCTTACCTGCCGAATTTGGCTTCCACCAGACTCTCGCCGCAATAGCGGAGTTTCAGCGAAAAGAATTCGTCTTGTTCGTCAAGTGCCTTGAGGAAGATTCGGTCGCCCGCCCACATCTTTTTCTTGAACAGTTCCGCCTTGGGAAGCCACACAAGCTCGCCTTCATCACAGTCGGTTAGTTCGCCATCAAAAGCCGAGCAGGTGAAGAGATGCATGTATTCCGTCCCCCACTCGTCCGAGACGAACGTGACTATGCCGCGAAAGCGGTAATCGGTCATTGTGAGCCCTGTTTCTTCCTTCACCTCGCGGAGAGCGCATTCCTCCGGGCTTTCCCCATACTCGAACTTTCCGCCCACGCCAATCCACTTGTCCCCGTTCTCGTCATGCTCCTTCTTTGTGCGGTGCAGGACAAGCCAGCAACCGTCCTTCTCAATATAGCAGAGGGTCGTTAGGCGAGGTGCGGCAGCAACTGTGTCATGGCGCATTCGCAATAGCGCCGCCTTCAACGATTCATAGCGCGCTTTCTTCTCCGCCTTGGCGAAATGCGTCTCGCGGCTTTGGAGGAAGTCCCGCATGTATTCAAGCGGATGGTCGAACTGTTCGCTCGTGAGGTCGAACACGGCATCCCCCACCACATTGAAGCAATGATAGCTGCCGTCGTTATTCGGCACTCCATACACTTCGCCGCCGAAGATGTCCTGCGCGAGAAACGCCGTGATGGAGCATTGCCCGCAGGTCGGATTTGATTCGCTCCATTTCTCCCGCAGACGAGGTGCGCATGTCTCCCGCCGCCAGCAGTTGTGCAGTAGCCGATACAGCCCTCCGAGCGACCCAATAAACGCATATTCTGGGTTCTCCGGTTTCAGGTCTGAATATTCGCTTCCATAGAACATAGCCATTTTGCCTTTCATGTATCAGGCATTCGCCTTCATTGCCGCCAGCACATGACGAACGCAATCACAACATTGCTTCCTCTTTGCGCCAACAGAGCTTGCCATCTTTCGTTTCGGTCTTTTCGATGCGAATCGGAACTGTGGCGGTCTTGTTGATGATGTCGAGCAACTGGCTTCCGACAGTGGGCGGCGTTTGCCCCTCGTCACCGAGTTCAATGTGGCAGTGACGGTGGTCGACACAGCACCAGCCCTCAACGACGAAAGTGCCAAGCGACCCCGACTGGCAGCTGCTGTGAGAGTACGTCCATATCACCCTTGTGAGTTCGTTGATGTGCTCTACCTTGATGCTTCCGAGATGCCCGTCGATGTCTCCGATGCACACATAGTTGCCATTCGTCCATAGATAGACGCCATACGTAAGACCGCCCGTTCCACTTTGGTTGATGGGCGCGGACATGATGACATCCTCATGCCCGTCCTGATTGAGTTCGACGAAGAGCCTGTACCTTTCGACATACGGATTCTTGGTCCAGTAATTCTGATTCGTTCCCGTCGCATCGTACATCTCGTTCGTTACAATCGTATTGAAAAGATAGTCGGGCGTAGCGATTTCGCTTTTCGCGCCCAGAACCGAGAGGTCGTCGATTACCGCGGCCTTCGTCGTGTCGGGCAAAGGGGCAACCCTGCTTGCACACACTGCCGCGGCGATGAGAATGCGGGCAAACATCATGTCACTTATCTCCTATCCGCAGATAAATGAACTGCGCACCGGTTTCGGGGTAGGTCAGAGAGAACTCTCCTCTCGTCATGTAGCCAGAGAAGTTGATGCTCACGTCTGAAAGAGGAATCTCAAATTCGCTCTCGCTGGCATTCCCAAAATCGAAAATCGCTATCAGATGGATGTATTCAAGCATCGGCATTGCTGCCACGTGCGAACCATCCGGCGGATTGACCTTCAGTCTGATGGTGCGGTTTGCATAGTCGAATTGAAGAACGCTTATAGTCGGCTTCCCGAAGTAGAAGTATCGGTATGGTCCGGAATACGAGGTGAATGAGGTGGGGTAAAGCCCCAACCTGACGCAAGCCCTGTCCATGCCCCTTAGACTCGCATCATCGCTTGGCCGCGTACTCCATGACAACCACGACCGTCCGACGAGCGCCTCGCGTCCGACTATGTCGACGAACTGCAGCATCTCGGCGTCGGTGAGCTCAGGTTCGTAAAATGGACGGCTGGGCAGATGGTCTATGCCATATCGCGTTATTTCGCATCCTTCAGGAAACGATGATGCATCAGCTTTCGTAAGCCAGTGAACGGATACCGATTTCAGAAGCGGACACTCCACAAACGCGCCCGGCTCGACCAGAACCACATCGCCTGGTATTGAGAGCGATGCGAGGTTGGGACACTCTACCACAGCTCCCGCCATTATCGTCCGCACCGATTTCCCGAATTCGAGGCTACCGAGCGCGGGCAGTTCCCGCACGGCATCTTCGACAATCGTCGCCGGGCCGTGCAGCGACAACGTCTGGAGGCTGAGGCAATCCCGAAACGCCGCTGCGTCCATGTTCGTGACGGACGACGGAATCGACAGCGTCGTTATCGCGGAGCATCCCGAAAAAGCCTTGTAGCCGATGTTGGATATGGAGTTCGGAATCTGAAGGCTTGTTATCAGGCTGCATCCATAGAATGCCGCCTCGCCCACCGCCGTCACGGGCTTGCCGTCTATCTGGCGCGGTATCACTACGCGGCCCGTCGTATCCGGCGGGATACAGTTTTCCGCAAGCTCCAGCCAATCGCCGTGGTCGACCGTCCGCCAGTCGAGGTCGCTCGCCGGCTCTTCAATCCCCGCAGTTATCGAGCCGCCCCGCTCCGTATTGAGCGCACCGCCCTTGAGGACAATCGTGCCGCCTTCGTATGCAAGATGCACCCAGCCAATGTAGCCGTCAATTACTTTTTCGCTACGGCATCCGACTGCAAATGCAACTATGAAGTCGCTCTGGTTTGGGAACTCAATCAGACCTTCCGCCGCGCTGAACACCTCGTCATCTACGGTTTCATTTGACGATACCGCCGCAAGATACGCATATATCCTGCTTCCGTGGTCGCCCGCCCGCCAGCCGTTGTACGCATTGTCGTCAATGGCGATGTCGACGGCATCCGTGAAGCCATCGAGTGTGCATTCAATATGCCAGTTCACGCTATAATTGACAACCTTGAAGCAGTCGTACACTATGTCGGCCAACGCAGACGATGCCATCCACGCCGCCACTACAATGGCCGCAAATGCTGTCACAAGGCTATGGAGGGTTCTTTTCATGTGTTTAGAAGCAACTGTTGGCGATTGATGTCGCCGTATTCATCGCCGCGCGGCGATCGGACGGCGTTTTCGAGATTGGAATGCGAACGTTTGCGTAGTCGAGTTTCCAATGCTTGTTGCCCGAGACGCATTTGAAACCGATGTTCTCAAGAGCGGAAATCGTGCGGGCATCGACGAACGAGCCTGTGTCCTTGATTATCTGACGCAGTTCACCTCGACGCTGCTCCAATTCGCCTGTCGGGACGTTCGCCGCAAGCACATCCGCAAGAATCTGCGCCCTGCGCTCGCGGGCGGACTGGCTTGCGGATTCCTGCGCATCGGCAAGTGCTGCAAGGACGTGTTCGCGCACCTCGCCCTTGAACACCTCTTTTGTCTTGGGAGGCGCAAGCAGACCTGCGACATGAACCTCCTGAATCGGCATGGAGTCCGATTTGGAATCGGGTGCGGTCAGGGCGTCCTCCAACACGCTGCGCAACCGCAGAACCTCCCCGCGCAGCCTATCCCTCTCCGCTTCAGCGGCTTGCCTTGCGGTGCGTTCGTCGGCCAATTGGCGTTCTAAATCGTCGTACTTCCGCTTGGCAGAGTCCCGCTCCGCCGCAATCGCGGCGATTTGGACTTCAGCGGCCTCCACGCGGGCTTTCAGCGCGGAGGAGGCCTCGTTGATCGCCCCAGCGCCGGACGCACCAGAGGGCGGCTGTGGCGCATTTAGGCCAAAGTAGGCAAGAGCCGCGTCTCCGCCAGTCGATTTCTTCGGAATCGGCTTGACCTCCACCACTGGGTCGCTCTTCCTAAACATCCCCTTAGACAACTGCGAGAAGTCTGTGTATGTCTTGCCCATGACGAACTCCTATGCCATCTTGTCGAGCAGTCGTTTCAGCCGCTCCTTGAGCCGCTCCAGTTCCCCCCAGTCCTGATGCTCCTCTGCATACGCCATCAGTCCCTCCAACCGCTGAATCTGGTCAATGTAGTTGTCTCTCTGCGGCAAAGCCATGTGTCACCTCGCTATCTTCCAGCAGAGCCATGCGGAGAGGGTCTTGGAATCGAAGATTGTGCCGTTGCGGATACCGTCCTCGACTTCGGCCTCGGTGAGAACGACGGGATACACATTCTCGTCGGGGTCCTGGTCTTGGGAATGAGGCGTCTCGGAGAGTTCCGCGAAGTAGAGGTGTATACGCTCCTCGCAGTAGCCTGGCGTACAGATGATTGTCGTGAGGAACTTGATGCTCGTCACCTCATAGCCAGTCTCCTCCGCCGTCTCGCGCTTCGCGCCCTCAATCGGGTCTTCGCCTGGTTCGAGCCCGCCGGCGATGACCTCTATAAGCGCCTCTTCCGCAGCCTTGCGGTACTGCTTCACGAAGACGAACTTTCCGTCGGGACGGCGGGCGAGGATGGCGACGGCGTTTCCGTGACGTATTACCTCGCGCTTCGCCCTGCGTCCGTCGGGCAGTTCGATATCGAGCAAATCGACGTTGATGATCTTGCCCGTGTACTTGCGCTCCGTGGCGAGCGTCTTTTCTGTAAGGTCTTGCATGTCAGCCTTTCAATAGTTGTTCATAAATCTTCGCGTCGTATTCTGAAAAACAGCAAAACACGACCTCGATGTCGTGCGTCTTGAGACACGCCTTGGCCTCATGCACTGCTATTTCAGCCGTAGCCTCGATGGGGTAGCCGTACACGCCCGTTGATATGCACGGGAACGCAACGCTCCTGCATCCGTTTTCGGCGGCGAGGGCGAGCGAGTTGCGGTAGCAGTTCGCCAACTTCTCCGGCTCACCGTGCGCTCCGTCCCTATACACTGGGCCGACCGTATGTATGACGAACTTCGCGGGCAGCTTGAACCCTGGCGTAATCCGCGCCTCGCCCGTCGGACACCTCACGCCAGGGCGCACCTCCGGCACTTTGAGGCACGCGTCGAACAGCTCCCTGCCAGCCGCTCGGTGGATAGCCCCATCGACGCCGCCTCCGCCAAGCATCTCCTGATTGGCCGCGTTGACGATAGCGTCGACTTCGAGTTTCGTTATGTCGCCTTGTATTATTCTCATCATGGTCATCACCTCACGGGGAAGTCGAAATATGTGTCTGGGTACGGCTCGTTTTCGAGTGTGAAATGCCACCACTCTTCGACTAGAGGCTTGAAGCCGTGCGTTGTCATTATCTCGCGCAGGAGCATACGATTGGCATACTGCTTCTCGGTCACGCCTTTGTAGTCGGGGTGCGACTCTTCGCCGAACCAATCGAACGTTCCGCCCATGTCTAGTTCCTTGCCGGTCTCCATGTCGAGAAGCGTAAGATCGACTGTGCTTCCACGGCTATGCCCCGACTTCTCGGCAATGTAGCCCTGTGCAAAGAGAACGGACTTGTCGAGATTCGGGTAGAATACATATTTCATGCGCGTGTCGCCGGCATCCTTCGCCCAGCGCATGAAGTGGGAAACGGCCCGCTGCGGACGATAGGCGTCGTAGATTTTCAGGCGGTAGCCGCGCTGCACGGCATCGTCGCTTGCCGCCTTGAGCGCCGCAGCCGCCTCCTTCGAGATGAGCGCACACGGCTGTTCGTAGCCGTCGATGCGCTCGCCAACGAAGTTATATGTCGAGTAATATCGGATTTCAAGAATAGCGTCCGGCACCGCCTCGGTAAGCGAAACAAAACCACTGTGGTAATCTATCGCGGCAAAGTGCGCACAGCCCATTGAGACGACGGCAAATGCGAATGCGGATATGAATGTCAATCGTTTCATTGTCACCTCGCTATCTTCCAACAGAGCGACCTTGGACTATTTTGCCTCTTTATCCTTCACCCAGAAATGCGCTCCGGCACCACCCACTTCAAAGCGAGGAATTGCGCGAAGCAGTTTAGACAGTTGAGAGTAACCGTAATTGCGACTGTCAAAATCAGGCCGTTTCTTGCTGATCATGGAACCAAGCGACGAAAGCGGAGACTGCCCGCTCTCGTCAGCTGATTCTGCAATGCACTGCGCAAGGAACTTCACGTTCTTGTCGGAGATTGGCTTCTTTTGATTTTGCGAACCTGTCGTGGATGCCCTCGCGCCATCGGCGTCATTCTGTTCAGAAGGCGACTGGCCGTCGGACAAGAGAATTTCCACATATATGAACTTGTCGCAGGCCGTTATGAACGGACGTGGCGTTTTCTTCTCGCCGATCCCGTAAACCTTCTTTCCCGATTCTCGCAGGCGCAAGGCGAGCGGAGTGAAGTCGCTGTCGCTTGACACAATTACGAAGCCATCGACATTGTTTGCATGGAGGATGTCCATCGCCTCGATAATCAGTGCCGCATCTGTTGCATTCTTGCCGGAAGTATAGGCGTACTGCTGGACTGGAACTGCGCCGATTTCCAGCAAGGCTGTCTTCCAACTATCGAGTTTGCTCCAGTCTCCATAGGCGTGTTTGATTGTCGGCACTCCATACTTGGCAACCTCGTCCATTATAGGCTTCAGGTTCTTCGCTGCTGCATTGTCAGCGTCGATTAGAACCGCCAGCCTCTGTTCATTCTGTATTGGCATGATTATTCCTTCACATCAGTTCCTTGCCGCAGGAGAAGGCCTTGTCTATGACTTCGCCCATGAGACGATATACGTGCTGGCAAGTGTCGAAGCAGATGGGCTTCATCTTGGCCGCGTCCGGCTTGCCGTCCGTCATGGCCGATTCCTCTACCGCGCAGTTCACGATTTTGCCGACGACATTGCAGTTCTCCTCGTTCATGGAGACGAGTTTGCATTCGAGGACGAGCGGAAGTTCATTGATGACAGGTGCGTCGACAAACTCGCTTTTCGTGACGGAAAGACCGCTTTTCGCCACCTTGTCGGGCGTCTTGTTGCCGCTCACGATTCCGAGGTAGTCGCAGGGCTTTACGGTGTCCGCCGTGCCAAAGGCGACAGTGAACGCCTTCCTTGCGGCGATGTTCGCCCAAGTCTTGTGCGAGGTGTCGATGCAGATTGTAATCTCGTCCTCCAGCGAAATCCCGCCCCACGCGGCATTCATCACATCTGGCGTTCCATCCTCGTTGTGCGTGCCGATCATCAAGACGGGCATCGGGAATATCCAGTTTTTCACTCCAAGGTTCTTCTTCATTCGTCGTTTCCTTTCTGTAGTTCAAATCGTTTCATCTTCTTCCCATCGCGCTCGATGGTCTCGAAGAACATCTTTGCCGGGCGCACCCACAAGCCGCAACGCGCCTCTGTCCGCCCCGGTCTGCCCGCCGGATATTATCTTGCCAATCAAAGCCATCAGCCTTTCACCAACAATACGATTTGAACAACAATCACAACAGCCCACGCATTCAGCGCCCATTCCAGGACATTGTGTGTTATCCGTACCCACCTCACCGGGCAGGAATGCACGTCCAGGGGGCGGTGGAGAATCCATATCGCCATGAATAACGCGGCAAAGCCTATTATCGAAAGTATCAGGGCTATCATATATTATATCGCCTCCGCCATCTTCACCAGCTGGGCGCGGATGCGCTCCTCTTCAGCTTTCTCGCCATGCGCGACGGCATACGCCAGCAAGCCCTCCAGCTTCTGGATTTCGTCATACAACCGCGCTCTCTGTTCCATGTTCATATTACGCCGCCAACTCCGCTACGCGCTTCGATGCGTCAACTTTGACGAGGAACGTCACATGGTATGGTGCGCGGGTGTTGGGAATCTTCTCGTCGAACCGCTCGACCTCCACCGAGGTTCCGAACTCCGCCTTGGCAAAGGCAACCGCACTATCGAGCACCGCCTGTGCGTCCTCGCCAGCGACAGGCTCCTCGCCGAACTTCTCGATGTGCAGCGTCGTCCTCTCCGGCGGCATCATCGCCACGGCCACATACCACCCGTTCTTCTCGCAGGCGGCTTCCATCCTCTTCTCGATCTCGCGCTCAATCCGCGCCATGTTGTCGATGTTGTCAAACATTGTTTTTGTCCTTTCTTGATCTGGTTTTTAAATTTTTCTGCTTAGCAGCTTCTTTCTCCGCCTGGGCCTTTGCCACTTCTATCTCGAAGCGTTCTTTCCAGAAGAGATACTCGCCACGGTTGAAGTCGATTGACTCTGGATCAGTGGTACTCGCCATTGCCATGCGGTACTCGCCGATAGCCTGCACCATCTTCATGAGATTGGACGGCTTAGAAGACCACGCCGGAAGCGGTCTCTTAGGCATCGGCGGCTTCATCCCCGCCTTCGCCTTCTGCTGCTTCTGCATCGCCATCAGTCTTCTGGTTTTCACAAGTCCCATATCGTCATCCTGCGAATACATTTTCCCGATGCCACGAAAGATAACGCTTCTGCTTAGGATTCAATCGCGGCAACCTCAATCCCGACAAACGCATTTTCTTTATTGTTTCTTTTGAAAGCATCTTAGAGAATTGTATTCTGCCGCAATCATCGAAAGTAACGAGGCCTTTGTCGAATGCCGCATCAACATGTGCGGCAAGAACAAAGCCGTTGTTGACATCGTATCTTTCATCCGTTTTGCAGACATTGAACGGCTTGATATGACTCGCCCTCAACAGCTCTGGCTCTGCGATTTCGGTGACAGTACAACGTCCGTGCCATTTCCTCAGCAATGCCGCGCGATACTGTGCCTGTCCACCACGACACTTAACAGAGCGGACGGCATCTTCTGCATGAATCTGGCGATCGAATGCTTCTTCCGGAATCTCTTCCTGCGTCAGGCCCGCAGCTGCCAATAGCTCGCCAACATCATCCTTTCTAACAGCATAGAACGCTGGCTCGCCAAAGTGAAAACGCTTGCGGGAAGTTATGTGCTTACATAGCCAATCAACTTTTCGCGTATGGGTGAACCCGTCCTTGCGATTCGGCATTGGACGATACTTGCCAACAACCCTCCCGACTCCGATCAACTTGCTGCGCCCCTGCTTAACAAACACGATGTCACCAATCGGCATATCACGGAACTTGACGGCATAGGCTCCAATGCTTTCAAATGAGCCCGTACCGCCTATACACTTGCGCATTTTTGCGGCAATCTGTTCCGCCGACAGCCCTCTTAAATCGGGGATGTCGTCCATGCCCAAGCCAATAACACCATCCATGAGGTCATTCTCAAAGTTGTCAGCTTTTCTACCTGGCGTATACACCCAATATCCACTTTGCATATCACACCTCCTTCGCTCCATTTTTGCCTTCCTTACGCGGCAAATCCACCCCGAACTTGCCGCAGGATTTATGTAAATGCGGTGGCAGCGCACCACCCGTCCCCACCGGCGGCTTCATCCCCGCCTT
>DFGM01000098.1:0-2172 GCA_002371755.1 Verrucomicrobia bacterium UBA3750 | reverse complement strand
TCGCGCGCTGCTGCTTCTGCATCGCAGCCAATCGTCTCGTCTTCACAAGTCCCATAACTTTCAATCCTTATTGAGATGTCATGATATGCGCTTCTGCCTATCTCCTCTCACGCAGTGTTATAAGGCAGTCGATAACGCCCTCATAGATTGCCTGCGTTTCGTCGGCATCTATAATCCCGTCGACAAGAGATTCGTCAATGAGCTTGAACATTTGCGCGAAATCGTCCGGCGACTGTCTATTGGCCATTAGCCATGCTTTCAACTGCCTTACCTCCTGCGGATGTATCTGCTTGTCCGCAAGGATTTCGTTGACAAGCGACTGGAATTCTTGGATGGCTTGTGCTTTTGCGGAACGTGTCTTGTGTGTTATTCCGTCTTTCTGCTCGCCTCGCGCTTTTATGAGTCGCTCCTCTTCGGCAATGCGTTTTTCATAAAGCCTGTCCGCAGCCTTCTTCTCGCGCTGTTCCTCGCGTTCAAGCCGTCTCCGTTCTTGTTCTTGCTGCCGGGCAAGTTGCTCTTGCGCCCGTTTCCTTTCACGCTCGACACGCATCTTTTCGCGGTATGACATAGAACCGGACATGAGTTCGGACGGCGATATGTCGATACTCTGCCGTCTCGTCTCCATTCCGACCCTTGAAATGTATTCCTTTATCATTATTGCGGCGGACGCATTCGTCAATCCTGCGGGAATTATGCCGTTGTTTATCCTGCGTATGAACGCCAACTGTCCTTCCGTGGGCGAATTCTGCGGCACGGAGGTCTTCTCCCTCGAGTAGAGCTTTTTTTTTGCCTTCGGCGTCCGGGGGATGCCCCATAGGAATACACAGAACGCTCCCAAAGCGAATATGGCGAGCGCATACAAATCAGAAGACTCGGTCGTGGGGAAGAAGTCGAAATGGGTGCCGTCGCCGACCTGCTTTCGGGCTTCCTCGTAGAAAATCTTGACGAGCGGACGATCGCGGAGCGATGCCGGGAGCTTGTGGTACTCCGACACGACGAGCTCGTGGTTCTCATTCCGGCCCGCGTGTACAAGCCTGTAATAGTGCTTGTCGGCACGGGCATGATGCGCCGCCGATGTCCCGACGGCGACCGCGAAGCAAAGCGCAGAAAGCGCAAGCACAGTCTTTACGACCGGTGTCATTCGTCAGCCTCGCTTTCCTGCCCGTCATCATGCGTCTGCTGGACATCGCCGATTTCCACACCGCTCATTGATGCGCGATATTCTTCTGCGGCCATCGTGCGATTGAACGACGCCGTCGGATCGGTCTCCTGGACCAGACGCTCGATATCGTCAAGCGAAACGCGGAAGAACTCTTTGCGCACGTTTATCTTGTTTACGCGGCATTCCGCAAGCCGCTCGTGCAGTTTCGCCTCAAGTCCGACGGCATCCTCCGAGAAGATGAAGCTGTGAACGTCGAACTCGAACGGTACGCTGGCATCGCCGAGTTCGTCGATCCGATCCTGCGGCTCAAGACGGCGCGTCATGCCGACTTTGAACACGTCCGGCCCGAAGGATCCGAGATTGCTTATGACATAGACCGTGCCCGCCTTGCCGTTCTGTCGCTTTGCGATTTCCTCGCGCTGGACGGCGACCTCGCCGAGGTTGGACTCAACCTTGAGAATCTGAGCATCGATTTCGGCCAGCGCCTCGGTCGTCTCTGCAGACTGCTCTCCGTTCTTCGCCATCTCCTCTGCGGCTTTGGCCGCAGCCTCCTCGCGCATGAACCGCAATCTCTCTTGTTCGGCGGCATATTTCGCTTCCTCTTCGGCAACACGCTTGCGCTCCTCTTCGAGGCGAAGACGCTCCTCGCGCTCCTCACGCATCTTCTCGCGCAAGGCTATCTGCTCTTGTCTCTGCTGTTCCTTACGAAGATACCACAGGTATTCCACTTTCACGGCGTCGATGAATATCTTTTCAAGTTCTCCGAGAAACGCGGCGACTGTCGGCAGAATCGTCCTGTTTCCGTCCTCGTAAATCTGGCGGACGCGGAGCATCAGTTTCCCCACCTTGCTTATGGCCTCATCCTGAGCCTTGTAGCGAAGTTCCTCAAGTATCACACGAAGTTCGATCTTGAGGTATATGACGGTCACTGTGTAGAGGGACTTCAGAGCCTTCGTCTGGTAGCGCGTCGAGAACTCGTCGCAGATTGCGTCGATGCGCTTGGATATCTG
>DFGM01000073.1 GCA_002371755.1 Verrucomicrobia bacterium UBA3750 | reverse complement strand
GGCAAGGACAGCTGCTCCATGCACACGGTCTGGACGGATTCGCACGGACAGCAGCAGAAGCAGGTGGCGCCGCTTTCGCTCGTCGTATCTTCTTTTGCGCCTGTGAGCGACGTGCGGCTCACGCTCACTCCCGATTTGAAGCCGGATCCGGAAGGTGAATCGACGTTCCTCGTGCTTGCCGACCTTTCGTGCGGCGAGAAACCGCTTGGCGCCACGGCGCTTGCGCAGGTCTATTCGCAGCTTGGCGATACCCACGCCGATTGCGACGCCGCGAAGCTCAAGGACTTCTTCAACGCCACCCAGCGCATCGTGAAGAACTCGCTGGCGCTTGCGTATCACGACCGTTCCGATGGTGGCGTGGTGGCAACGCTTGCCGAAATGGCCATCACGGGCGGGCGCGGCATTGTGGCGCGTCTAGCGGATGGCGACGCGCTCCAGGAGCTGTTCAACGAGCAGCCGGGCGCCGTCTTGCAGGTGGCTGAATCCAATGTAAAGAAAGTGCTGCGCCTTTATCACGCGGCGGGAATAGAAGCGGAAGTGATTGGCGCGGTGACGCGCTCTTCGCGTTCGTTCGAAGTCTTCGTCGGCCAGCGCAAGTGCATCGAGACCGACATCACCACTCTCAGGCGCGCTTGGAGCGAGACGACCTACCGTATGCAGGCTTTGCGCGACAACCCCGCCACGGCGAAAGAAGAATACGACAACGCTCTCGACGCGGAAGATCCGGGGCTCAACTTCAAGGTCACATACGACCTCGATCTCGGCACCGGCTCCGACGATGCCGATACCGGCGCCGAGCCGCGCCAGATGCTCCTTTTCGAAGCGCCCAGGAAAGCGAAGCCCGCCATGTGCATTTTGCGCGAGCAGGGCGTGAACGGGCATATCGAAATGGCGGCGGCGTTCGCGCTTGCAGGCTTCTCGTGCAGAGACGTCCATATGAGCGATCTTATCGCCGGGCGAGTGAATCTGGACGACTTCCAGGGCCTCGTCGCGTGCGGCGGCTTCAGCTACGGCGACGTGTTGGGCGCGGGCTCTGGCTGGGCGCGGTCCATTCTCTTCAACGACAATCTCAAGGAGATGTTCAAGCGCTTCTTCGAGCGTCCCGACACGTTCTCTCTCGGCGTGTGCAACGGCTGCCAGATGCTTTCGCAGCTCAAGGAGCTCATACCGGGCGCGGAATGGTGGCCGAAGTTCGTCAGGAACATTTCGGAACAGTTCGAGGCGCGCTATTCCTGCATCGAGATAGAGCCGTCGCCTTCCATCTTCTTCAAGGGAATGGAAGGCTCCAGGCTGCCCATCGCAGTGGCGCACGGAGAAGGTCGCGTCTGGACCACGGGCTGGACGCCCGGCATTTGTGCGGCCCACTTCGTCGACGGGCGCGGCAATGCCACCACGCGCTATCCGTGGAACCCCAACGGCTCGCTCGGAGGTCAGACGGCGTTCACGACGGCAGACGGACGCGCCACGATAATGATGCCGCACCCGGAGCGCGGCTTCAGGGCGTGCCAGCTCAGTTACAACCCAGGCGTCTTCACCGGCGAGCCGGGCCCGTGGCTCAGGATGTTCCAGAACGCCTACCGCTTCGCGACAGGTCAGGCGTGAAGCGTGTGCTTCACGCCTGGCGCAACCGGCTTTCCCCATCCAGGGAATAGACAAAAAGGAGAATGAGACAAGAATGAAAATCGTCAAGGACAAAGGCGTTGAAGGAAAGGTGATGGTAATCACCGGCGCGGCAGGAGTGCTGTGCTCCTCTCTCACCGAAGACATGCTCGCGCATGGCGCCAAGGTGGCCGTGCTCGACCTCAAGATCGATGTCGCCACGGAGTTTGTCAAGAAACTCCAGAAGAAGGGCTACAAGGATGTAATCGCAGTCGAGGCGAACGTTCTCGACCGCGAGAGCCTGGAGAAGGCGCGCAAGGTAGTGCTGAAGCGCTTCCGCAGGATTGATGTTCTCATCAACGGGGCGGGCGGCAACCACCCGAAGGGCACTTGCAAGGCGGAGCAGATTACGAAGGATACGCCCCTTGAAGATACATTCTTCGGCATGGACCAGAGCGGGTTCGAGTTCGTGAACAAACTCAACTTCATAGGCACGCTTCTGCCTTGCCAAGTGTTCTGCAAGGACATGCTCAAGAGGGGCGGCTCGGTGCTCAACTTCTCGTCGATGGCGGCCATGTGCTTCCAGCCGATGACGAAGGTGCCCGCGTATGCGGCGGCGAAGGCCAGCATCAGCAATTGGACAAGCTGGCTCGCAACCCACCTCGCCCCCATGGGCATTCGCGTGAACGCTCTCGCCCCGGGCTTCTTCATCACCAACCAGAACCGCTTCCTCCTGCTCGAAAAGGACGGCAAGACCCTAACCGCCCGCGGCAACAAGGTGATCAACAAGACTCCGATGCGCAAGTTCGGCCAGCCTTCCGATCTCCATGGCGCGGCACGGTTCCTTCTCTCGGACGATGCGGCGTTCGTCACGGGCGTCGTTCTGCCCGTGGATGGCGGATTCTCTTCCTACAGCGGCGTCTGATTGGAAAAGCAACTCAAAGCATGGGGCGTCCTTCCCGAGGAATGGAAGCCCCTTTTGGCCGAGCGCGGAATGAGAACATTCCGCGCCGACCAGATTTTGCATTCCCTCTATCGCGATTGGATAGACGATTGGGATATGGCGACCACGCTCCCCAAGGACTTCCGCGAGCGGCTGAAGGAGGAAATACCTTTTACCAGCGCCAAACTGCTCGACGTGGCGCGTTCGGACGACGGGACGGAGAAACTTCTCGTCGGCTTTGCGGACGGGGAAGCGGTGGAGACCGTGCTCATTCCCGCCACGGGCCGCTTCACCCAGTGCATATCCACGCAGGTGGGATGCGCCATGGGGTGCGCGTTTTGCGCGAGCGGTTCGCAGGGGGTGGTCCGTTCCCTCTCCGCCGATGAAATCGTGGCCCAATACATGCTCGGGCGCAAACGCGGCGAGATTACCAATATCGTTGTGATGGGGATGGGCGAGCCTTTCGCGAACTATGACGAAACGATGAGGGCGTTGAAGCTCATCAACGCCGGCAAGGGACCCAATCTCGGCGCCAGGCACATCACGCTTTCGACATGCGGGGTGGTGCCGGGCTTCGCCAAGCTTGCCGCGGAAGGCATACAGTTCGAGCTTTCCGTATCCCTGCACGCCCCCAACGACGCGCTTAGGAGCGAACTCATGCCGGTGAACAGGCGCTGGCCCATAGACGAACTGCTCCACGCCTGCGCCGAATACACCAAGGCCACCAAGCGTATCATCACCTTCGAATACACTGTGATACGCGGCGTGAACGACTCCAGGGCCTGCGCCGAAGAACTTGCCGCCCAGGTGCGCAGAGTCCCGATGGCCAAAGTCAATCTCATTCCGCTCTCGCCTGTCTCGCACAGGCAGGATTTCAAGACGCCCGACGAAAAGACGATGCTAATGTTTCTGGACGTGCTCATGAAGAAGGGCGTTCAAACCATGCTGCGGCGTTCGCGCGGCAAGGATAAGGATGCGGCGTGCGGGCAGTTGCGCATTCGCAGGATGAAAGAAAGGCGAAGCATATGACACTTACACAAACCCCCAACCCCGGCGACTTCCTGCTGAAATGGCGCGGCGACAGACTGAAAGTGACGCTGCGGCTCGATACGCCCTCCAAGGGGAGGGCCGCTTTCCGCACCAACATCGGCCACGCACGGATACGGCGACACGAAATCATCGCGGAAACGGAAAGGGGCGAGACGCCGCTGGCGAAGGCGTGGACGGATATTCCTCTTCCCGAGGTCGCGCCCGGGGTGTTCGAGGCGGAAATCCCGCTTGACGAGGTCGGCATATTTTCCGGCAAGGCTTGCTTCTTCCCCGAAGGCTCTCGCGTGCCGCTCTGGCCGGAAGGGCCCAATTCCCACGTCAAGGTGGAGAGCACCTACGTGCGGAAAAACAATTCCATCTATACGGTCTTTCCCCGGCAGTTCGGTTCGTTCAGGGAAGTGGTGCGCCGCCTCCCCGTGATAATGGACGCGATGGGTTTCCGCATCATACAAACCCTTCCGCCGTTCCCTGTCCCGACCACCTACGCCGTCATGGGCGAATACGGATGTCCGTTCGCCGCGTTGGATTTCCTTTCCGTCGACCCTGCGATGGCGGAGTTCGACGAGTACGCCACCCCCATCGACCAGTTCAGGGAGCTCATCGACGCAGTCCATTCGCGTCGCGGTCTTTTCTTCGTCGACCTTCCCGCCAACCACACCGGCTGGGCATCCACTTTGCAGACGCACCACCCCGACTGGTTCAACCGCGAAAAGGACGGGCGCTTCATAAGCCCTGGCGCCTGGGGCGTGAAGTGGGCGGATCTGGTGGAACTCGACTATTCAAAACCCGAGCTCAGAGCCTACATGGCCGACGTCTTCCTTTTCTGGTGCCGTCAGGGGGTGGACGGCTTCCGCTGCGATGCCGGATACATGATTCCCTTGAAGACATGGGAATACATCGTCGCCAGGGTTCGCGATGAATATCCTTTCACCGTCTTCATGCTCGAAGGCTTGGGCGGCAGGCTTGAAGTCACGGACGCTCTTCTCAAGGAAGCCAACCTTGACTGGGCATACAGCGAAATTTTTCAGACATACGACCGCGGCGCGTTCGAATGGTATCTCCCATCGGCGATAGAGCGCAGCGAGAAATACGGCACATTGGTCCATTTCGCCGAGACGCACGATAACGACAGGCTCGCGAAGTCCGGGCCCGTCTATGCGCGGCTCCGCGTGCAGCTCGCGGCGCTCTTGAGCTGGCAGGGCGCCTGGGGCATCGCAAACGGAGTGGAGTGGTACTGCAAGGAGAAGATAGACGTCCACGGCAAGAACGATCTCAACTGGGGCGCGGGAGAAAACATGGTGCCTCTCATCTCCAAGCTTAACTTCATACTCGATGCAAACCCGCTTTTCGCGGGAGCCTCGCATCTTGAAGTGATAACGCGCGGCGAGGGCAATACGCTTGCGGTGATGCGCACGTCGGAGGCTGGAAGGGCGCTGCTTCTCGCCAACCTCGACTGCACGAGGATGGCGAAGATAGATTGGGATCGCTCCCGCTTCGATTTGGCGGAGGGTCTGGACCTCGTCACCGAGCGCAAGGTAATCTGTTCCTCGCCTGTGGCACTTTCGCCGGGCGAAGTTTTGTGCCTCATGCCGCGCCAGGCGCCACGGGCGAAGCCGCTCGAGAATACGCTTTCGCCGGAGTCGGCCCAGCCAAAGGCGACGTTCCATTGGGAGTTTCCGCGCGATACGCGCCGCGAGGTGGTGGTGCCGGAGAACGAATGGGTGGAGGTCTCCGCGCCTTACCATTTCCGTCTGCACCTCATAGACCCTGCGACGGGAAAGACGTTGCGGGCCTACCGTTCGGACGACGAAGGCGTCCTTAGCCACAAGGTGCTTTTCGACGCGCCGCACTACAAGGGCGATGGCACCCGGTGCCGCAGGCTCATCCTCGCCATGCGCGTCTATACGCCTGGCAGGGCGACGCGCACGGAATCGGCGTTTCTCATTCCGCCCGTCTCCTCCAAGGCGCAGGTGAAGGTGCTTCTGGGGGCGGATGAAATGCGAAAGCACGGCGAATGGCGCACGATCCTTTCCAACGGCGCCGGCGCGGCAAGCCAGTTGCGAATCGGCTGGGGGGAAATACACAGCCAGTACGACGCCATTCTGGCCGCCAACCCAAATCCGTCCTGCCCGTCGGACAGGCTCAATCTCTGGACGCGCATGCGCTGCTGGCTTCAGCGCGAAGGCTATACGCGCGAAATAGACAAGTGGTGCGCCACATCGTTCCGCGCCGATCCCGCGGGGCGCGAGGCCGTCTGGGAGTTTCTTGTCCCGTGCGGCATGGGCAGGACGGCAGGTTTCGAATTCAAGGTTTCGCTCGTGCCGGGCAAGAATGTGGCGCGGCTATCCGTCTTGCGAGTAAGGAATGCGGATACCGACGTGGAAGACCAGGTGCGCCTTGTGTTCAGGCCTGGCGTCGAATGGAGAAGCTTCCACGCTACGACGAAGGCGTTCATGGGGCTTGAGGAACTATTTCCGCGCAGTCTGACGCCTGCGCCGGACGGCTTCGTCTTCAGGCCCTACGAGGGGGCGCTGAAGATGTCCGTCACGGGCGGCGTATTCCACCACGAGCCGGAATGGTCATACAACGTGCCGCATGACGAAGAGGGTGCGAGAGGTCAGGAGCCGTCGGGGGACGTTTTCAGTCCGGGCTGGATTTCGGCAGACCTCAAGCTTGGCGAGAGCGTGGAAATCACGGGTGAATACATTTCTCCCGAGGCGTGCGCCTATGCACTCTGCGCGAAAAGCCTTCCCGCGAGCGTCCCCGCGGAAAAGGAGACGCGCGCATGCCTGCCTATGGAAGAGGCGTTGCGCAAGGCGCTCGAACTCTTTATCGTCAAGCGCGACGATTTGAAGACGGTCATCGCCGGCTATCCGTGGTTCCTCGATTGGGGACGCGACACCTTTATATTCATGCGCGGGATGATTGCCGCCGGAATGACGGAGGATTCCGTGAAGATTCTGAAGGCGTTTGCGTCCTTTGAAGAGAACGGCACCCTGCCCAACATCATCTACGGCACGACAGCGGGAAACCGCGATACTACCGATGCGCAGCTGTGGTTCATACGCTGCGTCCAGGAGCTTGACTCGCTTGGCGTGGATGTGAAGGACCTGAAGAAAGTATGCGTCTCGATCGTGCGCAACTACATCAAGGGAACGCCCAACGGCATTCGCGTGGACGAAGATTCGGCGCTCGTGTGGTCGCCATCGCACTTCACGTGGATGGATACGAACTATCCCGCGTGCACTCCGAGGGCCGGGTATCCGGTGGAGATAGAGGGGCTGTGGATTTCCGCGCTGAAATACGTCGGGGAAGAAAAGCTTGCCGCGAAGGCGCTTGCTTCGCTCAAGAAGTTCTTCAAGGTTGAAGGGGAAGGGGAGGGGTCTTCCCCGCGCACAGGCTATTGCGATTGCCTTTCGGCGCCAAACGGCGAAAGCGCGGCAGATGCGATGCCGGAAGATACGGTGCGCCCCAACCAGCTCTTCCTTCTCACGCTGGGAATCGTCGACGATGCGAGCATTCTGGATGCCACAGAAGAGCTTCTCGTGCCAGGCGGGGTGCGTTCCTTGAACGCGGGGCATCCGCTATATAGAGGAGTATACGCGGGCGACGAGGATACGGAGCGCAAGCCGGCCTACCATAACGGCACGGTTTGGGGTTGGCCCTTCGCGCTATGGGCCGAGGCGGCCGTGGCCACGGGCAGGCTGGGCAGGGAGGCGGCGCGTCAAGTGCTTGCCTCCGCCGTCGAAAATCTCAACTCCGGCTGCCTTTGCCATATGAGCGAAATCGCGGATGGCGATGCGCCGCATGCGCAGAAGGGCTGCACGGCGCAGGCGTGGTCGGTAAGCGAACTTTTGCGCGTATGGCTCAAACTCGCCTGAGGCTTGAGGCGGCAATAAAGGTATTAAGGATATGATACGGATAGTAAAGACAGATGATAAGCGGGTGGAAACGTTCTGTTTGCGCCCGGCATTCCCCGAAGAAGCCGAAAAGGCCGCCTTTGCGGTTCTTGCCGACATACGCAAGCGCGGCGATGCGGCGGTGGCGGATGCGGTGAAGAAGTTCGAGGGGGCGGCGCTCGAACCGCGCGACTTCGCGGTGGGCGATTTCGATTCCGGCTGCGTGCCGCCGCGCATGAAGAAGGCGGTCAAGGAAGCGCACGCCAGAGTGAAACGCTTCGCCGTGGCGTCCCTCCGCAAGAGCTGGAGCATGCGTACGCCTGGCGGAGGGAAGGCGGGAGAGTTTTTCTCGCCCATGGACCGCGTCGGGGTCTATGTGCCGGGCGGCACGGCTCCTCTCGCTTCCACCGCTATCCACACGGTGACGCTTGCCAAGGCGGCAGGCGTCAAGGAGATTGTGGCGTGCACGCCCGCCGGCAAGACGGGTGAAGTGAACCCCGTTCTCATCTACGCCCTCAAGCTCGCGGGAGCCACCGAAATCTATCGCGTGGGCGGGATACAGGCCATAGGCATGATGGCGTTCGGCACGAAAACGTGCCCGAAAGTCCAGAAGATCGCAGGGCCCGGCAATGCGTTCGTCACCGCGGCGAAGCGTCAGGTGTATGGATATGTGGCAATAGACCAGGTGGCGGGTCCGAGCGAAATCGCCGTCCTCACCGATGGCTCGGTGGATGTGCGCTGGATAGCCGCCGACCTCCTTTCCCAGGCGGAACATGGCAGCGGATGGGAAAAGTCGCTTTGCGTATGCACTTCCCAAAAGCAGGCCGAGGCGATACGCGAAGAAGTCCTTGCCCAAACCGCCACGCTGGCGCGCCGTGCGCTCGTCGAGCGCGTCATAGACCGCGATGGCATACTCATCGTCGTCGCTAAGAATGTGGCGGAGGGGCTTGAAACGGTGAACCGCTTCGCTCCCGAACACTTCGAAATCATGACCAAGGATGCGCTCAAGGTGATGAAAGGGGTGCGTGCGGCAGGAGCGGTTTTCGCTGGCCCCTGGACGCCGGAATCCTCCGGCGACTTCGTGGCAGGTCCTAGCCACGTGCTCCCGACGGGAGGCGCGGCAAATATGTTCAACGGTTTGACGCCCGACGATTTCCGCCGCCGCCACTCCTTCGTGGCCTTTACGCAGAAGGATCTCGCCCAGACGCGCGAAGCAATTGAAGCTTTCGCCGAAACGGAAGGCCTGGGAGCCCATGGACGCGCCGCCACAATACGTTTTGAAACGCCCCGCAAGGCGAACAAGACGGGGAAGAAGGCGCAATGACCTTTCTTCAGAGACACGCCTACGGCATCGGCGCGGGGTTGGCCGGACTCTTTTGGCCGTTTTTCCCGCGCCGGCGCAGGATTGCCGTCGATAATATCATAAAAGGCCGCGTTACTGACGATTTAGCCGAAGCGAAGCGTATCGCCAAAGCTTCATGGTGCCATCTGGCAGGGCATATCGCCGAGGCTCTCTTCGTCCCTTCCGTGGTCACGGAAGAGAATTGGAGGGAGCACCTCGATATTTCCGATGCCAATCCCGCCGCTTGCGACCTTTTGACGGAAAAGACCGATACTCCTATACTCCTCGTCTCTGCCCACCATGGTGTCTGGGAAGCGGCCACGAATATCCTCTCTTTCTCCCGCCCGATGATTGCCGTGGCGAGGAAAATGAACTCCAAACTAATCGGAAATTGGCTGGAAAAGCACCATTTCCGCGGAAAAATCACAGTTATAGACAAAAATCGCGGCTTCACCCCGGATATTCTTCGCCAGTGGAAGGAGACAAACGCCGCCATGACTATTCTCATGGATCAGCACACTTCCAAGGGCCCTATGCTCCGCTTCTTCGGCAGAAAAGCCCAGACTTACACTACGGCAGTGCGCCTTGCGATGAGGACGGGTTTTCCCATCGTGGTCGGCTCCTTCGTCCGAATTGCGCCCTACCGCTACAAACTCGTGGGGGGTGAGCCCGTGCAGTTTGGACCTGAGTCCGACCGGGATGCCGCTACCCAGCTTCTCAACGACAGGCTCGAGGCTGCCATCCGCGCCTACCCCGAGCAGTATCTCTGGGCACACCGCCGCTGGCGCCACGATTGACCCCTCCCCAAGAGGGATAATTGGCCAGAACAAGCCATTATCCCCGCATAACCTAGAGATACCTCCCCCAACGCCCAGTGCTCCTGCGAGCGATGGGCATTGGTTCCCAACTCAATGGGCATGGGTCTAGAATTCAATGCCCATTGAATTCCAATTCAATGCCCATTGAATTTCCGTCCAATGCCCATTGAATTTTCGACCAATGCCCATTGGATTCCCGTCCCATGGGCATTGGATGACGTTCGGGTGGGGCGGGTCGCCTCGCCTGCTCGTCGCGCCTCGCTTTGAGTCCTTGCCCCACCCTTGCGCCGCCATGCCCTTGAAAACGCTCGCCTATGCCGCACGGCAGTGCGTTTCGGCGGAAAGCAATGCTTCTTGCGCACTGGACTTTTCGTGCCGTATTTGGTACAATATCCAACATCCAAAACAAACTGAAAAAGGAGATAAGGATGGGTATTTTCAAGGCTTACGATATCCGTGGCATTTACGGCACGGATCTTACCGAGGATATTTTCTACAAAATCGCTCGCGCATACGCAAAGTTTGCCGGCGTCAAGAAGGTTGTTGTGGCAAGGGATTGCCGCAAATCCTCCGATTCTCTCTTCGCCTCATTCGCCAAGGGGCTCACGGATGTGGGTGTGGACGTCTTGGATCTCGGCCTTGCCTCCACGCCTATGAGCTATTTCGCAAACGGCACGCTCAAGGCGGATGGCAGCGTGATGATTACCGCTTCCCACAACACCAAGGAATGGAACGGCTGCAAGCTCTGCAAGGCTAATGCCGTGCCGATTTCGGGTGCGACAGGCATCAAGGACATCGAAAAGATGG
>DFGM01000081.1 GCA_002371755.1 Verrucomicrobia bacterium UBA3750 | reverse complement strand
GTACCTACCACGGCCGCAAGGCGACGGGCGGATCGATAATCGATTACATCGCCGTCGATACCGCACACGCGGACGACATCTATACGGCTTCCGCATACGTGATAGACGACATCGCCGCCTCCGACCATAATCCCGTGATAGCCGAAGTATACCTCCGCCCCGCGGTTTCGACGCTTGGCTGGGTTGACGAAAGTTTCCTCACGACGGGTCGCACGGGGACGTGGTCGCCCGCCGTTGCATGGAACGGCGACACATGGACGGCCGATCTTGGCGGAGGATATGCGTTCGAGCCGGTGACACCGTCCGGCGGCAATGTCGTCACGATGGCCGTGACGGCATCGTTCGACGCCGTGCCGGATGAAGAGGCGACGCCGGACGAAACGGCGCAGGGCGCGGTGTGGCTCGGCACGAACGGTTGCTTCCAGGTGTGGACGAAGACCGAAGGCCAAAGGTCTGGCTGGATTGATGTCGCCGCCGAGGGCGTGACGCCGCAGACGGGCGTGGAATACACGTTCAGGGTTGTCTTCGACTACACGGCGGGGACGTATTCGGTGGATGTGCAGGACGGGACGGAAGACGGGACGGAATGGCGGTCGCTGGTAGGGCGCGATGACCCCATCGCGCCGCAAACGGACTTCCCGCTGGCTGCGTCCGGCACATCAATCGCGAAGATTCGCTTCAACGGCGACGGGGTGCTTCGGTCGATCACGGGCGAATATGTCGTTGCCGAGGGCTTCAGCGCCGAAGAGGAGGTAGTGCTGAAGGACAGCTCATCCATCATTCTGGATGACGCGAAGGCCGCGTGGCTCAACTCGTGCGCGGGCGGCAAGACGGCCGTCGGCACGGCGGCGACGGGACTGTCGGCGGCTGACTTTGACGCGGCCTATCTGCTCAACCTGGACATCACGGGCGAAACCGCCTATTCCTTCCGGCTGACAGACATTGAAGTCGATCCGGCGGCGAATAAGGTGACGATCGGCGCGACGCTCACGCGCACGGGCGCGATTGCCGAAACCATCAACGGCGTCCTGAAGTTCTACGGCGCGGCGACCGTCGAGGCGTTTGCGAGTCCGGACCTTGCGCCGCTCGTGGACGTGACGCTGTCGGACGACGACTTCAGCGCGGGCGAGACGGCCACGGCCGAAATCCTGCTCAAAGGCGACACTCCGCCCGCCTTCTTCAAGGCGACGATCGAATGACGCGGCACTCGATACTCGATGAATCGAAGTGGAGCTTCCGCACAAATTTCTGGGGGCGGCGCCCACGCCGCCTGGCGTCGAAATAGATTTGAAACTGAAAACAAAGAAGGAGAAGACAGATGAAAAACATAGCCACCATGGTTGCAGCGGTTGTGTCAGTCGCGGCCGCTTCATTCGCTACACCCATCGTCGATACGTTCGAATCGACAATGGACTCTTGGACGGGCGACGGCAAGCTGGAGACAGCAGAGACAACCGAGCCGCCGACGGGCTACGGCTATCCGACAACCGCTGAAACGCACGCGCAGGTACTCGCCGTTTCCGGCACCGTCACGCGAGGCACGACGGGCGTCTTGAGCGCAAATGTGTTCGATATGATGGTCAAGGTCGCTAGACCTGATGAAACGCCGGACGACTACAACTCCAGCAATCCCCAGTTCGCCATATATTCCGATACGAATGGAGCCTTGAAACTCTATTGCAAGGAAACGAGCGATGGAAGCGCGACTTCCGTCACGCTTGGTAATTTTGCAGAGGATGAGTGGCTGCGGCTTACAATCGCGGTGGACTACAGTAACAGCAGCCTTGTCGTGGCGACGAACGGCGTCCTGACCGCTTCAACATACTACCTCGCAAACGCGCCGCAATCGCAGGCCGTTGCAAGAGTTAATGTCAGCGGCACGACCGCCATAGACGACTTCGTGGCGAAGAACGGCTCGTTCGAGCCCTACGCGCAGGTGACAGCGGAAGGGGGAGCCGCTGTTGCTGAGAGTTCAACTGTTCCGCGTGCGTATTTGACGAAATCTGGGAAGAGCAGCGTAAATGAGACGATAGCCAATTCTAAGCCTACGATGACGGTCGCCCAGGCGTATGCGGTCGGTGTTGCGCCGGTGGCAGGTGCGACGTTTGCTATAGAGGAGGCATCTTATGACGGGAACAACCTTACGCTTACATTCCCAGGCGACTGGCCGGCGGGCTCCTACACCGTCAAATACGGAACTACCGCGAGTTGCACCGAAACAGCTGCCATCACTACCGCCACGAAGACGGGTTCGGGCAACCAAGTGACGATTCCGCTCAATTTCGAGAGCGGCAACGTGCTCTACTACAAAGTGGCGCGCTAACCGTTTTTTGGCGCCCTGGCGGGTTTTTCTCTCTCTCCCGCCAGGGCGTCTTTTCCTCTGCAACCAAAGCATGGACATCTCAATCACGCGCCGCAGTTGGACAGTAACCATCAAAAGCGACATACGTAACTTGCCAAAGTAAATGCCCACACCCTATGGTCATTTATTCCCCAACTTCCCTCCCCCTCTAGCCAGTTCGCACGGGAAATGGTATAATACGCACCGATATGGCAGACAAAATCAGTTTTGACGCGCCTCGCGGGATGAGAGACTTCTATCCCGCCGACATGGTGTGGCGCAACAAAGTATTCGACGCGTTCAAGGCGGCGGGCGAAGCGGCCGGCTTCGAACCCTACGACGCATGCGTGGTCGAAAGCTACGAACTTCTCGAACGCAAGGCCGGCGAGGAGGTGGGCGAACAACTTTACCATTTTCTCGACAAATCAGACCGCCATCTCGCACTCAGGGCGGAAATGACCCCGACCCTGGCGCGCATGGTCGCACAGCGCCAGAAAGAACTGCACTTCCCTCTCAAATGGACTACGATAGCGCAGTGCTTCCGCTACGAGCGCATGACCAAGGGCCGCAAGCGCGAACACTACCAGTGGAACATGGATATCATCGGCGAGGATTCGGTGCTTGCCGAAATCGAGGTGCTCGGCGCCGCCGTCGACGCGCTCAAACGCATGGGGCTCAAAACGGATGACTTCAAAGTGCACGTCTCCAGCCGCAAGTTCCTGGGCTCGCTTCTGGAAAAGAGCGGCATACCTGCCGAAAAGCACGCGCAGGTGTTCCTTGCTCTCGACAAGCGCGGCAAGATGCCCGACGAAGAAATCGCAGCCATGCTGAAGGATGGCGGGCTTTCCGAAGACGAGACGAAAGCCACATTCGCCATAATGGACCTCAAGAGCTATGAAGGCTCGCCTGAGCTGAAGGAACTATTCCGTCTCGCAGGCATAGCGGGCTTTGCGGATTCGCTCGTCTTTGACATAGGCGTGATCCGCGGGCTCAGCTACTACACGGGAATCGTCTTCGAGTGCTTTGATACACAAGGGGAGTTCCGTGCCATTTTCGGCGGCGGCAGATACGACAACCTCCTCACGACGATAGGCGGGGAGCCGACCAGTGCCGTGGGGCTGGGCTTCGGCGATGTGGTCATCACCGAACTGCTGAAGTCGCGGCTTGGCGAAGGTGCCGTGAAACGCAAGGGGACAAGCATCGGCTTCATGACGGAAGGCGAACGCGATGCCGCGCTTTCGCTCGCCATGCGCCTGCGGCGCGAAGGCGACAGGGTGGATCTCGCTTTGAGGCCGCAAAAGCCGAAAAAGTTCTTCTCCCGCGCCTCGGAAGCGAATGCCGCAAAGGCGGTATTCATCGGGCCGGACGATGTAAATGCCGGGAAAGCCCGGCTCAAGGATCTTGCCACGAGGGAAGAAAAGGAGATATGCCTGTAGAGCTCGAGAACATACTCGGCGAGCTTGGCCAGCAGTTCAAGCGGGTGCGGAGCGCGGTGGCTGTCGGATTCGGCAGCGAAGAGTTTCGTGCGTTGAGTGCGTTCCGGGGAGGGCTGTGGATGGAAGCGAAAGCGGGTGAAGAAATCCCGTTCGACGATTCGCAGTTCGAAGTGGCGGTAATCGCCTCCGGGGCGGTATCGCGCGAAATGGTGCGCGAGGCGAACAGGGTGCTCATTTCCGACGGTTGCCTGTTCTTCGCCGTTAACGAGAAGCGCCGTTCGCAGGAAGGCTACACGCCGCCGGAGATATACAAGCTCGTGCGCGAAGGGTTCGACATACTTTCCGTTCGCAGCCCGAAATGGTGGCAGTTCGGTTTCAAGGGCCATATGCTCTCGGTATGTGCGCGCAAGAAGGCGTGGCGGGAGCTTAGGGGCTTCCAGAAGGACCGCGCCTACATATTTGCGCCTTTCGGAGGGACAAAGCGGTGAAACGAGCGGTTTTCTCCATTATTGCATCAATGCTGGCGTTTGCCTGCGTCTGCGAAGGCGCGGAGGGGCGTTCGCATCAGGCACTGCTGCGGCTCATCAATTCGCGTTCGTCCGGCAACCCCAAAGCCTACGAAGAGGCGGCGCAAGTAGTGGCCGACGACGCCGCCGCGGGACGTCTCCTGCAGCAATACGTCATCGCGCTCGCTTCGCGCGACCCCGACGCGCCGAAGGCGGCGCAGATAAGCGACAAGCTGCGCGAGAAGTATCTCGCCGAGTCGCGTCCCAAGATACAGGCTCTTGCCGAGCGCAAGAACAATTCGCTCGCATGGTATCTCCTTTCGCTTGAAGCAAACGACGCGACGCTTCTCAAAAAGGCTGCCGATGCCGGCAACATACAGGCCCTCAACGCCTGGGGCACGATGTCGCTCGTAAAAGCACTGCAAAGTCCGCTTGTCGATACCAACGACATGCAGAAAGTGTTTTCGCAAAGCTACCAAGCGTTCCGCACCGCCGCCGACCACGGCGACCCGAACGGCCTCTACAATGTAGGCATGTGCCACATGAACGGCTATGGCGTGCCGGCGGACGGGAACAAGGCGCTCAAATGCTTCATGGCCGCGGCCGCAAGCGGCCATCCCGAAGCCATAAACAACCTTGGCGGCTTCTACCGCGACGGCATCGTGGTGCAGAAAGACCCCGCCAAGGCAATGCAGTTCTTCGCAAAAAGCGCGGATTTCGGCAATGCATACGGTGAACTCAATTACGCGCTCGGTCTGCTCAGGGGCGAAGGCGTGGAAAAAGACCCCGAACGCGCGACCAACATGCTCCATTCCAGCGCCCAGAAAGGCAATATCGAAGCGATGAACGCATACGGGAAGTGTCTTTACGATGCAAATGGCGTGGAACGCGACTTTACCGAGGCCGTGCGCTGGTTCCGCACGGCCGCAGAACGCGGTTGCGCACCGGCGATGGAAAACTACGCAAAATGTTTCGAGGATGGTGTGGGCGGCCTCAAAAGAGACGCCAACCTCGCAACGGTATGGAATGTGCGCGCCCGCGCCGCGAGGGGAGACCGCAATGCCGCGGCCTGGCTCTTGCAGAACGGTCACTCTCTCAGGTGAGGGTAGAGGCGGCGAAAACCCACAAGGAGGCTTCGATACCCCATGCGCGTGATAATGATTGGAGATGTGGTGGGCAACCCCGGTAGACGCATCCTGCGTGAAAACGCAAAACGCTTGCGCGCCGAAAAACACGCCGACGCCGTAATCGTGAATGCAGAAAACTGCGCCGCAGGCTCCGGCATCACGGCCGATCTTGCAAAGGAAATCACCGATGCCGGCGTGGACGCCTTGACGCTGGGCGACCATACCTGGGGGCAGAAAGAGTTCGCCGGCCAGATAGATTCCGTCGCCAACCTCGTGCGACCCGCCAATTTCCCTCCATCCAACCCGGGCAAAGGCTGGCGCATCATCACCACGCCCGTCTGCCGCTTCGCCATCGTGAATCTTTCAGGCAGAACCTTCATGCAGAGCGTGGATTGCCCTTTTAGAACCATAGACAAAGTGCTTGCCGAGATTCCGAAAGATCTCCCCGTGTTCGTTGATTTCCACGCAGAAGCGACAAGCGAGAAAGTAACATTCGCGCACTATGTGGACGGACGCGTGACGGCTGTCGCCGGCACCCACACCCATGTGCAGACTTCCGACGCGCGCATCCTGCCCAACGGAACGGCATTCATCACCGACTTGGGAATGACCGGGCCCTACCTATCGTCCCTCGGGCGCGATTTGGCGCCAGTCACGAAAAAGTTCGTCACGGGCATACCCGCGCGTTTCGAAGTGGCGAAAGGTCCTTGCACGCTGGAAGGCGCAATCATCGATTTCAATCCCTCGACGCGTCTCGCGACGGCCATAGAGGCTTTCCGCGTACGAGAATAAACGCTTTTTGAGCAAACGAAAGGAGCAAACATGAGACCAGGTCCGTGGCAGATTATCATATGCGTAGTCGTGATTGCGCTGTTGTTCGGCGCAAAGAAGATTCCTGAAATCGCGCGTTCGCTCGGCAAAGCCAAGGGCGAGTTCAAGAAGGGCCTCCAGGAAGGCGAGAAGCAGGACGAGCCCAAGGAAGGCGAAAAGCAGGAAACGGTCTGATGACCGAACGCATACGCGAGCGTCTGAAGACCCTGCCGGACAAGCCCGGTTGCTACATAATGCGGGACCGGCGCGGCACCATCATATATATAGGCAAAGCCAAGAACCTCAAACGCCGCGTATCCAGTTACTTCCGCCCGGGCGCCAAACACGCGCCAAAAGTCCGCTCGATGGTCGATACGGTAGACGACTTCGAGTTCATGACAGTGAAAAACGAGGCGGAGGCGCTCCTAACCGAGGCTTCGCTCATCAAGGCGCACAAACCCCGCTTCAACATATTGATGCGGGACGATAAACGCTACCTGGCCTTGCGCGCCGAGGTTGGCGCTCCGTGGCCGCGCTTCTCGCTCGTCAGGATAATACGCGACGATGGTGCGCGATATTTCGGGCCCTTCCCTTCCGCCCCGGTAGTGCGTGCGGCGAAAGACTTCGCCGAAAAACACTTCGGCATACGCGAATGCGATGCCATCTGCCCTGACGCCGAAACCCACAGGCACTGCCTCGCAGATGTGATACGCACCTGCTCCGCCCCATGCCTCGGTAAGATTTCCAAAGAAGAATACAAGGCGCGTTTCGACGAAGCCTGCGAATTCCTGGATGGGCGCCGTCCGGCCGTCCTTGCCGATATCTCCGCAAAAATGCGCTCTGCCGCCCAAAAAGGCGATTATGAGCTAGCCGCCCATCTCCGCGATATGCTTTTCGCCTTGAAAGAGATGACAAAAAGCCATTTTGTGCGCAAATCTCCCACTTTAGACCGCGAGAACGCTCTCAAGGGTCTCGAAGAACTCGCCAAGGCGATAGGACTCGAAAAGCCACCGCATATCATCGAATGCGCCGACATTTCCAACCTTTTCGGCACTCATAACGTCGCCTCTCTCGTTGTCGCGCGCGACGGACTTCCCGACGCACGCCTCTACCGCCGTTTCAAAATCTCCTCCTTCGAGGGCGCCGACGACCCCAGAGCCATGGCCGAAGTCGTAAAACGCCGCTACGGCCCGGAATCCACACTCCTCGAAAAGTCGCCAAAAGCCGATCTTTTCATCTGCGATGGCGGAATTACGCAGCTCCGGGCGGCAAGGGCGATGTTCGCCGAAATCGGCGTGACCGACATATCCACAATCGGCCTTGCCGAGCGTCAGGAGGAAATAGTGTTAGATGACGGACGCGAAAACCTCCTCCTCCCGCGCGATTCGCAGGCGCTTTTCGTCTGCACCCGGCTCCGGGACGAGGCGCATCGCTTCGCCATCACCTACCACCGCAATCTCAGGGAGCGCGCCATTCGCGAATCGGTGCTGGACGAAATCCCGGGGATAGGCGAAGCCAAGAAAATAAAGTTGCTGAAAGAGTTCAAATCCCTGCGCGGCCTGGCCCGTGCCGGAGCCGACGCGATCTGTTCCGCCGTGGGCGTTGGAAGAGAGGTTGCAGAGGAAATCCTCCGCCGCATAGGCGAATAGCCATATCATGCCCATGGGCCGGGAATCCAATGCGCATTGGTCTGAAACCCAATGGGCATTGGATTGGAAACCCATGGGCATTGAATTGGAATCCCATGGGCATTGGATTCGGATTCAATGGGCATTGGATTCCCGACCAATGGGCATTGGTCACACAACGGCATCTGTAGGGCGGCGAGACCCCTCGCCGCCGCGGGGTTTGCGGCAAACCCCAAGTATGCAAGAAAAACCGGCAAGACGGGCTTATATAGACTCCGTCTGGCCGGTTTTACCGGAGCAACCTATATAAGGTGCTCCTTGTGCCGCGAAAATGTTACGCTTCGGGTTTGGTCTTCTTCAGACCGAGGCCGCGATCGCCTTCCTTCCACTCTCCACGCTTCTGGAGAAGGTTGACGCGCTCAAAACGCTTGAGGACATTGCGGCGGGACGTGATCTTGCTCGTTCCCTTAAGAGATGCATGCTGGCTCATTTTCTTCTTTTCCTTTCAAAGAGCACATATTATACCATTATTCGGCGGGAGTTGCAACTGGCTCGGCTGCTTTTTCTTCAGCCGGGGTTTCGGCGGCCGGAGCGGGGGTCGGGGCCGGAGCGGGGGCCTCTTCCTCTTCCGGAGGGGGAAGGAGGTTGCTAAACTCTTCGGCTGCGGCAATCTTGGCGGCAGAAATCTGCTTGCGGATGAAGTCGGCCACCATGCCGCGCTCGTCGCGCATCTTCAGGACCTTCTCCACCCTGTCGAGTTCGGGCACTTCCTGCACTTCGTCCGTCTTAATAAGGATATGGCGAGCGGAAACCTTCTCCGGGGCGGCGGGCTTGTCATCCTTCGCTTCCGTGGCGGCGGTCTTGCCGGTGGTGAGGATGAGGTGCCAGCCGAAGCGGGTCTTGACAGGGTCGGAAATCTGGCCGACTTCCTGCGCGAAAGCGACATCCTCAAACTCCTTCACCATCATGCCGCGTGCGAACTCGCCGAGATCGCCACCCTTTTCCTTGGAGGGGCAGTCGGAGTTTGCCTTGGCGAGTTCCTCGAACTTGGCGGCCTTTTCTGCCTCGGAAACGGCGTCGATGGCGGCCTTGAGGCCTTTGATCTTCTCAAGCGCCTCGGCACCGGAAGCGGCAGCCTTCTCGTTGGCCTGGGTGATTTCGTCCACGATCTTCTTGGCGTCGGCGGCATAGTCCTTCTTGTTCTTGTCGGCGATTTCGGCCTTGAGCATCTTATCGATCAGGACGCCTGTGCGGAACTGTTCCTTGGCGCGTTCTTCGCCGAGCGGGCTCGTCTTGAACGCTTCTTCGAGCGTCTTGGGGGCGTCGGGCATGTCGGCGAAGCTGGCGAGCACTTCGGCCTCGCGAGCCTTGAGCTCGTCGTCGCTCAGCGTGTAGCCCAGGTCGGCGGCCGTCTTCAATAGCACGTTTTCGATGATGAAGCTCTGTGCCATCTGCATGGAAATCTGCTTGCGGGCATATTCGAGTTGCGCTTCGGGAATGTTCTCGCCCTGGGCGGCGATTACTTTGTCGACGTCGGCGTTGATTGCGTCAAACCTGAGTTCCTTGCCGTTCACGACTAGAGCGACGCCTTCCGGCACCTTGCCGGCGTCAGCGGCCTTATCGGTGTTTGCGGTCGCATCCGAGCAACCGGCGATCAGGGAAGCGGCGAGCATGCTCGCGCCTATGAGATGAATCTTATCCATCGTTATCCTTCTTTCTTTCCTTTTTCGGGTTGAGAAATCATTTGCAGAATCTGCCGTCTTCCATCAAGGGCATTTTCCACGTGGAACGCATAGTATACACCAATTACCCTCGCCGCGTCAAGTAGGGTTGGGAGATTTTTCTCGTCGAACGGTGCGGTCAAGGCGTGCGCCACCTCGGGCGAAACGGGGATCTTTCGTTCGCCGGCGAGCGCAAACAAGCCGCCATTTCTTTCGATTTCGGGCATTTGGCCCAGCATTTTGAGCGTTTTAAGCTCAAATGAGAGAAGCTCGGCAACCCAATCGCAAGGGGAAGCCGTGCCCTGCCGCACCTTGTAGCAGAGCGAATCGAGGGCCGTTTCGAGGGACGAAAACCATATAGCCGCGTCGTTTCCGTTGGGAGAGAGCATGTGGCAGAGGCCGCGGAAGCGGTCGGAGAGCGCCAAAGCCGGGAGGCTGGTGCGCAATTCTTCGCGCATTTCCACCGGCACGCACTCTCTTATTGCGTGCAATTCGCTGCGGGAATGCGGATAATAGACGATTTCACACGTGTATGCGAGGTCGTATTGGCCGAGGAAGAAGCTTTTTGGCCGTGCGGCGCCCTTTATGGCGGTATCAAGCCGCCCTTCACGCGTGAGCCACGATACGATATGGCTCGTCCGAGACCACGGCGTCACGCGCAAACAAATGGCGAGCGCCTTTGCCGTCTCGCCCGCCATCAGCGCACCTCCACGCCGAAGAGCTGGTGTCCTTTCGTCTTGGTGACAACCATCCTTACGAGTTCCTTGCGGCGCGATTTACTTCGCAGGGCGTTCACATTCTGGGCCGTACACCACAGATATTCACCTGTCCAGCCGCCAAGGGTCGCGTCATCCTCCACCACGATTTCCACCGTTTTGCCGATGAAACGTTTGGCGAACTTGGAGCGGTTGTCGTCGGCAATAGCGGCCAATTCCCTTGCGCGGCCCTTGCGAATCTCGCGCGGCAGGGCGTCGGGCAGCATCGCCGCCACCGTGCCCGGACGCTCCGAATACGGGAATATGTGCGCCTTTGAGATGGGTATGCGGCTGAAGAGCGTCTTTGTGGAGAGATGATCGAGGTCTGTCTCGCCGGGAAAGCCCGTCATCAAATCGCATCCGATTGCAAGGAGCGGCATCTTCGAGAGCGCGAGCGCGACGATTTCGTTCACATCTCTTATTGTATAGGGCCGGCGCATCGCGGAAAGAACCTTTGGCGCGCCCGACTGTATCGCAAGATGCAGGAATCGGCAGACGTTTTCGTTTTCCGCCATCGCCATCGCAACATCCTTGACGCACGGCATGGGCTCGATGGAACCGAGGCGTATGCGGCAAGACCTGTCCAGCGCGGCAAGAGCGGAAACGAGTCCGGCAAGAGACGTGCCGCCGGATGAATAGCACGAAAGATTGCACCCGGTGACCACGATTTCGCGGTAGCCCGCCTCGATAAATCGCTTTGCGTCATCCAATACGCCGTCTAAATCTCGGGAGACCGGCTTGCCCCGGAACTGCGGCACGATGCAAAACGTGCAGTTGCACGCGCAACCATCCTGCACCTTGAGATACGCCCTCGCCGTGCGCTCCGGCGTGGCCGGCGCCAAATCCGCGAGCCAGTGTTCGTTCCGCTTCTCCTTGAGGCAGCCAGTCACGACAAGCCGCTTGTTCGGATATCTCATGCGGATATGCTCTATGAGCTTTTCGCAGTCTCGCTGTGCGCGCGCCGTGACGGAGCAGCCCCTCACCACAATCATATCGGCATCTTTATGGTTCTCAACAACCTCCCAGCCGCGTGCGAGGAAGGAGGCTTCCATCTGCAAAGCCTCTGCCGTATTGAGTCTGCACCCGAACGTATCGAAACACACTCTCATAAGCCGAACACCGCCAACGCGACCAGATTCGTGAGATTGAAGAGGATATGGTTGATTATGACCACGGAAAGCCGCCCCGTGCGCGTATAGAGCATGCACTGGAATACGCCTATGAAGAAGAGCGCGAGGAACGCATTATCCGGAAACGGGTTCACCTTCCCATAGTGCATCGCCGTGAAAAGGACGGACGAGACGGCGGCAAAAGCCGCCAAAAGCGTCTTTTCGAGTCCCGGAACGGCTTTTACGGCCAATTTCTTCCCGAGAGAAACGGTTGGCAGCCTGAAGAGAAGAGCGCGGAATATGCATTCTTCCGCAACAGGTGCACCAATGACGGCGTAGAGGCAAAACAGGGCTAGCCGCCAGCCATGTGCGTTCTTGAAAATGTCGAGCGAGACCTGTTCGCGCAACTCGCAGCCGAAAAACTTCGCCGTCATGGAAGTGGCGAAGCATATGCCGCCCGCGGCGAAAAACATCACCGGCCACGCCTTCAACGCGGCTTTGACGTCCTTTTTCGCAATAAAGGCGGCGATTTTCATCGTTTACAGTCCGGCAAACGGGTTGCAGGAGAATCCTGAAGAGTTGGGCGGGGCGAAAGAGGTGCGGCGCTCGTTCCTGCGCTGGCCGGCACGAGCACCCGCGCCACCGCCGGCGGAGGCGGCGGCGAAACCGGGCTTCGACTTCGCCGAAAGCGATATCCTGCCGCGCGCCTTGTCCACTCCAATCACGGTCACGGTGATGCGGTCGCCCGTCTTCACCACGCTGTTCGGGTCGGTCACGAAGTTGTCGCTCAATTCGCTCACGTGCACAAGGCCGTCCTGATGGACGCCGATATCGACGAAAGCGCCGAATGCGGTGACGTTGGTGACCACGCCCTCGAGCTTCTGTCCTTCCTTCACGTCGTCGATCGTCATCACGTCGTCGCGGAACTTGGGCGGCTCGAAGACGGCGCGCGGGTCGCGTCCGGGTTTGACGAGTTCGGAAACGATATCCTTCAAGGTTGGCTCGCCCACCTCGTCGGATATGTAGCGTTTCAAGTCGATCTTCTTTACGGCGGCTTGGTTGCCCACGAGTTCCTTCACGCTGAGCCCCATATCCCCCGCCATGCGTTCCACTAGCGCGTAGCGTTCGGGATGGACGGCGGAGGAATCGAGCGGGTTGGCCGCGCCGCGGATGCGAAGGAAGCCCGCGCACTGTTCAAACGCCTTGGCGCCCAGTCCCTTCACCTCCATAAGCTGCAAACGCGAGGAGAAGCGGCCATGTTCGTTGCGCCACTCCACTATGTTCTTCGCGAGGCTCGGGCCTACGCCGGATACGCGCTCGAGAAGAGGGGCGGAGGCCGTATTGAGTTCCACGCCCACGCCGTTCACGCAACTTACCACCACCTCGTCGAGCTTGGCGCCGAGAAGCGGCTGGTGGACGTCGTGCTGGTATTGTCCCACGCCTATGGCTTTAGGGTCGATTTTGACGAGTTCCGCGAGGGGATCCTGGAGGCGGCGGCCTATGCTTATCGCGCCGCGGACTGTCAAATCGAGGTCGGGGAACTCCTTTCGCGCGATTTCGCTTGCCGAATACACCGATGCGCCCGATTCGGATACGCTCACGACGATGGGAGTCGGGATTTCCGGATGCTGGGAGTGCAATTTCTTCAAGGTCGCCTTGACGAACGCCTCCGTCTCGCGCCCTGCCGTGCCGTTGCCGACAGCAATTGCGTCGGGACGGAACTTGTTTACGATAAGGGCGATGGCTCTTTCCGCCTCGGCCGGCTGTTGCGTAGGGTATATCACGGTCTTTCCGAGATACTTGCCGGTCGCATCCATCATGGCCACCTTGCAGCCGGTGCGGATGCCGGGGTCGATGGCGAGCACCGACTTCTCCCCGAGGGGGCTTGCAAGGAGCAGATTGCGCAGATTCTCGGCGAAGACTTCCACGGCCGCACGGTCTGCTTCCATCTTCTTCTCCACCGTGACGTCTATTTCGCAGCTCGGTGCAAGCAGGCGCTTGTAGGCATCTTCCGCCGCGAGGCGCGTCTGGTCGGTTTTTGCACAGTCGAGGCAATCCATCATTTCGTCGACTATGGCGCTCTTGTCGATGTCCAGCCGCACCCAAAGCACGCCCTCCTTCTGTCCGCGGCGAATCGCCAGATACCTGTGGCTCGGGATTGTGGCAATGGGTTCGGAGAAGTCGTAGTACTGTTCGAACTTGGTGGGTTCCGAACTGCCGGGGTTGGCGGCTTCGGTTTTGACTACGCCCTTCGTGGCGAAGGCGCGGCGCACAAGCCCGCGCACGGTGCTGTCGTCCGCGATACGCTCGGCGATGATGTCGCGCGCGAACTGGAAGTCTTCGTCTGTGCCCTCGCACTCCTCGCCGTTCCAGAGTTTCTCGGCCATCGGCTCGTAGCCTTTTTCCTTGGCTATCTGGGCGCGAGTGCGGCGCTTGGGCTTGTAGGGCTGGTAGATATCTTCGAGGGTGGTCTTGACGAAGCAATCCTCAATCTGCTTGGCGAGCTCTTCGGTGAGCTTGCCCTGCTCGTCGATGGATTTGAGGATGGTTTTCTTCCTGTCCTCGAGTTCGGCGTAGTATTCGAGGCGCTCCTTCACCTTGCCGATTTGCACCTCGTCGAGGTTGCCATGCGCTTCCTTGCGGTAGCGTGCGATGAACGGCACTGTGCAGCCATCAGCCAAAAGTTTCTCCACGGCCGCAGCCTGGCGCGGCCCCACTCCTGCATCGGCGCAAACCCGCGCCAGAATCTTCTCGTTTTGCATATTCCCTCTAGAGGACGGTTGATAATCTCTCTGCAAGCGCGGGCAATTCCGGATCGCGCGCCCCGCATACCGCAAACGCGGCGAAATTGCCTTGCCTCTGCGCCATCCACTTGTACGCGGCTTCAATGCCGTCCACGCACAAAGCCTTGCCGGGCTCGAGGAGGTCCAGAAGGTCGCCCGAATTGATTCGCCTGTCCGCCGTGCCGCCCGCATCGTAGACGGGCAACAAAAGAAGCTTGTCCTTCTCGCGCACCGTGGCATTGAACATGTCCGCCAAATCCCCGAGCATTTTCTTCAAGGGACCGTAGCCGTGCGGACGCCACGCTACGCATATGCCGCCTTCCGGGTGCTCTTCCGCCAGTGTGGTCCACATGGCTTTGAGCTTTTCCGGGTTGTGGGCGTAGTCGTCGTAGACCCGCGTTCCGTGCCTCTGGAGTCTGCGCTCCACGCCGCGAAATGTCAACAGGGCGCGTTTCGCTTTCTCTTCATCGCAGCCGAGCGACTTCGCCATTGCAAGCGCGAGCGCGGCGTTGCGCCGGTTGTGGAGCCCGGGCATGGATACCGGCACTTCGCCGTAATCGGTCTTCCTGCCGTCCACTACGGGGCCTGGGAGATCTTTCGAAAACTTGTCGAACACCTCGTCCATTTCTTCCTTGGAATAGTGGTCGGAAGAGGCGTTCGTCACGATTGCCGCGTATGGAGAGAAAGAAAAGAGCGACTTATCGCTTTCATCGACCTCGGCAACGGCGTATTCGCCATGGCCGAACCTTACCGCCCCGAGCCAGCCGGGCACGTTGGCGCCGTTTACGCACAGCGGGTCGAGGCCGCATTCGGCGAGTATGTGGCCAAGCATCGCCGTGACGGTGGATTTGCCGCACGTCCCGACTACGGCCACGAGTTTGCGCGAGGAAAGCGCCCTTGCGAGTGCCGCCGCACGGTGGGTGACCGGTATCCGGAACTCCTTCGCCGCTTTGAGTGCCGCATTATCCTCTTCTATGGCCGTCGAGACGATAATCTCGTCGACCGTGCCATCCACGCCGGAACCATCGTCCGGGTAGCAGCAGATGCCCTGACCTTCAAGAAAGCGGATGTTCGAGGTGTGGAGATTGCGGTCTGAGCCCGTCACTTCGTCGCCGAGATTGGCCAATGTGGTGGCAAGAGCGCTCATGCCCACGCCGCCTATGCCGATAAGATGCCTTTTCATAGCGCCGAACCGGGGAAAAACGTGCCGGCGTTCTTGCCGGAAAGTATGAGAGGCAGCACCTTTTTGCGTCCGTTTGCCACAAAGACGTCTATCCCGTTCTTGACGGCCGCCTTCACGGCCTTGAGCTTGGAATCCATACCGCCTTTGGAAAGTTTGCCCTTTTCGCCGCTCCTTACGAGCGAAAGGATATTGCGCAGGTTCTCTACACGCACGATGCGCTTGCCGTTCGCGTCAAGAAGTCCATCCACCGTGGTGAGGAGGATGAGCATATCGGCCTTGACGAGCTTGGCGATGAGGAAGGAAAGCCAGTCGTTATCGCCGAAACTACTCCCCTTGAGTTCTTCATCGGCCACGACATCATTCTCGTTGATGATGGGCACGATGCCGGCACGGACGAGGTTGTCCAGGGATTTCTTGACGTTCTGGGCGCGGCGGTGGTTCTCGAAGTCGTAATGCGTGAGGAGCACCTGGCCGATTTTGACGCCGAAAGAGGCGAAAAGCTTCTCGTATTCGAAGATGAAGCGGGCCTGGCCTACGGCCGCGCACATCTGAACGTCATTGAGGCCCGTGGGGCGGGCTTTGAGCCCGAGAGCTTCTACGCCCGCCGCCACTGCGCCAGAGGAGACGAAATAAACCTCCGTGCCGGACTTCGCAATGGCGCTCAGTTGCGCCACAAGACGGCGGAGCGCCGGATAATCCGGGCGCCCCGTCTTCTTGGCTATGGCATGCGTGCCTACCTTGACTACGACGCGCATAGTCTTGCCGTGTTTTTTACGCGCCGAGTTGCAGACGCGCGAAACGCTTGATCGTAAGCGTATCGCCGAGCGTCTTCGCAACGCCATCGAGATACTTCTCGACGGTCAGGTCGCCATCTGCCACATAGTCCTGCTTCGTGAGGCAGATCTGGGTGCAGAACTTGGCCGCCATGCCCTTCTTGATGCCGACGAGCGCCTGCTCCGGAGGAAGCTTGCCCTTCTGCTCCTTGAGTGCGTTGAGCTTGATTTCGAGCTCGGCATCGATTTCCGCCTGCGGAACGTCGGCGGGGTTCACGTACTTGGGGGCGTTGGCCGCCACCTGGAGGCAGATCATGTGCGCCGCCTCGGCAAGAGCCGGATTCGCCGCACTCTCGGCCTTCGTGCAGCCGATTTCCACGAGAACGCCAATCTTGCCGCCCATGTGGATGTAGCCGGAAAGGACGCCTTCACCCTCGAGCTGATAACGCTCGGCGCGGCGGATCTTCACGTTCTCGCCCGTCTTGGTGAGAAGCATCTTGTAGTCATCGTTAAGCGTCGCTTCGATATCCTTGCCTTCGAGCGCCACCTTCGCGGCATCATCCACGAACTTGATGAACGCCTCGGTCTTCGCGACGAAGTCGGTCTCGCAGTTGACTTCGGCAAGAGCCATCGTCTTCTTGTCGGCCGCTTCGGCGAGGGCTACGATGCCCTGCTTGGACTCCTTGTCCACGCGCTTTGCGGCCACGGCGAGCCCCTTCTCGCGGAGATACTTCACCGCTTCGTCCATGTTGCCGTTGGTTGCCGTGAGCGCTTCCTTGCAAGCACCCATGCCGGCCGCCGTGGCTTCACGCAGTTCCTTGATCTGCTGAATCGAAATTGCCATTGTCTTTGTTCCTTGTGTGTAATGTTGCTTTAGGCCTGTGTCGCGGGATTATTCCGCGGCAGGGGTCGCTTCGGGAGCAGGCGTCGCCTCGGGAGCGGGTGCCGCAGGAGCCTCTTCGGCCTTGACGGCCTCTTCGGCGGCCTGAACTGCCGCCTGGCGCTTCGCCGCGAGATCGGCCTTCGCCTTGGATTCGGCGGCTTCCTTCGCCGCACGGGCTGCCGCTTTCACATTGGCGGCCACGGCAGGCTTCTTGCCGGCGCCGGCCTTGCGGCCTTCGCCCGCACGCGGACTCTTCGCACGGCGTTCCGCACGTGCCGCACGCTCCGCCTCGTCGCGCGTCTTGCGCTCGGCTTCGCGCTTGCGGCTCTCTTCGGCCGCCTTGGCGCTGTATTCCTGCTGGGCGGCCTTGATCACGCCAGTGAGACCCTTGAGAATGAGCTCCACGCCGCGCACGCTGTCGTCGTTGCCGGGAATCACGTAGTCGATAGGCTCGGGATCGGCGTTGGTATCGACGATGCCGACCACGGGAATGCCGAGGCGGACAGCTTCATTGACCGCGTTCGCTTCCTTCACCACGTCCACGATCACCACGGCGCCGGGCTGCTCGGCCATGTCCGCAATGCCGGTGAGGTTCTTCTCGAGCTTGTTGAGTTCGCGACGGAGCATCGAAGCTTCCTGCTTGTGCTCGGAAAGCTCGCCGCCGTTTGCCTTCGCCGTAGCCTGGAGCTGGCGCATGCGCTTGACGCTGGAGCGGATCGTCTTCGAGTTCGTGAGCGTGCCGCCGAGCCAACGCTCGGTGATGTAGAACTGCTCGACTTCGTTTGCCGTGGCCTTCACCATCTCAGCCACCTGCTTCTTCGTGGCCACGAAAAGGAGCTTTTTGCCCGCGAGAATCGTATCGCGGAGGAACTGTGCCGCCTCGTCAAGCATTGCGACGCTCTGCGTAAGGTCGATAATGTGGATTCCGTTGCGCTTGTCGA
>DFGM01000140.1:11437-15649 GCA_002371755.1 Verrucomicrobia bacterium UBA3750 | reverse complement strand
GGGTCTGCCCGCCCTACCGCCGGCATGCCGTGGTGGCGGAGGGGGCGTGGTAGGGCGGCGAGACCCCTCGCCGCCGCGCTACCACGGGACGCCATGGGACACCCGGGACATCGCGGCGGCGAGGGGTCGCGCCGCCCATTGCCTTGGACCGTGATTTTTGGTAGAATATGCAATAATTTTACGCTCCAAGGAAGACTGGAAGGGGTCAAAATGGGTACAAGAAGAGTCAGGCAGCCTCAAAACGGGGTCGCAGTTGTTGTTTCGCCGGAAACCGGCGAGGCAAAGTCGCGGTTTGTTCTTGTGGGAACGTATAAAGGCGACCAGTTGAAGAAGTGGCGCGGTTGGTATAACTATCCGGTTTCCGCTGGCGACAAAATCACAGCAGAAGATGCTCGGCAGATAACCGAATTGTGGCTCTTCAAAGGCACCAAAGAACAGAAGACATACAAGGCGGAGTTTATCGGCATCAAGACGCGCCAAGAACTTGTCGCCGAATACGGTTATCCGGCAAAAGGCAAGCCCCACGGCGATAAATATCTGCTTTTCAAGACAGCGTACAAGTATACGCACAAGGGCGCCGTTCCTGAAGATGCGGAGCGCGTCATTGTCCGCGTCAAGGACTTTGCGACCTCGACCAAGGTCGCAAAACAGCTCAAGGCGTATCTCGAATCTCCTGACCGCAACGACCCCGACCTTGCAAAACGCCTGCCGGAAATCATAACACAATTGCATCCCGAACAGTTGCGAGTGTGTGAGACGGCAGTGCAGATGACGTTTGATTTCTCTGTTGCATCTCCTCAGATGCGCAAGACAGTACAAAAGTTGATAGCTAATGTGCATCATGATGGTAAATTGGCTTGCGTCGAAATATGTGCTGGCGCTGGAGGACAAGCAATTGGCTTGGAGCGCGCAGGGTTTTCTCATATAGCTCTTGTTGAATACGAACAAGAGTACTGTGATGTGCTGAAGAAAAACAATCCAACGTGGAATGTAATGTGTGCCGATGTCCGAAAGTTTGACGGACGCCCATATTCTGGCGTGGATTTATTGGCTGGCGGAGTTCCATGTCCCCCATTTTCCGTTGCCTCGAAACAGCTAGGCCGAGAGGATGAGCGAGATCTCTTTCCTGAAGCCTTGCGCCTGCTTGCCGAAATGAAGCCTCGTGCGGTTATGATAGAAAATGTCAGGGGCCTTCTTGATCCTAAGTTTGATGGCTATCGGAACGCAATATTGAGGAGAATAGACGAACTTGGCTATGATGTTCAGATAAAACTATTGCAGGCAAGCGATTATGGTGTTCCACAAATAAGGCCAAGAGTGCTTATTGTCGGAATCAGAAAAGACGAGAAAGGCCGTTTTTCTTTTCCATCACCCCGCAATGAGACAGCGCCATCTGTTGGTGAAGCATTACGCCCTATTATGGGAAGCCGCGGTTGGCGACATTTGGAATCGTGGGTTAAACAGGCCAATCGAATCGCACCAACAATAGTAGGCGGCAGTAAAAAGCATGGCGGACCAGATTTGGGGCCGACTAGGGCCAGAAAGGCTTGGGCTGAACTTGGCGTGGACGGTCTTGGCGTCGCAAATGAGCCGCCAAGCGAAGATTTTGAAGGCATGCCGCGTCTGACGAAAGAAATGCTTGCGACAATACAGGGATTCCCGGCTGAATGGGATTTTGGCAAGAAAAAGACATCCGCATGCAGAATGATTGGAAATGCATTCCCTCCGCCAGTTGCAGAAGCAGTTGGCATTCAAATCAAAAAAGGATTGAACAATGAAAGATGAAGCGTTGATGGCAAAAGAACGCAAGGCGTTTCACAAAGCCCTTGTTTCCAAATCAATTCTCACAATAGACGAAAATGGCGTCGCTTCCAATGCCGACGGAAGCAACAAGCCGTCGCGGGAGATAGCCGCATTTGTGGCAAAGAGGTTGGGCGCGAAGAAGGGTGCGAAACTTCCACCACAAAGTTCCGGTTCGCTGTTCGAAGCGGAGGTTTGCTCTTTTATCAAGGCAACCTTTCCTAAAATGCGGCACTTGCGCCCCGGCAAGTGGCATGTAATGCACCTTGGCAACAGCAATCCCGTAAAGACAGCAAGTTTTGCGCAATACGAGCATATTGCGCATCTTGCAAAAGTACTGAATGCCGACAAGGAACTCGTAGCCATGCTCGGCAATGACTACATGGTTACGCCTGATATCGTGATAGCGCGCGGCACCTGCGAAGACGTTGAAATCAACGAAACGTCCAGATTTGTGGATGCACACGTGAGCCTTTGCTCGGATTTGAGAAAATCCTATAATCCGTTGCCTCTCATGCACGCCTCGATTTCCGCCAAATGGACGATGCGCAGTGACAGGGCGCAGAACAGCAGGACTGAGGCATTGAACCTTATTCGCAACCGCAAGGGACACCTTCCGCATATTGTTGTGGTTACGGGAGAGCCGTTGCCATCCAGATTGGCATCGCTTGCCCTTGGCACTGGCGATTTGGATTGTGTCTATCATTTCGCGCTTTATGAATTGATGGATGCGGTCAAACAGTATGGTGCCGATGGCCGGGAAGACATCATAGATCAGCTTGAATCATTGGTAAACGGCAAACGGCTAAAAGATATTTCAGATTTGCCATTGGATTTATGTTGCTGAAATGAACGATTTGACAACCATCATCGCCACCGCCTCTGACGCCGCCGCGATATTCCGTGCGGCTTTGCCGAAGGAGCAGAATGAGGAGCGCGTTTGGGTGCTGCCGCTCGATGCGGAAGGCAAGATGCTTGCCAAGCCGATTCTTGTTGCTGTCGGGCATCAGGACGGGACTGCAGCAATCGACCCGGGGACGATATTCCGCGAAGCGTTCAAAGCGGGCGCAGAGGAAATAATCGTCGCACACAACCATCCATCCGGCGACCCTGCGCCCAGCAAAGCGGATTATGAAACAACCCGCCGTCTCAATGACGCTGCGAATCTCGTCGGGCTTGAATTGACAGACCACATAATTATTGGTGCTCCCGGTTCCGCCAATGGCGCCGACTTTGTCTCTATGGCTGAATTAATGGAAGGATAAAGCGACAATCGATTTGAATGGCTTTGGGTCTCCGCTTGGAGCCGTGTTTCGACTTGGATTTTGCACTAAGTGCGAAAGCATGCAAAGTGCACACGCATGGCCGCCGCCTTTGCGCGGGAAGGGAAAATATGGTATAATACACGCCATGAAGAATCTCGACCCAACCAAACTCAAAGACTGGCAGATTGCCGAACTCGCCGAGGCGTCTCTCCGGAGCGCGAAAGACCTCGCTTCCGAACTCGGTCTCAAGGATGACGAATGGATGCCTTACGGCAACGTGCTTGCCAAAGTCGATACGACGAAGGTGCTCAAACGCGTAGGAGCCGGGCGCAAGGGCAAGTATATCGATGTGACGGCCATTACGCCCACCGCACTTGGCGAAGGCAAGACTACTACGACGCTCGGTCTCGTGGAAGGTCTCGGACGTCTCGGCAAGAAGGTGATTGGTTGCGTGCGCCAGCCTTCCGGCGGACCTACTTTCAACATCAAGGGTTCGGCGGCAGGCGGCGGCCTTGCACAGGTAGTCCCGCTTACTTCCCTCTCTCTCGGGCTCACTGGCGATATCGACGCCATCACCAACGCGAACAATCTTGCCATGGTGGCGCTCAACTCCCGCATGCAGCACGAGCGCAACCACGATGACGCATGGCTTGCCGAGCGCGGGCTGAAGCGTCTCGATGTCGACCCCGGGCGCATACAGTTCCGCTGGGCGATGGATTTCTGCGCCCAGGGTCTGAGGAACATCGAAATCGGCCGTGGCGGCAAGCTCGATGGTTTTAACTGCCAGAGCGGCTTCTACATCACTGTAGCCTCCGAAGTGATGGCGATACTTGCGATGAGTGCGGATCTCGCGGATTTGAGGAAGCGGCTCTCGCGCATTATCGTGGCATACTCGAAGAGCGGTGCGCCTGTGACGACGGCCGATCTCGAAGTGGATGGCGCGATGTGCGCGCTTCTCGTCAATGCCATCAAGCCCACGCTCATGCAGTCTCTGGAAGGGCAGCCCGTATTCGTGCATGCGGGACCCTTTGCCAACATCGCCATCGGCCAGAACTCCGTCGTGGCCGACAGGCTCGCCTGCGCGCTTGGCGACTATGTGGTCACAGAGAGCGGATTTGCCTCCGACATGGGCTTCGAGAAGTTCTGG
>DFGM01000140.1:0-11379 GCA_002371755.1 Verrucomicrobia bacterium UBA3750 | reverse complement strand
GGAACATCAAGTGCCGCTGTTCGGGCTTGAAGCCTGATGCGGTGGTGCTCGTCGCCACTGTGCGCGCGCTCAAGGCGCATGGCGGCGCGCCGGCTGTGAAGGCCGGGCTTCCTCTCGACCCCGTATACACCACCGAGAACCTTGAACTTCTCGAAAAGGGCTGCGACAATCTTCTTGCGCATATCGACATCATACGCCGTTCCGGCGTGCAGCCTGTCGTGTGCCTCAATGCGTTTTACACCGATACTCCGGCAGAGCGCGAACTTGTCCGCAAGATTGCCGAGGGCGCAGGCGCGGCGTTTGCGGTTTCCGACCATTGGCTCAAAGGCGGCGAAGGAGCGCTCGACCTTGCCAAGGCCGTTATGGAAGCGTGTGAAAAGCCCAACAACTTTGCATTCCTTTCTTCTCTCGACGAGCCGCTCACGAAGCGTATCGAGACGCTTGTCAAGGAAGTATATGGCGGCGACGGGGTCGATTTCGAGCCGCTCGCGAGGGAGAAGCTTGCGATGTTCGAGGCGAATCCCGATACGGCGCGGCTTCCTGTCTGTTGCGCGAAGACGCAATATTCGCTTTCGCACGATCCGAAGCTGCTGGGTCGCCCCAAGGGATGGCGGATGCCCGTGAAGGACGTCCTCGTATATCAGGGCGCCGGGCTCATCGTGCCTGTGGCGGGCGAAATCAAGTTGATGCCGGGCACTTCCGCTTCTCCTGCCTACCGTCGCATTGACGTAGATACCGAAACCGGCAAAGTGAAGGGTCTCTTCTGATGAAACGGCGTATCGTACTCATTGTCTCGCTGGTCGCCGGCCTTGCCGGCGCCTTCCTTACCCGTATGTTCATTTCCGCAAAAGAAGCGGAATACTTGGAGGAAAAGGATCGGCTTGCAAGGAAGTACGGCACGATGAAAGTGCTCGCCTATACGCGCGATACGCCGGCGGGCACTGTCCTTTCGGCCGGCGACATCGGGCAGAAGACCGTGCCGGCGAAAGGTCTCAAGGGCCAGGCGGTAGAGCTAGAGCACTTGCGCGACATCATTGGCCGACGCACTCTTGTCGGGAACGATGCCAAGGAAGTCATATTCTGGAGCGACATAGAAGGGGGCAATCCGTCGGCAAAGGGGCTTTCCGCCGATATAAAGCGCCAGATGCGCGCCATGTCCATCAATGTCACGGGCGCGGCCAGCGTCTCGGGCATGGTGAGGCCGAACGATCATGTGGATGTTATCGGCACTTTCGACTTCCCCTCGGACGGAGAACTGGTGAAACGTGGCGACCCTGTCACCTGCACCATTCTCCAAAACGTGCTGGTGCTTGCGACAGGCAAAGAGACGGCCAAGTTCCATGCGCGCGAGCTGGGCGTCCCGCAAGGCTATGCCACGGTGACGCTTGAGGTGACGCCGCGCGAAGCCGAAATGCTTGCCTTCGCCGAACAGATGCGCGGCCGCCTCGTCTTGACGCTGCGCAATGCAAACGACACTTCCACCGAGAGAGAGCTGCCAAACGTCGACTTCGCAAAGATTCGCAGCGAGATTGAGGAACTCAACCAGAAACGCCAGATGAAGAGGTGATGCCATGCTCAGGCTTATTACCCTTATCGATGGAACGCTCAGGGCGGCCGACCTTGCGGACGGTACGTATATAATAGGAAGAGGGATGGCTTGCAAGATCCGTCTCAACTTCCCCGACGTGAGCGAACGCCACGCCATCCTGACCGTGCGCGACGGCAAAGCCATGGTGGAAGACCTCCATAGCGCCAACGGCACCTTCGTGAACGGCGAGGAGATAGATACCCCCGTGTATCTTGACAGCGGCATGGTAATCCAGATTGGTTCCACCATGCTCCGGGTGAGCGATTCGGATGAGGAAGACCGCAAGGGTCGTGAAGCAGCGCCCTCAGAGCCTGCACGGGAAGCAGGCGGCGGCGAAGGCGCCCACGACGCAGAAGACGAAGCTTCCAATGCCGCCGCAAAAGACCCCATGCGTGGAATCAGGCGCGAAGTGCAGCAGCAGATTCAGCGCGAACTCCTGAAACGCATGGACATGAAGCGCCTCACCGCGCAAGGTGCGGATACGGAGACTTTGGAAGAAACGGCCAAGGAGAAGATACGCCAAATCGTCGGCGAAGTCGTCTCGAACGGACGCCTCCCCGCCGGTATCGACCCTGTGCGTCTCGAAGACGACGTGTTCAACGAGGCGATGCGTCTCGGGCCGCTGGAGGACTTGCTCACCGATGAAACCGTGAGCGAAATCATGGTGAACGGTCCCGAGAAAGTGTATGTGGAGCGCAACGGCAAGATTGTCCTTTCCGATTGCCAGTTCACGGACGATGCGAGCGTCAATTCTGTCATTGAGCGTATCGTCTCGCCGTTGGGGCGCAGAATAGACGAGTCGCAGCCGTATGTGGATGCGCGCTTGCCGGATGGAAGCCGCGTGAACGCGATCATACCGCCCTTGTCGCTTTCGGGTCCGACGATTACGATACGAAAGTTCTCCTCAAAAGCGCTCACTGCAGAGGACTTCATCCATTTCGGCACATGGACGCACAATGCCGCAGAGTTCATGAAGTTGTGCGTCATACTCAGGAAGAACATAATCGTGGCGGGCGGAACAGGCTCGGGAAAGACGACTCTTCTCAATCTTCTTTCCGGTTTCATACCGCACAACGAGCGTATCATCACCGTCGAGGACGCGGCCGAACTCCGTCTCCAGCAGCCGCATGTGATACGGCTGGAGGCGCGTCCGCCGAATATCGAAGGCAAGGGCGCGGTTACGATTCGCGACCTCGTTAAGAACTGCCTGCGTATGAGGCCGGACCGCATTATCGTGGGCGAATGCCGTGGCGGCGAGGCTCTGGATATGCTTCAGGCAATGAATACCGGCCATGACGGTTCTCTCACAACCGTCCACGCCAATTCCCCGAGAGACGTCATATCGCGTCTCGAGACGATGGTGCTCATGAGCGGAATGGAGCTTCCATCCCGTGCCATACGCGAACAGATTGCGAGCGCAGTGGATATCGTCATCCACGAATCGCGTCTCTCCGACGGCTCTCGCAAGGTCGTGGCGATATCCGAGGTGACAGGCCTTGAAGGCAATCAGATTGTCATGCAGGATATCTTCTCTTTCAAGCAGACGGGCGTAGGGCAAAACGGAAAGATTCTTGGCGATTTCCGTCCCACAGGCGCGATTCCCACATGGTACGACCAGCTGCCGGGGCGCGGAATCGTCTGTGAAGCGGCGATGTTCGATCCCGCCTCGACTCAGGAAGTGAAGGTGCTGCGCAAATGATTGAGCTTGCCGCCATCATTCTCTTTGCTCTTTCGGCTGCCGGAATCGCCTGGTATTTCCTTTCCGGCATCAAGATAAAGGCCGGATGGCAGAAAGGCGAAGGCCCCATCGCCAGATGGCTTGACGCGAAACGCCGGGAGAAGTTCAACGCGCAGCTTCCCGAGGCGCTTGCCACGATGTCCAACGCTCTGCGCGCCGGTTTTTCGATTTCGCAGGCGTTTGACTCCGTTGTCGAGCAAGGCCTGAAGCCGATAAGCGAAGAGTTTGAAATCCTCCAGAAGCAACTGAGAATCGGCATGAGCTTCGATGATGCGCTATCCTCCCTGTCGGAACGCGTCGGCTCCGACGATCTTGCTCTCGTCACCACGGCTATTCTCATAAGCCGCAAGACGGGCGGGAACGTGACCGAGATTTTCGACAAGATTTCCGAGACCATTCGCGAGAGGATGAAGATAGAGCGCAAGGTGCGCACCATGACAGCCCAAGGGCGGATGCAGGGAATCATCGTTTCGGCGATGCCGGTCTTCCTCGGTGCGGCATTGACTCTCCTAAAGCCGAAGATGATGATACCGTTTCTCTTCTCTCCGATCGGCGTGGCATCGGTAGTCTTGATGTTTGCGCTGATAATCCTTGGTTGGCTCATCATCCGCAAAATCGTCAACATCGATGTTTGAGGCGTTGGCGGGGCGCCAAGTGTATTGCCGCGTCAGGAGATGGCGAGGAGGAATTCCTGGAGCGAGCGTGCGGTTTTGGCTATAGTCCATCTTGCGCGCCAGCGGGGCATGTCTTTCCAATAGGCGAGGAGTTCTTTCATGCGTCCGATGACGGGGCGTTCGGCATGGAGTTCTTCAAGCGAGGCGGCGGCATAACGTTTCAAAAGTTCGCGCGCATCGTCTCTTTCTCCCAAATAGCGCACAAACGCCCTGCCGACCATGAGAGGGCGCTCCTTTGACGAGAGCGGGGCATCTCCGTTGTATACGACGGGGTTGGCGCTTGCCTCGCGAACGGCGAGAAATGCTTTCGCGTCGCATTCGCCTTCGTACATCTGGCGTGCGTTTCGTGCATGGACTGTGATGAACCGAAGCGGGAAGGCGTTGAAAACGGGCATCAAGGCGAGAAGTTCGTCGTTTTTCTCCACGCCCAGACGCGTCTTCACGGAAAAGCATCTTTCGCCAAGCGTTTCGCATCCCGCGGCGAGCATTCTTGCGAGTATGTCGGGCGTGCGCAAAATGCCGCTCCCGCGACCTTTGTTGCGGACCATAGGGAAGGGGCAGCCGCAATTGAGGTCGGCAGTCGTAAAGCCCGCTTCTTTTATCCTTATTAAGGAGTCTTTGAGAGCGGAAGGGTCTTTGCCGATGAATTGTGGAGTGAGGGGGATGGAGGCGTCAATGGCATGGTTGCGCAATTCGCGGTCTTTGAGGGGGTCGACGCCTTGGTTCGCGGCAATGAAGGGAGTAATTGCTTCCGTGAAGCCCGCCTCGCGGATTTCACGCGCGAAGGTTTCGCGGAAACATCTTATGGTAACGCCCCGTAGAGGCGCAAGGATAAGGCCGGGGGATGTGCCGGATTTGTCCATCATGTCAATCGCGCACGGCGGGATTGAGATAAACGGGGAGCGGTTCGTCGACGAGAAGTGCGGGGTTGGCCTGACAGGCGCGAGCCAAAGCTTTCGCGGAAAGTGCGGGGGCGGGGGAATACTTTTCGCCGAAAGCCGTCCGCAATTCGTCGCCCAGTCTCGCATCGTCAGGCGAAACGACGTTGTAGCCATCTGGGATGTTGGCTGCGAGAGTGGCTTCGTCGACCTGAAAGACTTCCTTGACACAGGAAAAGCCGTCGAAAAGTGCAATCCAGCGTTTGCCGCGCCTCGCATCCCCGATTACGGCCACGCGTTTCCCTTCCTCGGCAAACGCGGCCGCCGAGATAATTCCCTTTACTTCGCACTTGCGCCCCAATGCGTATCCGATAGCCCAGGCAAGCGCGGAGCGGATGCCCGCGAAAGAACCCGGCCCTATGCCCACTACGATGCGTTCCAGTCCGTCAGGCGCTTTCGGCCCGGCTGTGCTTTCATCCCAGATGCCGAGGTCGGTTCCCGCGGTATGGCCATTGTCGTCTGTGACGGCGATTGAAGTATCCTTTGTGGATCGGTCTATTGTAAGAGTAGCCATGTCAATCTTCTTTGGTTGCTTTTCCCTTTGTGTCCGGCAACGCCTCGTACCACTTTTCGCCGCCGTAGGGGAATGCGCTCGGGAGATAGTTGCCGACTCTCGGGCGCACGAGAGTGTAGGACTTCGGGAAGTGCGTGAAAATCCAAGGCGCATCCTCGCGGATGATCCGCTGGCATTCGCGCCAGAAGACGTTGCGCTTTTCGGGGTCGCTTTCCCGCATGGCGCTTTCGTAAGCCCGGTCGTAGCGCTCGCTTGAATAGCATGAATGGTTGGCTCCGGGGCTCGCGTTCTTGGAGTAGAAGAGCTGGAGGAAGTTTTCGGCGTCGGGATAATCGCCCACCCAGCCCATCATGAACATCTGGGTGCGCCCTTCGTTGACAGCCCGCAGAAACGCTTCCCACGTATGGAATGCGAGGTTGAGCTTTACGCCTATTTTGGCGAAGAAGCTCGCGAGGAGCTCTCCTGCTTCGCGGCTATCCTGGGTAGGGCGGCCGATGGAAAGCGTAAGTTCGAGCCTGCGCCCCGTCTTCGGATCTATGCCGCCCGGGTAGCCCGCCTCGACCATGAACGCCTTTGCCCTCTCCAGGTCGAAAGTGTATGGGGACGGCTCTTCCAAGTGCCCATCCACGCCTTTCGGAACTGGCGTGCTCGCTTCATCTATTCGCCCGTTGTGGAAACGCTTCCACGCCGGGAAATCGAACGCGCACGTCAAGGCGCGGCGCAATGCCGCGTTCCCGCCCAGCACTTTGTCGTGCATGTTGAAGCCGATGTAGCGTATGTCCAGGGAGGGGGCGGAAATCAGTTTCACGCCCTCGGCCGCGAGTTTCGGGTCTATGGAGCCATCGCCATTCACCACTGCATCCCAATTGTCGCGCGAAATCTCGCCGAGAAAATCGACCTCTCCCTTGAGGAACATGAGCCACTGGGTGGAAACATCGTCTATGACGAGATATCGGACAGTATCGAAACGATTCCCCGGCATGTCGCGCCAGCCACGCCACTCGGGACGCTTCTCGAAAACCATCTCATGGTTCTTGCGCCACGATTTGAGACGGTAGGGTCCCGTGCCTTCGCCATTTTCGTCCAGAACGCCGGCATAAGCCATCGCAAGCATCCACGGGAAGACATGCAGACGCTCACGCAGTGTAATACGCACCGTCTTTGGGTCTGGCGCTTCGATGGTATCGACGGCCTTCATCGTCCAGCCGCCCGGCGAGACGTTTTTGGGGTCGCGAAGGCGTTCCAGGGCGCGCACGACATCCGCGGCGTCCAGCGGGGCGCCTTCAACCATCCTGAGGACGTATGTGCGGCCATCCTCGGAGACTTGCGGGAGTTCGCACAAACCGCTCTTGAGACGGTAGGGGCGGGCGAAATAATCGACTTCCAGGGGAGTTTCCGCGTAGAGCGCCACGGCGCGGGAATCGTAGACGGCCTGCGCCATTATCGGGTCTAGCGAATTGACGCGCTCCAGGGGGCGGGTAAACGTCGCGCCGGAAGCTCCAAGCGCCAATGCGGCGGCGAGTATGGCTAGCATCTTGCCGGCAAATGCGCTTTTCTTTATTTGAAGGATGACATTGCACTTCTTCGGCGCCCCCGGAAGTTCGGCAAGGCGTCTTTTTATCGCCGGGAGCTTCGACCTCATGCCGAAAAGGGTGGGGGCGTTGGGCACGTAAAGGAATATGGTGCCATCTTCCACATGGCCGGGCTTCACGGGAAGTCCGGGGAAGAGACTTGCCCAAAGATCCGCGAGCGAATCCATGAATGGGTCGCGGACCGTGGTCAAATCGTCAATGGCGGCTTTGGCTGCAGAGGCGAAGGATTTATGGCGCAGACGATTCTCCGGCTCGAGCGGCTTCCAGATTGGGAGGCGCTCGCCAAACTCGTCCACGTATCTATCTTCTTCGTTCTCGTACATGCTTTTGGCGTGTGGCGGTGCGGCTCCTCAGCGCGCCGATGCCGTGCCGGACGCCTTCATCTGGAGCCAAGCCTCGATAAAGCCCTGGATGTGACCGTCCATGACGCCGTTCACGTCGCTCGTCTCGAACTCGGTGCGCAGGTCTTTGACCATCGTATATGGGCAGAACACGTAGGAGCGGATCTGGCTTCCCCAGCCGTTTTCACTCTTCGCGCCATAGAAGCGGTCCATTTCCGCCTTCTTCTGGTCTTCGTAGTACTCGTAGAGCTGGGCGCGAAGCATGTTCATCGCCTTCTCTTTGTTCATGTGCTGCGAGCGTTCCTTCTGGCAGGCCACGACGATTCCGGTGGGGAGGTGGGTGAGGCGCACGGCGGAATCGGTTTTGTTCACGTGCTGGCCGCCAGCGCCGCCCGAACGGTATGTATCGATGCGCAGGTCTTCATCCTTGATCTCCACGTCGATGTCGTCGTTGATTTCCGCCACGGTCTCCACCGAGGCGAAACTCGTTTGGCGGCGCTTGTTGGCGTCGAACGGCGAGATTCTCACAAGGCGGTGGATACCGCGCTCGGCCTTGAGCATGCCGAATGCGTAGGGGCCTTCCACGCGGAAGTAGACATCCTTCAGACCTGCTTCTTCGCCGGGCTGCTGGTCGTATTCCTCGACCTTCCAGCCCTGGCTTTCGGCATACCGCTGGTACATGCGGTAGAGCATCTGCACCCAGTCGCACGCTTCCGTGCCGCCCTGGCCGGCGTGAAGCTTCACGAAGACGTTGCACTGGTCGAACTTGCCGCCGAGAAGCGACTGAAGGCGGAGTTTGCCGAAGTATTCTTCGGCCTTGGCGCATTCGGCGAGAGTATCCTTGAAGGCGGATTGCTGTGCGGAGCCATCTTCCATCTCGGCAAGCTCGAAAAGCACTTTCGCGTCTTCTACGCTTTTGAGCAGCGAATCGTAGGGAACGACATAGGCGCGCTCGGCGTTTGTCGCAGCGATGGTTTCGCGCGCGGCAGTCTGGTTGCTCCAGAAGTCCGCCCCGGCCTGCTTCTCTTCCAGCGCCGCGAGTTTCGCTCTGCGCTCGTCTATCTTTATGTAGTCCGCCATTTCGCCGACGCGCTTTTCAAGCTCGGCTATGGTCTGGCGGACTTCTTCCGCTTCTATAAGTTTCTCTTTGTTTTCTTCGCTCATTGCGTTTACACCTGCTTGAGGGCCTGTTTGAGGTCTTCAATGAGGTCTTTGGGGTCTTCGAGACCCACGGAAAACCTGATGAGGTCTGGCGGGATGCCTGCGGCCTTGAGCTGCTCGTCGGTGAGTTGGCGATGCGTGTGGCTTGCGGGATGCAGCACGCAACTCCAGGCGTCGGCGACATGCGTGACGATGCCGATGAGCTTGAGCGAATCCATGAACTTGATGCTGGCCTCGCGTCCTCCCTTGATGCCGAATGTCATCACCCCGCACGGGCTTGGACCGTCGAACTGCTTTTTGACCAGCTTGTTGTATTTGTTGTCGGGAAGCCCTGCGAAGTTCACCCAGGCCACTTTCTTCTGCGTCTTGAGCCACTTGGCGATCTTGAGCGCGCTTTCCGCGTGGCGGCGGATGCGCAGATGCAGGCTTTCGAGCCCGAGGTTCACCAGAAATGCGTTGAAAGGCGAGGGTATGGAGCCGAAGTCGCGCATGAGATGGGCGGTGCACTTGACGATGTATGCCATCTTGCCGAACTGCTTTACATAGCTGAGTCCGTGGTAGCTCGCGTCGGGCTCGACGAGTCCGGCGAATCTTTCAGGGTATTTGCTCCAGTCGAAGTTGCCGCTGTCGACAATCACGCCTCCCACCTGCGAGGAGTGGCCGTCCATGTACTTCGTCGTAGCGTGCGTGACGATGTCCGCGCCGAACTCGAACGGCCTGCAAAGGATGGGCGTCGGGAAGGTGTTGTCCACGATAAGCGGCACGCCGTGCTTGTGTGCGATCTTCGCCCATTTGGCGATGTCGAGCACGCAGCCGGAGGGATTGGCCACTGTCTCGCCGAATACGCATTTCGTGTTGGGCTTGAACGCCTTGTCGATTTCGGCGGGCGTCGCATCGGGATCGACGAAAGTGAATTCAATGCCGAGTTTCTTGAGGCTGACCGCGAACAGGTTGAAGGTGCCGCCATAGATCTGGGCCGAGCATACTACATGGTCGCCGGCCTCGCAGAGATTGAGGACGGAATAGGTCGATGCGGCTTGGCCGGAAGATGTGAGTATGGCCGCTACGCCCCCTTCGAGAGCCGCTATCTTCTTCGCGACTTCATCGTTCGTCGGGTTTGCAAGGCGCGTGTAGAAGTAGCCGGAAGCCTTGAGGTCGAAAAGATCGGCCATATGCTGCGTGGTGTCGTACTTGAAAGTGGTTGTCGCGTAGATCGGCACCTGTCTCGGCTCGCCGCATTTGGGCTGCCATCCGCCCTGCACACACAATGTATCTATGTTCATTTGTTCCTCCTAGGATTTGCAAGAGTAAATTTTACCATTTTATGCGTCGTCGTTCAATACGCAACTCGTCCGAACGTTTCCTGATATTTGCGAAGGGAAGGGTGGTGATGGGCTCTAGACGGCATAGGGCGAAAGGAACGCTTCCTTGAAGTCGTATCCTGCGGCGAACGCTTCGAGCGAAATGCGGTGGTCGCGGCCAATGCGGCGGAACTCCTGGAGATTCGCCACCATCTCTCCAAGATCTTTGGTGGAATGGATTCCGAGCGCGTCGAGGACGTAATACGACATCGCCCCGTATTGCGATAACGCGGTGGCCCGGAATTCGTCCATTATGTCCCAGGAAGAGACTCTCTTCGCCTCGCTCGTCAGATAGCATAGGACATCCATGAGGATGCTGTACGCACGAGGCGCATAGCGACCATCCTTCGCGAGGATATCGTCGAACCTGTCCGAGAAGTCTATTTCCTGCATTGGGTTGTTTTGGTGGGGAGTGAAAACGACAGGCGCGGCCTCTTTCAGCCGCGCCGCATCTCTTTTGTTTACCAGCGGGTCTCGCGTCTGGGACCGCGATCGCCCCTGTCACGGCCATAGCCGCCGCGTCCGCGGCCGCCGCCGAAACCGCCACGCTCTTCGCGGGGCTTGGGCTGCGATTCGTTCACGCGCACCGTGCGACCGTCGAGTTCGTGGCCATTGAGCGCGTCAATCGCCGCCTGCGCCTGCGTTGCATCGGGCATCGTGACGAAGCCGAACCCTTTGCTGCGGCCTGTCATGCGGTCCGTGACTACACGTACGGCGGTGACTTCGCCGAATTGTGCGAACGCCGCCTTGAGGCCCTCGTCGTTTGTAGCGTATGCGAGGTTGCCTACGTAGATTTCCATCTTTCTTTTTCCTTCTTTTATTGCGCCCGAACGCCACAAGGCACCCGCCCTATGAAGCCAAGCGGCGCATATAGTATCATATTCCTTCCCTTGCCGTCAAGTGCTAACTTCGGCCAACCGGAATCCCGCCATGCCGCCCTCGCTTTTCGTTTTTAATTCACATTGCAAAGCCGACGGCATTTATGGTATAATATTGGATGTTTCCTCACGTTAGATGGGGGTGATCCGGTTTCGACGGGATGTGTTGAGGTCGGGTTGCGCGTCGTGGATCCTCGTTGGCCACGTAAAAAACGAGGGAAAAAAGTAATTGCGAACAACGATTACCGTCTCGCCGCCTAAATAACGGCCGCGATGTCGAAGCGCCGATGTCTGCTGAGCGCCTAGGCATAATTTAGCAGGCCACGCTGCGGGGGGCTCCGCTCGCCCGCCGCAGCGTGTCGAATCGAGTGGTTGGCTGGGGATAAGCCCGTGCGTCGGCGTGCCCCTCCCGAGATTAATGGCGCAATACACGCGTAGATGCTCGGGTGATGCCGTTCCGGACGGGGGTTCGACTCCCCCCACCTCCAAAATAGGGAATAGGTGATAGTGAATAGGTTGTGAATTGGTTGTGCGTAGTTCGCCAAAGACCTATTCCCTATTTTGGAAACTGGTGAAAGGACAAGGTAAATGACC
>DFGM01000045.1:4093-4234 GCA_002371755.1 Verrucomicrobia bacterium UBA3750 | reverse complement strand
TGTGGACGTCGTCACGCTTCTTGATTACGCTGCCCTGACCGAGGAACGCATCGATTACTTCGGCTGCGACTGCGGCAGGCATGCCCATGCCATGACGGGCGGAGGCGTACTGCGTAGTCCAGCGGAGCGCGAGCGAAAGCT
>DFGM01000045.1:0-3968 GCA_002371755.1 Verrucomicrobia bacterium UBA3750 | reverse complement strand
ACCTGCGGCTTCATGTTGTCGATGGAAGCGGAAAGAATCTCGATAGGATCGGTGAATGCCTTGTCATCCTTCGTGAACTTGGCAGGATCCTTCTCCACGGCTTCCTTGATCTTGTCAATGGCGCCATAGACGATTTTCTCTGCGACAGACTTCTTGCCGTCCTTCATGATCACGCGGATCATGTGGGCGATGAGTTCGGAGTTGAACTTCGGGTCAAGCGACACGCGCTTGACAATCTTTCTTGCTCTGCGTGACATGGCTTACTTCGCTTCCTTCTTCTGACGCTTCATGCCGTACTTGGAACGGCTGCGATTGCGGCCTGCAACACCAAGAGAGTCGAGCTTGCCGCGGACGATATGGTAACGCACGCCAGGAAGGTCCTTCACACGGCCGCCGCGAACGAGCACGACGCTGTGTTCCTGAAGGTTGTGACCTTCGCCGGGAATGTAGGCCGTAACTTCGTAGCCGCTGGTGAGGCGCACACGGGCAACCTTGCGGAGGGCGGAGTTAGGCTTCTTGGGGGTCATCGTCTTGACGACGAGACAAACACCGCGGCGCTGGGGGCAAGCCTTCAGCGCAGGCGATTTCGAATGCTTGGCGAGGGGGTGACGCCCCTTGCGTATCAACTGGTTTATTGTCGGCATGTAGTTTTATCCTTCATCTTTCCGAAAGTGATTGTGTATTTTACCATATTTGCGGCTGCGTGACAAGGGGGCTATTCAACTTTGTTGAACGTTCCATTCGTCGAACTTTCCCTTCTGCTCAACCGGCTTTGAATATGCGTCCGATTCGTCCGTTGGCGGCGATTTCGGTTCGAGAGCGTTCTCGAACTTCGGAAGCTCCCTTTGCGGTGCGTCTTCGCGCAGGATGGCCGGTGCGCCGGAAGCCGTGGAAGCGTTGGCGCGTTCCGGGGCGATCGAACCCGTCAAGGCTGCCGCGGCGGCCTTTTCCTCCTCCGTTACCGCTTCACGCTCGTCTACGCGGGCTTTGGCTTCGCCATCCACCTCGCCCAGACGCGAACCGCGCGGCGGCAACGCCTTCAAGAGAGGATCGTCATCCTGTATCATCGTGCACTTGAGCGGCTCTTTGATGTACTCCTCTATCTCCGGGATGGCGAAAGATTCGTCCTCGTCCGCAAAACTGATGGCGATGCCGGTGTGACCCGCGCGCCCGGTTCTGCCGATGCGATGGACATAATCCTCGGCCTCGTAGGGGAAGTCGAAGTTGATCACATAGCCCACATCGTCCACATGGATGCCGCGTCCGGCGACATCCGTCGCGACGACAATCTTCACCTTGCCGTCGCGGAAAGCATCCAGCACCTGGAGGCGCTTGTTCTGGCTTACGTCGCCGGAAAGCATCTCCACGCCGACGCCTCTCACCTTAAGGGAGGAATAGACGTCTTCCGTCGTCGACTTGCGGTTGCAGAAGACGAGGGTGCGAGCCTCGGGATGGAGTGCTATATGGTTGAAAAGCACCTTGAACTTGTCTTCCGAGCGAACTATGTATACGACCTGGCGCACCGTGTCGGTGGCGTTCGTTTCGCTTTCCACCTCTGCCCGGTAGGGTTCCTGCATCCAATTCATCGCAAGACGCATCACCGTATCGTTGAGCGTTGCGGAATAGAGCATGGTTGCACGCTTCTCCTTGGGCGGGAGGCGGCTGATTATGCGCCGCACATCCGGGATGAAGCCCATGTCCAGCATACGGTCTGCTTCATCGATGACGAGAGTATCGACGGAGGAAAGGTCGATTACGCGACCCTTTACGAAGTCGAGAAGCCTTCCGGGCGTCGCCACAAGCAGATCGACCGGCGCATCCGAGACCTCTTTCTTCTGCCTGTCGTAGTCCATGCCGCCATAAACGGCGAGGGACCTGAGGCCGGTATACTTGCCTATTGCGTCGGCATCCTTGCAAATCTGGATGACGAGTTCGCGGGTGGGCGCGATGACGAGCGCTCTGGGCTGCCCGCCTGTCTTTGCGCGCGATTCTGGAGTGCGGAGATAGCGCGTGAGGATGGCCACGAGGAAGGCGGCGGTCTTTCCGCTGCCTGTCTGGGCCTTGCCTGCGATATTTCTGCCTGCGAGTGCCTGTTCGAGCGAAAGCGCCTGGATTTCGGTGCAATACTTGAACCCAAGGTCTGCTATCGCGTGCATCACCTCGCTGGGAAGGTCGAAATCGTGGAAGCGTTTCTTGCCTTCCATGGGTTCGACCACGAAGCTTTCCGGATTCCAGGCGGCATGGGCCGCCTTGCGAGCCTCAAACTCTTCGCGTGAAATCTCGCCTCCGGGGCGCATCTGCCCGGGTGCGGTATTCTGGTGCTGGGGATTGCCGCGGCCATTGCGTGCGTTTTTGCCGCCACGGCGCTCTCCTTCGGGGCGCCTTTTCTGCTGCTCGTTTTGCGGCCTGGGCTGCTTTTTCTGCTGATCGCGCTGCTGCTGTTTGCCTTCCGCGCGGTTTTCCTGGGACTGCTGGCCCTTGCCCTTCTTGCCCTGTTGCTGTTTGGCGCCCTTCTGCTGGCGGTCGCGGCGCTTGTTGCCTTCCGCTCCTCCCTTGACGCTTTTCCCCGAATGCGCACCCCTGGCCTTCTTCGCGGGTTCGGATTTCTTCTTGCCCCCCGTAAGAACGCCTACAATCTTCTTTAAGAAACCAAATGCCATTGCCTGATAAAAGTGATTCTGGGGTCTCCAGCGGTCTGCACGGGCAGGCGGATTTGCCGCCCTCAAGCCGCGCAGACGCAAATGCGCCACGCGGCTTGGGACCGCCAGAGACTTCCCGGGCTTTAGCGCTTCGAGAACTGGAAGCGCTTGCGGGCGCCGGGCTGACCGGGTTTCTTGCGCTCCTTCATGCGGCTGTCGCGCGTCATGCAGCCTGCCTTCTTGAGGGCTGCGCGAGTCGTTTCATCCGCCGCCACGAGCGCACGCGCCAGACCATGGCGGATGGCTCCGGCCTGACCGGAAATGCCGCCGCCCTTGGCGAATGCAACCACGTCTACCTTGGCCATGTCATAGCCGGAGATGGCGATGGGCTGCTTGAGGTAGTCGCGGAGCGCTTCGGACTGGATGTAATCTTCGAGCGCGACCTTGTTCACGGTCCACTTGCCCGAACCTTCGACGAGATTCACGCGGGCCGTCGCGGTTTTGCGGCGCCCGGTGCCTGCTGCGATTGTCTTCTTGCTGGCCATTGCAAATCCTCCTTAGAGCTTGATTTCCACGGGCTTCTGCGCCGCGTGCGTATGTTCGGCCCCGGCGAAGACTTTCACCCTCGTCATCATCTTGCGGGCAATGTTATTCTTCGGAAGCATGCCCCAGACCGCTTCCTTGATCATGCGGTCGGGATGGCTCGCGCGCATCGTCGCGGCGCTGAAACGCTTCAACCCGTCACGGAAACCGGAGTAGCGCTGATACTCCTTCTGCTCCTCCTTCTTGCCTGTCAACTTGACGAGCGCGGCATTGATGACGATTACGAACGCACCTGCATCGACCGAAGGGTCGAACGTGGGCAGGTCCTTCGCGCGGAGTTTGTTGGCCACGACCACTGCCAAACGGCCAAGCGGCTGGTCCTTTGCGTCTACCACGAACCACTGGCGATTCTCGCCCGGATTCGAGGCACGATAGCTCTTCTGCATTTTTCTTTCCTTATGTATGCGTTTTTGTGCCCCGACGAGGGGTTTTGTCCGCTTTTCCCGCTTTGACGCCATGCCAAAACGGGGGCAGCCGGTTTCTTCCCCGACCGCACAAAACACATATTATATCAAAAACCGTCCCCACTGGTCAAGTGCCCGTCCGAAGCGACAAAGCGCATAAATGGGACCCCTAGATATAATGGGACCTTAGGGATCAGAGCTTATTGATACAGTAAAATTGATACAGTAGTCGAGTTTTTGGTATAATGCCCACATGAGAAAGAACAGGGTTATCGATCAGGACAGGTGCTATCACCTGATTAGCCGGCTTGCGCACCGTGCG
>DFGM01000019.1 GCA_002371755.1 Verrucomicrobia bacterium UBA3750 | reverse complement strand
AGTCTGCCTATCTCGGCGTTCAACTCCGCCACCTCCTTCTCGTGGGCCTTGTCTTTTTCGTCCTGTTCGGCTTTAAGTCTTTTTATCGTTGCCTCATATGCCTTGTAGGCGTCCGCTCGCGCTCTTTCAAGCTTTTCCAGTTGAGCCTGATGCTTGGCATCCGCGTCTTTCAGCGCTTGGTCTATTGCATCCGCCGTGGACAGTTTGCCCTGGCGAATCGCATTTTCCTTCTCCTCCTGGAGACGCTTGATTTCCGCATTATGCGCGGCTATTTCCTCCTTGTGTTCTTGTTCCCACTTGGAGAGCCGAGCCTGTCGCTCCTCTTCCTCCTTGGCATAGTCGTCCTTCAGTTTCTTGTACTTCTCCTCCTCATCCGCAAGCTTCGCCCTTATTTCGGCTAGTTCTTTCAGGGCAATCTCGCGATCCATGGCATCTTTCCTAAGTTGCGCCAAGCGCATTAGCGCCTGTTTGGCCATTTGGCTGCCACCATCGGACGCCCGTCTGTAGTATTCCTCCGCTGCAGAGGCATCCTTTTCTTTAGGCCCCTGCCCGGTCTCATAGCAATATCCGATGTAGTAGAGGAGTTCAGACGTTTCCTTGAACCCATCCTTGTCGGCGCTGTCGAGGTAGATGGAATAGCCTCGCGAATAGAGTCCCGCATGGAAACTCTGCATGGCGTCGAAATAACCTTCTTCGCCAGTCCCGGCACAGGCCCGCATCGCAGGCAGCATCGCCACCGCACCACACATGGCAAGCGCCATTAATCGTTTTGCATTCATTTTTTTCTCCTTTGTTGTATGGTTGTTGGAAACTCACTCGGATTTCTCAAGATCTTTAAGCAGTCTGGAGGCTTCCGCTATGCCTTGTTTTTCCGCTTCACGAAGCCATTTCTTCGCCTCCTGGACATCGCTCAGTACGCGCAGCGAACTGTTTCCAAGGGCCAGTTGCTCTCCATAGCGATATTGGCCTTTGGCATAACCCTGCTCTGCGGACAAGCGATACCAGCGCATCATTTCAGCGCCGTTTTGGGCTACCCCACCGTAGCCGCGATGGTAGCAGCATCCCATCCAATACTGGAGTTCAGGGTCGGTAATGGCCGATTCCGGGACATTGGCTTGCTTCAATGCATTCATTCCCTCCTGCCATTTTTCGGCACGGAATGACTCAAGCGCCTTGGAGATGGCCGCCGCAATGGCTGCTTTCTTTTCACATTCGGAGCACTTTCCGTTCTGGAGGTGGATGCCCGGATGATTTTTGCAGATGTCCGCGCAAGTCCAGTCCTTTTCAAGGTGCTTGCCGCAGATGTCGCACTTCTTCGGGCATGCGCCGTTCAGAAGGTGGATGCCCGGATGGTCTTTGCATATCTCCGCGCAAGTCCCGTCCGGCATGAGGTGCTTGCCGCAGACATCGCACTTCTTCGGGCATGCGCCGTCCAGAAGGTGTATGCCCGGATGGTCCTTGCAGATGTCCTCGCAAGTCCCGCCCGGCTTGAGATGCTTGCCGCAGATGTCGCACTTCTTCGGGCATGCGCCGTCCTGAAGAATGACGCCTTTGTGATCCGGACACGTCGGAGGTCTGGGGCGCGTCACATAGCGGTAGATTCCGTATCCACTAGCCGCAGCCGCGGCGGAAGAGGCTAGAATGGCCGCGAACCATCCTAGAAGTCTCACTCTCCGCCGCATGATGCGTCGTCTGGTTTCCTCATCGACAGGCGGTCTTCCCGTGTAGGCCGACGACGGATCAAGAAGCCGCCCGCACGACGGACAGTAGAGCAATCCGTCTCGAAATTCGGCGTTGCAGGCTTTGTTGGGGCAGATCATTGTGGTGTTCCTTAAAATCCATCACTTGGCGCTACCGGAGAAAAGCTGCGGGAATGCCTCTTTTATCATCAATGCCGGAATGGCGTTAAGACTGTCGTCTATCACCTCCGAGCCATGCTCGACATGGACATAGGAACTGTCCGTGACTCCTATGACGACGGCATTCATCGCGACCAGCGGCCCGCCACTGTTGCCGTGCGTGGTCTGAGCCGTGTGGATGATGCGCCTCTTGCCGTCTGCATCCGTTGCTCCTTTGATTTTCCCGATAGTTCGCGCCATAGTCGGCACCTTGTCCTTTGACGGATCCTGGAATTCGGCCCAGTAAGGATAGCCCAGCGCGACAACGTCGGCGGATGATTCCATGCCGCGTTCGCCGACATCCTTCGCTATCGCCTGAAGTACAGCCCCGTCGGCGTCTATGGCCAGAGGCTTGAGAATGGGCTCGTCAACGCGAAGCCAGGCGAGATCGGTCTTCTCGTCGGTCACCTGGACTACTCGCGCCGGAATTCGCGTTTCCCCGTCTTCCTTGCAGAGGAGTATTTTCGTCCTCCCCTCATCCACGACATGGCGATTCGTGATCAGGTCCCGCTCTGTCACTGCAAAGGCTGTTCCGCTGGCGCCAACACCAGTTTCACCGTTCACGGCCGCGCACAGGAAGATCGAGTTCCATGTGAGGTTGTAGATTGTGGTGACGGCATCCACTCGTTCGACATCCTGAATGTCGTTCCCGGTGATGAAATTACCCTTGCGGAGGAACGAAGCCTCCATTTCACGCCTGATGGAACCGGCGATGAGGACGGACGCCTTGACCGTCAAGACCCCGTCGCGCGGTATGTCCTGCTCGTAGAGGCGCATCGCATTGGAAATTCCGGGGTCGGCCTCGCAGGCGATGGGCTGCCCGTCGAGGTCGGTCACCCAGCGTTCGACCTTGGCACGGTTGTCTTCCGGTTGGGAGAAGAGGCGGACTAGGAAGTAGTCGCGTCCCGTAGTCTGGTCGCGTCTTTTCCCGCATCCGACGAGGGCTCGCTCGACGGCTTCCGGAGCAGGAGGGTTTTTCGTCCAAGTGTATGGCCGCGCCGGAATGCGCGTCCGCTTGCCGTCTAGCAACTTGACCAATGTTGCGCCAATGACATGTTCTTCACCCGGCGCGAAGCCTTGCGGTGGCGACCAGACTAGAACGTTCGCAGAATTCGTCATTCCTGTCCCTACGTCTTGGCCGTCAAGAGTCCATTCCTCCCATTCTGTCTCGGTTTGTATTTTGGTTTGGACACTGAACACTGGATAGAAACGACCATCTCGTTCCTCTTCGCCGTAAAGATGAACCCATTCCTCGATTATTGGCATGGGCGTATGGCACTTTGGGCATATTCCCGTTTTTTTGTCCTTGTGGGTATCCTTGTGGATGTCGCAGGTGTTCGGGCAGCGTGTCCCGTTGTCCTGCGCCAGGTGCTTCGCGCAAATCGGACACCTGACTCTGCACACGCCGTCAACTAGCTGCGTTCCCGGATGAATCGGGCAATAGTCGATTGGGGTTGGTGGCGAAGGCGGAATCGGTGGATTATTCGTGATCACCGTGTTTGGCGTCGTATTCGTGGGCGAGACTATGACTTTGACTGGTGAAGCCCCTTCCTTGGTCCATATGTAAGGTGCGACGCTGACATGCAGCCAATTCGTGCCGACATGCTTTGAGAGGACGGCGCCGATTTCGTGCGTTTCGCCCTGTTTGAATCCATGTGGGGCAGTAAACTGCCAGTAGTTGGTGATGTTCCCGTTTCTTGGAATCGGAGCCTTAAAGCCCGCACCGGCATATTTCCCGTCAACCGACCAGGCAATTTCACTGGAACCCGGCCAGTCCCAACCCTCGCCATCTTCCGGACTTGTCGGTCGGGTAATCGAATAGCTCGTAAAGTAGAGGTCGTTGCTCTTCTCCTCGATTTCAAGGTGAACACCATAGTTGCAGTTTGTCACTTCAATCCAATTCGTTGTGGCGGGAGCCGGAATCGGGTCTTCCGCCTCGGCAGGAGACTGATCCGCGCAACCGCCATCGCACTTTCCTCCCTTGTGTACGCCGCCGCACTGGCAGCCACCAATCGAATGGCCCTCGCCGCATCCGCAAACTTGATGAGGTTGATTGCCGCGGTCGCATCCGCAGCCTTTGTCCCCGCCTTGTCCGCACCGACAGTCGCCATCATCCTTGCCGCATGGGCATTTGTCATCCGGCGGCGGCTGAGGAGGATTCACGCACTTGGGACAATCGCCTTCAACTTTGTGCGTGTCAGGGTGGACGTCGCACGTGTTCGGGCAACGCCGGCCATCGTCCTTTTCAAGATGTGCGCCGCAAATGGCGCAGACGACGGGACATTTTCCGGTCGCGTCAAGTTCTGCGTCCTTGTGGATTTCACATTTTGCAACAATGTTCGTCGGCGGGTTCGGATCAATCACGGGCAAGCAACCGCCGCCCTTCTTGTTTCGACCGCAATCGGCCAGACCGAACGTGACGAGCGCGATGAGCGCGACTGTGGCAGCAGTCCTGAAAACGCGCCACGGCAGGCTGTACAAAAACGAATTCCCAAGACGCTTGTTCCCCTGAAGAAGCTGTTTCAGGTCGCGGCGTTCTGCAGCATCAGGCCACTTTGCCGAAGTCGGAGTCAGCGGCAAGAAAGTCGTGTTGCGCGAACCAAGCTTCTTCCACCCCCAGAGGACGAGCGGCTTTCCGCCGCCCGCCGGTATCCGCCAGGCCTCCGGCATTTCGGCCGGGTCGGGGAGCGCGAAGCCCCTGATGAACAGCTTTGCATCCGGAGACGCGGAAGGCGTTTCGGCCGCCGCGTGCATCCTGTCAAGCGCGGCGATGAGCGCATCGGCGTCCGACGGCGAGACCTTGGCCTTCGGGTCGAGAAATGACGTGGAGTCGGCGCAGATTTCGCGTCCGGAAACCCGCTTGTGGAAGAGGACTTCACTAAATGCGGACATCCCTTCTTCGCCACCTACATCCGCCTGCGGGAGAAAATCCGCCAGATACTCGCGGACTATGTTCGCGAACTGCGGATTCCAGTAGAGATAGTTGCCCGAATAGAGCGGCTCCCCTTCTTCACGACCAAGGGATATGCCATTGTCGTCGATGCTCTTCATGTCCGTGATTCCTTGACTGACTGCTGTTTCGGTTCTCAGTTATTCGACTTCAGCGTTGTGACGGATGCCGTTTTTGCCGTAAACGGCCCAGGTGACTACGCGCGACACCGTTGCCGTGCCGGATCGAGCAGCAGTCATCCACGAGGAATCCACGCTTGCGCCAATGCTTGGGAGCGTAAGCGAGAACTCCCGCCCGCCGCTTTCGAAATCCTGTAGTGTCCGCGACCACTTTGCAAGTAAGGCCAGCGTCTCCTTTGGTGTGTCGCCGCGCGAGGCCGAGAATTTAGAGATGCCCCTGGCGATGTCGCGCAAGGAACGCAGCCAGGTTTCTTCGCCGACGTCATCGCTTGAGGCGAAGGCGGCGACAGCCGCGTGGACGAGCTGCCGAGTCTCATCCTGAACGCTGTCGGCTGATGCGCGGAGAGTTCGGACATCGGCTTCTGCCGCACTGGCGGCCTCGCGTGCCGCGCGGAGGTCGGACAGTGCCTGCCGTTCCGACGCCTTTGCGGACTCCACATCCTCGCGGGCTCGAAGTTCGGCCGCCTGTGCGTTTTTCGCCGCATTCAGTGCATCGTCAAGCTGCTTGCGCCAGTCGGCCGGTGCATTGCCGTCTTCTGGCTTCCGGGGGGAGGGATACGCACTGGTGTCGCGTGTCTGCCCGAAAATCGCGAATCCAAGCGCTGCAAGCATCACGACCACGCAAATCTGGAGCGTAAGGACAGCCCAAGGCAGCCAGTTGCGCCGCCGCGCCTGCACCTCCTCTTGTTCGACAGCAAGTTCAGGCTTCTCGCTTTGAAGTCGCTTGTTTTCCTCTTCGAGATTGCGGCGCTCTTCATTGAGTTTGTCGTTTTCTCTTTTAAGAATCTGATACTGTTCCTGCAACTTGCCAAATGCGGAATTAACGATTTTTTCGTCATAAACTCTTCGGAAAACGCCTTCAATGTCCTCAAGTCCAAACGAAGACTGCGCACTTCCCGTAGGCTCGTCGCCGGGAACTAGGTGACCATCGTTGTCCTCTCTCACAAAATGCGACACGACAGAAGTCCTTGCTTCGGGCGGTGACTTCGGCTGTTCTACAAAATTGGACGCCGCCACTTCGGAAGTGTCGTCAATGGCGGGCTGCGAATCACCCATGTCCTGCCCTGGGGCGAGCTGGGCTGCTGCCAGCGCGAATAGACCAGCAGCAAAGACGGTTGAACTTGCCGCACGTGTCATCGTGAAGTTGTTGTTTTTCATTACCATTCCTCCTCGTCTTCTTCAGTGTTCTGTTTATCCGTCTGTGCGGGTGCTGTCTTGTCATCGATGTCGCTCAAGTCAAAGAGTCCGGTGTCCTGCCAAAATGCACCGCCGCCGTCATCTGGCCAGAGTTTGAGGTCGAAGCCCGGACACTGGGCTATCGGGGTTCCATCGACCGAGACAATCCTGAGTCCATCCGGCTCATTCCGTCGTGTGCGCTCGAACTTGACATTGTATGAGCGGTGTTCGGCGCCTTCGGGGATTATGAAACGATAAACGGGTTCGGCCATCGAGCGCATGGTCCGGCGTCGGCCGATCGAGCAGTTGGGCTGAAGCGGAATGGCCGTGACGGTGACGTTCTCGTCGGTGGAAAGGAATACTTTTCTGCGAGTCTTCATCGTCAGAAGTTCGCCCCACTCGTTACGGTCATAGGCGGCGCTTTCGTCCTTAGAGATGCGCCAGCCACGTATGTAGCCGCCGGAGAGCGCATAATACAGGCCGGCACCTACGGTGGTGACCGTCTTGGCATCTTCTATTGCACCTGCGGCATCCGTGAATGGGTACCAGACGCCCGGCTTGAAGGCGCGGGCGAAGATTATCCGTGACGCTTCGAGCGGCAGGTAGCGTTCCGCCATAGTCCTGAAGTGCGGAAGTTCGCTTGTCTTGCCGCTGAAGACGACGAGATCGACATCGTATGCGGCCGCGTAGAACTGGCAGTTGCGGAAGAGCGGCGCGAAGCGACGCTCGACAAGTTCGTTGAAAACGGCGGAGTGGAAGGTGAAGAATTTCGCGTCGCGCGGCATGGCGTCGCCGTCCGTGCCAAGGAATTCCGCGAATTCACTCCAGTTGTTCTGGTTTATGCCGGCGTCAATTGAGGAGAAAGCGGCTTCGGACACTCCGGATATTTCCATGCAGTGAAGGCCGAGCGGAATGAGGCACGTCCGAACGATGCGGCTGCGCCTGGAGTTGTCGGCGGGCTTGCTCGCCGGAGTCGTGAATAGCCTCCTGACGGCGCCTTCAGGGATGCCACCCCTGCCGCCTTTGCGGATGCCAGGTTCGCCGACGAGCGAGCCGAGGACGAAGTGCTCGATGACATCCTTGAGGAGGTCGTCGCCGGCGAGGGTCTGGCCGTCCTTGAACAGGAGCTTTGTGGCGATGTCGCTGTAGGCTACGGGGCCGCCGCTGCTTCTGTCGCGATACTCGATGATGGAAATGTCGGTCGTGCCGCCGCCTATGTCGATGTTCATTACGCGCAGCGTAGGATGTCCATCGCGCTGCTTCCCGACAATTTTGAAGTAGTCGTCGGCGATCAGTCCCGGATAGCGCGCAACTTCGCTGAAGATGAACGGCAGTTGCCCCGCCACGGCCTCGTCCGGACTTTGCGCAAGCGGGACGAGTTCGAGCCGCGCCCCGCCCTTGACGCCGCGATACATGTGCGTTTCGGTGAAGATGTCAAGCGCCTCCTGGCAGCGTTCGCGGTAAAGCCCCACTTCCTTTTCTGACCAGCCGGCAGGGTAGGTCATGAGAACGCGGCGGAAACGGCGCGGCGTGAAATTTGTGCCGTTGTTCTTCGGCGCCATCGTCTGCGCGAAGGCTCGCTCAATAATGTGCAGCAGGAACCATGTCAGAGTTGACTGTCGGGGGAAACGCGGCTCTCTCGGACATGCCGGAGGTCGCCCTGTGGAGTCTTCCGAACCCAAGTCGAATAGTTTTGCGTCATGGCGCATGAAGCGCAGCATCTCGCCCTGAAGTCCGGGCAGATAGGTCTCGGGCGGCGATCTGTAGGCGGGATCGAAGTCGTTGAGGAGCATATTCCAGTCTTCCGCGCGCTGGACGTCATCCCAGTAGTAGCGCTTCGGGGAACTTTGCTGGATGACGGCGCCTGCCTCGGCCATGCTTTTCGCGTAAGGGAGATCGAAGAAGTGCGTGGCGGACTCGCCAATGACAACGGGTGAAAGCTTGCAGAACATCTGCGGGATACGCTCCACAACATCGCCTTCGGGTGGAATCACGATGTCCTTGCGTGGCCATTTTCTCACGGTCTGGATTTCGGGTTGACGGGTCACCTCGATTGAAGTGAGCAGATTGGCCGGTGGTGGTGCCGTCCTGCCCGGCTCGGAGAATGTCTGGTAGTCCAGTTCGTGAAGGACGAACCACGACGATGCGATTGCATCTCCCACCCCGTTGTCTTCGTCGGCGTTTCCAGAATCGGGGTCTGTCTGCAGTCGCAGCGGCGTGAACTTTTCTCGGAATTTCTCAATGGGGAAATCCATGCCGGCGTTGTGCTCGAAGACGAGTGCCGATGTGCGAGAATTGCCAAGATCGACCACGATGTCAACGTCGAGGCAGTCCGCGCTAGGCTTGGTGATCCACAGTGCAAATTTCAAGGAGGACTCGAAGGGGAATGAAAGCGTGACCTTCATGCCTTCGCGCGCATCGAGGAAGGGCGTTGGCCCATGTGCCAGAGTGGCATTGTGGAAGTAGGAGTCGACAACGCGACGACTCTCCTCCGGCGTCAGGTCACGTCGCTTGTAGAAGTAGCCGCGGTCATAGCGGGGCAGCCCGCCGGAATTTCGGTCGGCGCCCGACGTGTTGGTCTCCACAAGAAGCCAAATGCCGAAGAGTTTCTGCCGCGAGCCGTTGGGCATTTTCCATTCCCTGAAGCCATATCGCCAGCGGACGCTTGGCATCAACTCGGCATAGGGGCACTTGTTGCGTTCGGACTCCCTGCATATCGTTTCCACGGAACTCTCGGGAAGAGCCCCGCTTTCGCGGTATCCCTCTACTTTTTCCAGTGCGTCCAGCAGGGACTTTGGCGCTTTTGCGCCCCTGCCGAGTGTGAACTCCATCGGAGTGCAAAGGGGGATGAATGTCTTCTGCATGCCGGAGTCCAGGAACACCCTCACCGGCACTTCGAGTTTTTCTGTGTTTTCGTTGTTTGTGTCCATTGTTGAATATCCTTCTGTTCCGGTTGTCATGCCTGGGTCGCGCCTTCGATTTCGGCGAGGATGGCGGCGAGTTCTTCGTCACCCGGCTGCGAGGGTCTCGACCGTGCGGTGAATTCGCGCTCGATTTCGGAGATTCTCTCCAATGCCGGCCCGATGACCATGATGTAGGCCGGGGAGACGCCGCGCTGGCGACTGCCTTTGGCCGCCGCCGACAAGAGCCGGTTGAGGATGGCTTCCGGCTGGGCGTCGGCATCGTTTTCATCTCGGCGTTCCGATGTCGTGCTTCCCCTGAGAAACTGGTTGGAAAACATCTGGGCGAGCGGGAACCGCGCGGCCCGGGCCGTCATGCCGTCCGCAAGTTCGCCGAATCCGGGACCGTGAAGCGTCCTGGCAATGGATACCGCATCGACCGAATCCCGGAGCGCGGACAGCAACGCCGCCACGTCTTCTTCTTCGAACCCATTGATGCTGCGGCAGGACGCTTGTTTCGCGTCGAACCAGCGCACCGCCTGCCGGCGAACGTAATCAACAGCCTTCTTCTTTGGAAGTCCTCCAAAATTCAACGGAACCGGTTCGAACATTTCCGGCGATGCGGAGAATATTGCCTTGACGGCGCACGACAAGTCAAGGTAGATGCCTTCAAAATCCTCTGATTCCTCGGCCTCTGCGACGCGCCTCTCGATTTCCGACCGGAAGTGCGCAAGACGCTGGCGCATGGCGCTTTCGGAGTCTTCGCCCGGGAGTTGCTTCCGGATCAGCGCCAGCAATGCGGCTCTGTCGGCGGCAAGGACGTTTTTGCACTTCCCCGTGCGCTTCGCTGGCGATACAGTATCGGCTATTCTAGCGAACATCCTGCCAGTTCCACCGTCGGTATCGAACACGGCGGCAATGTCGTCGCGCCTCATGTCCGTCGCATTCATGAAGTGTTCGTCTCCGCTTATTGCGTCGATGGCGAATGCGCTGCTCTCCGGCGACATTATGGCTGAACTTGGAATCTGGTGGTAGTTCGTTGCGAACCATTTGCACGTCCCGGGCTTGCAGAACGCCATGTTCTCCATTATGGCGTTTGCGACTGGCGCAAGTCCGTCGCCGACGCCCCTGTTCGCAGTGACGCTGTTCACTACCTGCGAGAAGAAGGTGAGGTCGATGAATACCGGCATTTCGCACTGCTGCGGCGGCTGCCAATTCGGATCGAATGACTTGAGCCATTCCCCCACGCCTTCGCCGATGAGATCAGACTTGCTCGGCGACTTCCCATCGGCGCGGCAAAGTATGACGAAGGCGTCGAGGCCGTAGCCTAGCGCGTGTCCATGGACTAGACTTTGAGTCTTTCCTTCCTTGAATATTCTGGTCAATATCTGGACAGGGTCAGCCTTCACAAGGTCGAGCCGTGATGAGTTTTCCCCGCCGCCGTTGCTGCCTTTGTTCACATGCGAAAGACCTGGCAGGTCAAGAATGTCGCATTTTTCCAAAAGAGTCCGGAACGGAGCCTTCGCATCACCTGCCAGATTCTCCGCCTTGAGTGGAACAATCAGTTCCCCGCAAAGCGCCTGGAAGTAGCCGAAGGCGACGCCGGAGATTTCCGGGGAGCCAACGCCGCTGCCGACTTCAACGACGATCCTCTCTCCGTCCGCTCTCCAGCGCAGCCGACGGACTTTGTCGGCCGTTTCCTCACCATGCGCACTTGCCGGGTTCGCGAAACTCCGGTAGGAGTCGATGTCCAGCATCAGCGCCGCCGCCTCCTGCGAGAGGAATATCCGGCGCCCCGCCCAGACCGGCGTGAGCCGCTCCCTGACAGCCGCCATTTCACGGCTGACTTCGCTAATCGCCTTTGCAGACTCCCAGAACGCCTCTTCAAGGAATGCTCTCGCCGATTCAGGGTCGGACAGCAACGTCGGCGACGAAACCAGTGCCGGACGAACCTTGCTCTCCCATTCGCCCTTGCGGAAGAACAGCAATTTGAAGCGGTCGTTAGAGCGCATCAGCTGAACTACGTCGGCAATGTCGCGGAGAATCTCGTAGCCTGACCGCGTTGGCGGCTTGTGATCTACGCATTCTGGCGTGATGCGTTCCAAAAATGTTTCAACCGTGTATCCTGCCGTTCCCGCCACCGACTGGCAGTCGGACAGATACCCCAGCGAGAGCGCGTTCACAACCTGGGCGTTGCTGGCGAGTTTCATTTCCACAGGATAGGCGGCATCGACTTCTCCATCCTTGCCAAGCGTGTAGCGCGTGGCCACGCCCGAAGCGTCCGACCCCTGATGGTATGGGTTGAACACGAGTGTCCCGGACGGCAAGTCCTGCCCGAAAAGCGGAGAGAAACGGACGGGGCGAGCGGCATCCCAGGTCATCGCGCTGTCCCTCCCGTCGGCGCGCTCGCCGTCGATGTAGCGGCTTAGGAGCGTCGACTTGCCGGTCTGCGACGGCCCCCAGAGCGCGATGCAGCCGCGCCCGGTTGCGTTGGCGCGAATTGCCGCCCTGCGGCGGATTATCTGCTCCACCGGATCAAGCCAGTTGCCGATCGAAACCTTGCGCGCCTCATGGTCTGGATCGTTCATGTCGTATCCGCGCTGGATTCCGAAGTTCCAGTACCAGTCTGCCAGTTCTTTCATTGTTGTCGATTCCTGTCGGAAGTCTGTTGCAGCAAGAGAAAATCGTTTTTGCAGCCGTCACCGCTGCAACTCAAGCAGCCGCCGCTCGGTTTCGGAGATGGCCTGCATGATGTTCTGGACGCGCATGCTGGCCGTTATCAATCCTGTTCCACGGATTGCCGCCATGTTGGCGTCGTGCCTGGCGTCGTCTAGTTGTACGTTCAGCGACCTGAGGTGAATTTCTAGTTCGGTTATTTCCGCCGTGTGGTCCTGACGGGAGATCTGGCCGCCGGCGGGCGGGAAGAATCCGCCCGATTTGCCGACGGAGGTTCCGGCGCTTGGCGCAGGCACCGGAATCACGTCGTCCTCGCCTGGCACCAGAGGCTTTGGCTGAACCTTCATGGGTTCCGGAGCCGTTCCCTTGGCCCCCTTGTCTTGAAGCGCCTTGGCGAAGGCATTGAGGTCGGGATCGTTAATGCGGCTTTCCGCGATGTAGTCGGCCACGCTCTTGTCCAGATGATCCACCGCATTCACGTCAATTCCCGACTTCACGGCAAGTTCGAGCATCGGGATGCTGCGCGCGATGGCCGCGTCCCACAGCCCGTTGCGCCCCTGCTTGTCTTCGGGTGGCAGCACCGCGCCGGCGGCAATCAGGATATTGGCGCACTCGTCCATCTTGGCTCGTGTCTTTCCCTGTATCCCGTCGGCCTCCCTGTAGCATTCCTCAAGTGCGAAGAGATACGGACGCGACACGGGTTCCGTGGTTTTTCCAAGAAGGGACTTGAACCCGTTGCTCGTGCGTCCGACGACGATGAACACATTGGGGTTCGCCCCGCGCTTCAGCAGATGCTTCACCATGAAACGGTTGCCGAAGCGGGCCGCGACCATGAGGGGCGTTCCGTGAAGATATGCGATTTCGGGCAGGTTATACATGTTTATAGCACCTGTGGAACTCTGCCATGAATCGCCAAATGTCGACACTCCCGGAGTGTTTGGGATGAACATGGCGTGACTCGGATCTCCCGTCGGATTGATCGCTTTCTCGGTCATCGACCTCATGCCTGCCGTCAGCGACCACGACTTTTTGTCTGTTTCCAGTACTCTTCCGGCCCGGCCCATGGTGAAGCAAATGGGGTCGTCTATGCCGAGTTCGCCGGAATCAAGCACCTCGTCAACGGCATCAACATCTCCGGAGCGTATTCCCTCGACAAGCATCGCGGCGGGATCAATGGCCTGAGTCCGCATGCCTGGCATGGTTGCCGGCGCCAAAGGCCTAAGCAGAACGGAAGTGTACTTCAAACTTTGATGCTCGGCGGCATTGGCATTTGCCGGCGAAACAACAGCCATGCAAATGGCTGCCGTGGCGAGGCGTGCGATTGTCGTTTTCGCGTGTGTCTTCATGGCTTCTTCCTTCGTGTTTCCGCCGCCTGGGGATCGGGCACGAAGGAAGAAGTCCAAAAGAAGTCCTCTCTTCGTGTCTCACGCGAGGCCCTGAGAATTTGCCCTGAAAGAAACACGAAGAGAGGCCAGCGCTATGCGCCGTCTCTGCAATGTGTCGTCTTTCTTGAAATTTCTCAGGTTTCGCGTGACGACCGCTTTGCAGCGTTTTGGTGGAGTCAATTGATGGTGTCTATGTTGTCACCAGTTGAAAAGTTGAAAGGTTGAAAAGTTGAAAGGTTGAAAGGTTGCGGGTCGCGAGGCACGAGGCCCCTGCCGGAGGAATGGAGCCATGCGTGGCGACGGGGGAAGAATAGCATCCGCCGCCGGCGATTGCAAGTGGCGGCGGAAACCGCATGGATTTTTTGGGGAATTGCCGACGGGCGGGATTTCGGATAGAATCCGCCGCCCCATGGAAAACGAAACTTCATCCACGGATTATCGCGCAATCCGGATTGAAAACATGCGCGCGCTGCAGGCTGCCGGACACGAGCCGTTCGGCCGCAGATTCGATCGCACCGGAACGATTTCCGAAATACGAGTCCTTGGCGAACCTCTGATAGCCGCCGCTGCCGCCGCAAAGGCCGCCGCCGAGGCCGTCGCCGCGCAATCGGCCGCCGCACAGCCGATCGCCGATTCCCACGCGGCGCCGGCGCCCGTTTCCGTCAAGGCGGCGGGGCGTCTTCTCGCCATTCGCAAAATGGGCAAGACCGTCTTCGCCGACATGCGCGACGGTTCCGGTCGCATACAGCTTTTCGTGAATGCGAAAAACTGCGGCGACGCGGCGTTCGCGGCGTTCGCCAAGCTCGATCTCGGCGACCATGTAGGCTGCGCCGGAGAACTTTTCGTCACGCGCACCGGCGAGCTTTCCGTGCGCGTCGAATCATGGACGCTCCTTTCCAAGGCTCTGATTCAGCCGCCGGAAAAATTCCACGGACTCGTGGACACCGAGGACCGCTATCGGCGGCGGCACGTGGATCTCTTTTCCAATCCCGAATCCCGCGAGCGCTTCTACAAGCGCAGCGCGATTCTCCGCGAAACGCGCAGGTGGCTCGAAGGCCGCGGTTTCATGGAGGTTGAGACCCCGATCCTTCAGTCACACGCCGGCGGCGCGACGGCCAAGCCGTTCGTCACCCATTACAACGCGTTGGATCGCGACGTGTTTCTGCGCATCGCCCCGGAACTCTATCTCAAGCGCCTGATTGTCGGCGGGTTCGACAAGGTCTTCGAAATCGGCCGCGATTTCCGTAACGAGGGCCTCGACCGCACGCACAATCCCGAGTTCACCGTGCTCGAGCTCTACCAGGCCTACGGCGACAGGCGATCGATGATGGACATCATCGAGGGGCTGCTGCCGCATCTGTGCGACACCGTGATCGGGTCGCGCAAGGTGCAGTACGGCGGCGCGGAGCTGGATTTCACTCCGCCGTACCGCGAAGTTTCCTACGAGGCGCTCGTGAAGGAGCGCATGGGCGACGACTGGTTCGAGCTGCCGCTTGCGGAGGCGCAGAAGCGCGTCGAGGCGCAGGGTCTGCCTTTCGATCCTGCCTGGAACGAGCTCCTTCTCACGCACGAGGTGTACGACAAACTTGTCGAGAGAACCCTTGTTCAGCCGACTTTCGTCACGCGCATTCCGCACGAGTTCGTGCCGCTCGCGAAAACCTGCCCCGACGATCCGACGAAGGCGGACGTCTTCGAGTTCGTCGTCGGAGGTCGCGAACTGTGTCCCGGATACACCGAGCAGAACGACCCGTTCGCCCAGCGAGAGGCATTCAGCGCCCAGGTCGAGGAGGACGCCGAAAGCGAGGACCTGGATTTCGTGGAGGCGCTGGAATGCGGCATGCCGCCAACCGGCGGTCTGGGGCTTGGCATGGATCGCCTCACCATGATGCTCACCGGCACTGAAGTCATCCGGGACGTGATACTCTTCCCCATGCTCAAGGATTCCAAATAGCCATGCCTAAGCCACTGGTTTTCATCGACGGCGCGGCCGGAACGACCGGACTGCGCATCGCGGACCGCCTTGCGTCGCGTGACGACCTTGACGTTTTGACCCTGTCCGAGGAGAAGCGCAAGGATCCGGCCGCTCGCCGCGATGCGCTACATTCCTGCGACGCCGCGGTGCTGTGCCTGCCAGACGACGCCGCTCGGGAGGCGGTGGCCCTGGCCGAAGGTTCGCGAGCCGTGCTGATCGACACGTCGACCGCGCATCGCACCGCGTCCGGCTGGGTTTACGGATTCCCGGAGCTTGAAGGCGGCGCCCGTCGCGACGCCATACGCGCCTCGCGCCGCATCGCCAATCCCGGGTGCCACGCCAGCGGATTCGTGGCGCTTGTGGAGCCGCTCGTCCGCTCCGGGCTGCTGCGCCGCGAAGCGCTCGGCGGCGGCGGCGCGCTTT
>DFGM01000064.1 GCA_002371755.1 Verrucomicrobia bacterium UBA3750 | reverse complement strand
CCCACGCCGTCCGCAGCGAACTGGATTTCTTCAGCGCGGTGGATGACGAAAAGAAGAATGCCGATGACGCCGGTGCCGGCCAGATTGGCAACATAGAATACAATTCTGCGTGCTACTACCGGTACATCGGGGTCAATCTTGATCTTCTTAAGGCGAGCAACCTCTTCGACCAGTCGCAGATCAAGGCCGTCTTAGAGAACTTCGTTCGCGCAGCGATTCTCGCGAATCCCGCCGCGCGGAAGAACTCTATGTTCGGGCAGGGCCTGCCGTCCTACGTGCTCGCCGTGAAGCGTTCCGGTCAACCGCTTTCGCTCGCGAACGCGTTCGAGAAACCGGTGCAGGCCAAGCGCGGAAGCGGTTATATCGAGCCGTCCATCGACGCCATCAAGAAGGAATGGGACGATCTCAAGGTGGCCTTCGGTCTTGACGCCGAGGCCGAATGCGAGATTCAGAAGGGCAAGGAAGGAACCGCGTCTCTGCCGATTCTCATCCAGAAGATGCTTGCCGATATCGCATAGGAGAGCGCGATGAAGCATTTGGCACTCTACCTTAGGGCACCACTGCAGAGCTGGGGGGCGTCGAGCAAGTTCGGTGATCGCGGGACGCTCGACGCGCCCACGCGAAGCGGACTCACCGGACTTCTCGCGGCCGTCTGCGGCATCGACAAGAACGACGAGGCGGGCGACCGCGATTGGCTCGCGCGCGCGGCGCGGCTGTCGTTTGAGGTCGTCGGGTTCAAACGCGGAGACCGCATGACAGACTACCATACCGTTGGCGCTCGCTATGACAAGGAAGATCCGTGGCAGAAGCGGATGATTCCGACAACGGCCGACGGAAAGCCCCGTGGAACCGATTTGACGCATCGCGACTATCTCGCGGATTCCGTATTCGGCGCCGTGCTGTCCGGCGACGACGCGCTCGTCGCCGAAATGGCGGCGGCGCTGGAGAATCCGGTCTGGGGTGTCTGGCTCGGTCGCAAGAGCTGCATTCCCACCGAACCTGTCTTCGCAGGCGTTTTCGAGTCTGACGAGGCCGCTCACGCCGCGCTTGCCGACCGTTGGCGCCGCTCGGCGGAGCGAGGGGGAAAAACCGTTGGGGAAACGACCGCTGCGTTTTCCGTCATCGAAGCCCTGCCGGGCGAGACGGACGAAATAGTCCTCGATGTCCCCGTTTCGTTCGCAAAGCGCGAGTTCCACGCGCGGGGAATCCGCAGGGATCAAGGAGAAGGATTGGAGGCATAGACGGTGCCGATTTTCGAAAAGCCGCCGCTGGAGACCATTCCGCCCGTCCGGGAGCGGTGGACGCCGCTCTACCTTGAACACGGACGGATCGAGGTGGACGATTCGTCCGTGAAGTGGATCGGCGCGGACCGGACGGTGATGCGCATTCCCGTTGCCTCGCTCTCTGCGCTGATGCTCGGTCCTGGGACTACCGTCACGCACGCCGCCATTAAGGCGTGCGCCGTCTGCGACACGCCTGTCTGCTGGATTGGCGCGGAGGGAATGCATTTCTTCGCGACTGGCGCTGCGACCTCGCACGACAACGAGCGGGCACGGCTTCAGGCCGGACTTGCAAGTTCGCCGCGGACGCGGGACGCCGTCGCGCGGCGGATGTTCTCCATGCGATTCTCCGACGTGGACGTCTCGAAGTATTCCGTGAAAGAGCTGCGCGGCTTCGAAGGACGGCGCGTGAAACGGCTCTACCAGGAGATGGGGCTTAAGTTCGGCGTTTCATGGAAAGGGCGCAACTACGACGCGTCCAACTGGGATCTGGCGGACGGCATCAACCGCGCCGTGTCGGCCGCCAATGCGGCGTTGTATGCGCTGACGACAGCCGTTGTGACATCGATGGGCTACTTGCCGCAATTGGGATTCATCCACACGGCAGGCGTCCTTCCGTTCGTTTATGACATCGCCGATATATATAAGCCGGTCACTACGCTTCCGGCTGCATTCGAGACTCTCGGCATGGATCCGGAGGCTTCGGAAGAGAACGTAATTTCCCGGTTGAAATTCTACATCGAGCGCGAAAAAATCCTTTTGCGCATGCCTATAGACATCGGGAAACTGGTGGCAAAAGAATGACCGTCATAGTGGCAAACGACATCCCGCCCGCTGCAAGAGGGTTGCTGCGGCGTTGGTTCATCGAGCCGAAGCCCAACGTTTTCGTCGGCAGCGTTAACACTCGCACGAGAGAGAAAACGCTTGCCTACATACGCCGGAATGCGCCGGGGCTTGCCATGCTTGTTATATTCGACGACGCCACGGCGCAGGGCTACACAGTCTTGAATTACGGCGCGACAAACCGCAGGCTTTTGCGGAAATGTGGTTTGCAACTCATTTTGGAGAATCCCGGCGAACAGAATGGAGAATGCTCTGCGTGACTATTCTCGATCAATCCCTTTGCCTGCTCGACGGCGTTTCGCCAGAAGCGGAAATCAGGCTCCGGCGCCGCGGTGTGCTGTCGTGCGGCCAGCTAGCCGCCGAAGCTGCAAGGTATTTTTCGCCGGCGCATGCGGAACGAATTTGCACGTCTTTCGCGCAATTCCGCAAGGCTGATTCTTTGGCGCTTGTAGATTGGTTTGTGAACCGTCTGCCTCCGGGCCATCGGATTCGCGCCATACTTCAATTCATGCCGGGCGTTACATTCTACGACATCGAGACGGATGGCGTTTCGGCGGCATCGGAAATAACATGCATCACCGCTTTGCATGACGGGAAACTCGAGACATTTGTGCGTGGTCGCAATCTTGCCGACTTCCTTGACGTATGGGCGAAGACGAGTATTCTTGCCGGATTCAATTCAAAACGGTTTGACACGCCGTTTGTATGCAAAACGTTTGGATTGTCAATTGTCCCGGCTCAAGTAGATCTGATGGACGAGGCTAGGCACTTCGGTTTGCGGCATGGGCTGAAGACTATTGAGAACGAAATCGGCTTTGAAAGACGCGATGCAGAATGCTCAAACGGCAGGGACGCCATTCGGCTGTGGAGCGAATACATGCGATCGGGAAATCAAAATCCGCTTGAACGACTAATTTCCTATAATCGCGAAGATGTTCGATCCCTTTGGTATTTGGCTTCCATCCTTGCGCGCTTGTCGCTTGAAAACACGCAGATTGACAGCTCCTGGCCGCAAATCGATCTTTGACAATCGGCAATTGCACGGCAACTCGGCTTTATGCTATAATGTCCGCCTGCAGATATTCCGAATCTTTAATGCCGTTTGGATAAATGTCCAAATAATTGTTAGTGTTTTCCCCACTCACGTGGGGATGTTCCGACATTATACTTCGGCTGCTGGACGTGCGGATAGTTTTCCCCACTCACGTGGGGATGTTCCGTGGAGGAGCGCACGGCGGAGCTGTACCGCAGAGTTTTCCCCACTCACGTGGGGATGTTCC
>DFGM01000135.1:8350-9210 GCA_002371755.1 Verrucomicrobia bacterium UBA3750 | reverse complement strand
GCCGTCGCTTCTGCCGGAGGGCAAGACGTTCAAGCTGGCGTGGTCGGACGAGTTTGACGGCGACCGGCTGGACGAATCGAAATGGTCGTATCGCACGAATTTCTGGGGGCGGCGCGCGCACTGGTTCGCTACGCCCGAGGACAACGCGGTCGAAGTGAAGGACGGGCTTCTTCACCTGAAGCTCGTCAAGCGCGAGGACGGGCAGTTCGTCTCGCCGCAGCTCCAGACGGGCGAACTCGTCTGGGATGTTCCGCACGAGGAGAATCCAAAGGGCTTCTGGCCGCTTCCGAAGCGCGAGAAGGCGAAGTTCGCGCACCGCTACGGCTATTACGAATGCCGCTGCCGCCTCCAGCAGATGCCGGGATGGTGGTCGGCGTTCTGGATGCAGACGCCCACGCAGGGCTGCTCGCTCGATCCGCGCTTTGCGGGAATCGAACACGATATCATGGAGTCGTTCGAGGTCGGCGAAGTGATTCCGCACTATTTCCATGCGAACGGTTACGGTGCGGACTATCTCGGGTTCTGCGTCCCGAGGCGTCCGAAGGATGTGACGCCGGAGGCGTTCAACGGCCCGAATTCCGTCAAGCTCGATGAAACGCAGTTCCACGTGTTCGGTATGCTGTGGGAGCCGGACGGCTACACGTTCTTCATCGACGGCAGACAGCACGGCCCGAAGGTCGGCCAGGGCGAGGGCGAGGCGGTTTCGCAGACGGAGGAATTTGTCCTTCTCACTACCGAGGCGAAGTGGTACCGCAACGACCGCATGACAGGCAAGCCGGTTCCGGAGCTGGATACAGCTGCCGCCGCAGGAGACGAGTTCCTCGTGGACTACGTACGCGTCTACGATCTGGTGCGATAGA
>DFGM01000135.1:0-8242 GCA_002371755.1 Verrucomicrobia bacterium UBA3750 | reverse complement strand
CCAATATCCAGTATCCAATATCCAATGATGGCGTGGCAAATTGGATATTGGCTGTTGGCTGTTGGATATTTTCACATTTCCACATTTATCCAATATCCAGTATCCAATGTCCACAGGCTAAATGCGCCGTGAACTCGCGTCGCCATGAGGTTTGGAATGTTTGTGCTATTCGCGGGACGGAAAATATGATATAATGCCTACTGTCCGCTCAGGCGGCTCTGCTATTCAAATCAAGAAAGACCGGGAGTATATACGATGAAAAAACAGACTATTCTTTTGTCAATCCTGTCGGCCGGCGCCGTGTTTGCGGCGTCTCCAGACTATAATACGCTTATTGCCCATCGCGGCGAGTCGCATGATGCGCCGGAAAATACGCTCCCAGCGTACAAAATGGCGGTGGAGCGCGGTTTCGGTTTCGAGTGCGACGTTTACCTCTCGAAGGACGGGCGCGTTTTCACGTTCCACGACAATAACCTCAAGCGCACCACGGGCGGCGCGAATACGAAAGCCTGCTGCGACGTCACTTGGACGGAGCTGGAGAAAGTGGACGTCGGCAACTGGGGCAAGTGGAAGGATTCGCGCTTCAAAGGGACGCGGCCTGCGCTGCTTGAAGAAGTGCTTGCCCTCGCCCGCGACGGACGCAAGATATATGTCGAGGTGAAGCCCGGCCCAGAAATCGTGCCGGCAATCAAGCGCGTTTTCGCCGCGCAGTCCAAAGCGACGCCGGAAAATACGCTTTTCATTTCGTTCAACGAGGAATCCTGCAAGGCCCTGAAACGCGAAATGCCGGATTACAAGGTCTATTGGCTCGTTTCGGCGCGTCCCAAGGGCGCCGACGGCAAGCGTCATCCGATTACGGCGGATGGCATCATCGCCAAATGCCGCAAGTTGGGCGTGGATGGCGTAGATGCGCAGTACGACCCGGAAATCGTGACGGCCGATTTTGTAAAGGCTGTGCACGATGCGGGTTTCGAGTTCCACGTCTGGACGGTCGACAAGCTGGCGGATACCGTCACTGCGTTCTCGCGAGGCGTCGAGACTGTGACCACCAACTGTGCCAAGAAGCAGCTTGACGCCTGGCGGCGCGGCGAATCTTCTTCTGCACAGTAGCATCCCCGCTTCATGCCCATCACTCCGGCGACCAATGCCCATCACTCCGGCGAGTGATGGGCATTACTTTCGTATTCAATGCCCATTGGATTCCCGGGCGATGGGCATTGGGTGGATGATGGCGTGGTGTGACCTGAAACGGCGCGGCGGGCTGGAAACTGGGGGAACGGGCGTCTCGCCCGTTCACGCCGCGATGCCGCGTGATACGCTGCGGCGGGCAAGGGTCTGCCCGCCCTACCGCCGGGTCGCGGGTGTCGCGGATGTTCCGTGCTGTCGCGTGGTAGGGCGGCGAGAAGAAACCGCCGCCGCAGTTCACCCGGAGCGAATACTTGAGAGCCAGTTGCAAAACCCTCTTTTTAGTCTCACGCAAAGTCCGCTAAGTTCGCAAAGTGACCCTAAAAACAAAACTTCGCGCACTTGGCGAACTTGGCGTGAGATATATTCGGGGGTTTTGAAATTACCTTTTGAAAAAGTCAAACGCCCTCAGTGTGCAAGAGTGCGCCGGCGTAATGTTGCGTGATGCGCTGCGGCGGGCAAGGGTCTGCCCGCCCTACCGCCGGGTCGCTGGTGTCGCGGATGTCCCGTGCTGTCGCGTGGTAGGGTGCGCCCTCGCGCGCGCGTCCTTATTATATATAGGCGGTTTAGACACGCCCGAAATGGGCGTCTGGAGGGAGGGGCGGAAACTTTTTTCAACTTTTTTCGTTTTTCCTGATAATGGACCCCCGAAATTTTGATTAGACACCCGGAGGGACCGTGAGTGCGGCTTCTTCCATAAGTCAACAAACATAAACACAGGAGGAATACATGAACGAGATACCGTTCAAGACCGTGCCTTGCAAGCTCGATACGGGCTCCAAGGCGTACTACCGCTGCGTCATTCCGACGAATGGTTCGGTGGATATGCAGACTCTGTGCGACCGCGCTGCGGCTCGCGCAGGCATGAATCCGTCGAAACTGCGCTTCTGCACGGAACGCCTGGCGGACAAAGTGAAGGAAGAGCTCGTCGCGGGCAATCGCGTGAATCTGGAGGACTTCTTCCAGGTCTCGCTTTCCGTGAAGGGCGTCTTCGATTCGCTCAACGAGAAGTGGAACGCGGCGAAGCACAAGCTCGCGACCAACATCCAGACCAAGAGTGCGCTTGCGGCACTCTTCGCGGGAGCAACCGGCAAGAACACGACTGAGGGAGCCAAGGCTTCCATCAGGCGCATCGCCGATACGATCGCGAAGACTGAAGGCGTCATCACCAACTCCGAAGGCGTCGAGGTCTTCATCACAGGTCTCAACCTGCGCATCAACACGGCGGCAGCGGACGAGGGCGTGATGCTTCTCGACAAGGCAGGAACGATAGTGGCAAAGGCCACCATCCTCGAATCGACGGATACAGTGCTCGCGGTAAAGTTCGCGACCCTGCCGCTCGCCGAGGAAGGCGACTACGTGCTGCTCGTCGCGACCCGCGGAGGCTACGACGAAACCTACGGCGTTTCCATGGCTCGCAAGGCAGTGAAGCTCGTCGCGGCGGAGTAAGGCAAAACACAAACAGAAAGGATGGACTAATATGTCAATCAAGGTAATCAAGGTATCAGGCGCCTTCGAGACGCTCGAAGGCAAATACACGGGCATGGTCGTCTCTGCGGCCACGACCGGACTCGACCGCCTTGCGGCACTGTGCTGCAAGGACTTGACGGCGAGTGCGAACGAGAGCGAGTTCAAGCTCGCGGTGAGGGCAATCGCCGAACAGGTGGCGATCGAGGTTTGCGAGAACCTCAACACCGTGAGCCTCAGCCCGGTCGTGACGTTCGCTCCCGGCATCACGGGTTCCGTCGAAAGCATGGATGCGCCCCTCGGCGATGGCAACGGGTTCACCGTAATCGCCACGAGCCATCCGCAGCTCGTCAAGGCTGTCGAGGGAATCGTCCCGAAGATGGGCGATTCCGCCGATGCGCCGAGAATCGATACGGTTGCGGACAAGGCCGGTGCCGGCACAGGCGTAATCTCCGGGACGGAGGAGTTCTACATATCCGGTAGCAACATCAGTGCGCAAAACGCCGGAGAGGGGATTGAACTTCTCAAGGCGGACGGCACTGCTGCGGCTGCGGCCCGCGCCGTGGGTGTAAATGAAAGCGGCATTTGCGTCTCCGGACAGCTTGGCAGCGCTCCCGAACCGGGCGCCTACACGCTCGTTCTGGCTACGCACGGCCACTCCACGCCGGATGCCGAGCTCGTGAAGCTCGCGAAGAAGGTGAAGGTGGTCTAAGCCATCGCAACCTGACCAAAAAGCCCCGGACTGCGCTTCGATGCGCGGTCCGGGGCTTTTCTTTTTCTCGCGTCTGCGCTCAGGCGTTGAAGCCGAAGTAGCGGTTCGCGTTGTTGAACGATATGTCGCTCACGATTCCGCCTAGCCATTTCACATCGTTCGGGATTTCCCCCTTCTCCACTTCTTCGCCGAGTTTCTGGCAGAGGAGGCGGCGGAAGTATTCGTGCCTCGTGTAGCTGAGGAACGAACGCGAGTCGGTGAGCATGCCCACGAAGTTGCCGAACGAGCCGAGAGCGGCGAGCGCCTCCATCTGCTTCTTCATGCCATCCTTCTGGTCGAGGAACCACCACGCCGCGCCAAGCTGTATCTTGCCGCGGTCGGGCGCTTTCTGGAAGCAGCCCATCACCGTGGCGAGCATCTCGTTGTCCTTCGGATTGAGGGAGTAGAGAATCGTGCGCGGGAGCGCGTCTTCGCGTTCAAGCCGGTCGAAAAGCTTCGCAAGGCTTTCCGTGACCGACCAGTCGCCGATGCAATCGAAGCCGGTATCCGGACCCATTACGTCATACATCGCGCCGTTGAGGTCGCGCAGGCAGTTGTAATGGAGCTGCGCAGACCAGTTTGCCTTCGCATCCGCCTTGAGTCCTTCATAGAGCCAGGCGCTCTTGAACTTCAACGCTTCTTCGGGCGTGAGCGCCTTCTTCTGGACGCGGGCTTTTTTGAAGATTGCCTTGAGTTCGGCCTCGGTATAGTCGGCGGCGAAAATCTCGGTGATGCCGTAGTCGGAAACGAGGCAGCCGGCGGAGGCGAAGAAGTCGTGCCGCTTCTGCATCGCCTCGCGGAAGTCGTCCATCGTCTTTATGGCGATGCCGGAGGCGGCGGAAAGTTTGTCAATCCACTCGTTCCACGCCTTGATGTTCTCGACCTTGCTCGCCTTGTCGCTGCGCCAGGCCGGACGTATCTGCGTGCCGAACGGCGCCTTGGCGATGGCGAGATGGTGTTCGAGCGAGTCCACGGGGTCGTCGGTGGTGCAGACCACGGCGACGTTGGACTTCTTCATGAGACCGCGCGCGGAGAACCATTTCGCCTTGAGCTGTTTGTTGCACTTCGCGTAGATTCTCTTTGCGGATTCGCCGCACAGGCGTTCGGTGACATTGAAGTAGCGGGCGAGCTCAAGATGCGACCAGTCGAAAAGCGGGTTCTTCACGAGGCGCTCCATCGTCTTTGCGAACGCTTCGAACTTCTCCCAGCCCGATGCGCAGCCGTCCTTGCCGCGTCCCGAGCACAGCCGCTCCTCGAAACCGTTGGAACGCATCTGCCGCCACTTGTAGTGGTCGCCCCCGAGCCATACGTCGGCTATGTCGTCCCAACGCTTGTCCTCTGCGATCTCCACCGGCGGAAGGTGGCAGTGATAGTCGATGATTGGCATCTTCTCGGCATAGCCGTGGTAGAGCTCGCGCGCCGTCTTCGTGTTCAGAAGAAAGTCGTCGTTGATGAAAGGCCTGGGTTTCTTGTCTGCCATAGGAAGTCCTGATTGCAAATAAGGTTTCGGGTTTCGGCGGCCGTTCGTCAGTGCGCAGAGTCGTAGTGGCGCGCGATGGCTTCGTAGCCCTGGATCATCGCCTCGGGCAGCTTGCCGTAGAGCTTGTAGTAGTCGCATACGACAGGCAGGCAGCGCGTTTTCCATTTCGCTATCGTGTTTAGGGCGATGGACGAGAGCTGGTGGTGGGCGAAGGGGTTGGCGAAGCGTTCGAGCACGTTTTCGGCGTATTCCTTCTTTTCCGCATCCGGGAGTTCCACCGTGGGGAAGATTTCCTCGAAGATTACCTTGCGCACGAACTTGTTGAACTCGGGATCTTCTATGCACTGCGCGACTTCCGTGAAGCCTTTCTCGAGACCGGCATAGACGAGAGTGGTGTGCGTTGCGTTGAGGAAGCGGACTTTGCGCGTGCGGTAGGGCTGCATGTCGGGCGTGTAGACCACGTTGACGCCCGCCTTCTTGAGGGGAAGTTCCGCCTCGAGGTCGAATCCCGCGGGAGTCTCGACGACGAAGAAGTGGAAGGGTTCGCCGCAAACAAGCACGTCATCCTTTTCGCCGAGTTCGCGGGCGTAGCGTTCCGCCGATTCGGGGTCTGGGCGGCCGGCGACGATGCGGTCCACCAGCGTGGAACAGAACACGCATTCTTTTTCGACATACTCCGCAAGCGCCGCATTGCCCCAATCGGCCGCATACTGGAGGATGCACTTCTTGAGGTTGTCGCCATTATGCTCGATGAGTTCGCACGGGATGAACACGAGGCCCTTGAGACCGGCTGCGCGGCGCGTTTCGAGGAACTTCGCCACCTTCGAGGGGAACGTCACCTGATCCTTCACATACTGGATGCCCGCCTCGGTGGTGTTGGAGAATACGAACCTGAGCGAGGGAAGGGTGGTGTACTTATCGAGATTCTGCCACATGTCCACGCCCTTGACGCAGGTAATCTCTTCGATTTCCTCCACGGTCTTGCCGCCGATGACGCCCCTAAGGCATGTGTGGTACTTGCCGCCGCGGTCGTTCAGAATCTTCGAAGGCACGCACAGCTCGTCGCCGATAGGCTGGATTATCTGCACGGCGCCGTCGAACCCGGCCTTGTCGTTCATCTTCTGGACCATCCAATCTATGAAACATCTCAGGAAGTTGCCCTCCCCGAACTGCAGCACCTTGATTTCGCTCATCTCTTTTTTCTGCTTTCTTTTGTTTACCGCGTCTGTTTCTTCAGGCCCGGCTGTTGTTGTAAGTTTCCGCACGGCCGGCATCGGCCATGCACCGCATATTATACCAAAACGCCCCGCCCGTCCGCAACCCGCGCCCCTGCGGAATGTGCGCTTGACGAACCGTTTACACCTCAGCTTCCAGGGCGGTGGCCATGGCTGCGCGGTCGGCGCGGAGCCCCGTCCAGATTTCAAAGGCTCTTGCGCCTTGCTCGACGAGAAACTCGAGCCCCCCTGCGGCATCCGCGCCGCACGCGCGCGCAAGAGCCGCTGTTGGCGGCAGGGTGCGCGTGGGGATGATGTCCAAAACGAACTGCCCCGGGCGGAAGCATTCTGCCTGCAGAACGCTCCCGTCGCCCGGTTTTAGGCCCACGGGCGTAGCGTTCACTATTATGTCGGCCGCCCTCATCGCCCGGCAATCCCCAGGTGGCACCTTGAGCAACTTCGTCTTGGCGCACAACGCCTCCAGCTCGTGTCTGAGAGACTCCATCGACTCGTCACGTCTTGCGCTCACGCCTACTTCGTCCGCGCCTTCATAGACGCACGCTTTTGCGATGGCTCCCCCCGCTCCGCCGCAGCCGATAATGCGGCACTTCCTGCCGGCGATGGAGACGCCGTGCGAGGCGAGGCACTGGAGGAATCCTGCGACATCGGTGTTGTAGCCCTCTATCGCCCCGTCCTCGCAGAACTTCACCGTGTTGCACGAGCCGTAGCGGCGCACGGATTCGTCGAGGCGCGTCAGATAGCGCATCACGGCCACCTTGTGGGGCACCGTGATGTTGAGCCCGGTGTAGCCCTCGCTGCGGCATTTCGCGATAAACGCGCCGAGGTCTTTTTCTTCGACGTCCACCTTGCCGTACTCGCCCGAAAGGCTCAGCGCCTTCAAGTTGGCGCTGTGCATGACGGGCGAGAGCGAATGGGCCACCGGGTGGCCTATGACGGCCGCTTTCACCTTCCCACTGCCTTGCGGTAGCGCGCGATAAGCTGGTTGGTGGAAGCGTCGTGCTTCATCTTCGGCTTCTTTGCTACGAGGTCGCTCAGCACGCCCTTTGCGAGCACCTTGCCGAGCTGCACGCCCCACTGGTCGAAGCTGTAGATATTCCAGATGACGCCTTGCACGAACACCTTGTGCTCGTAGAGCGCGACGAGCGCGCCGAGCGTCTCGGGCGTGAGTTCGTCGGTGAGAAGCGTATTCGTGGGTCTGTTGCCTTCGAACGTCTTGAAAGGAACGAGTTCTTCGGGGACGCCTTCTTTGCGGCATTCCTGGGCGGTCTTGCCGAACGCGAGCGCTTCGGTCTGGGCGAAGAGGTTGGCCATCAGCTTGTCGTGCAGGTCGCCGATCGGGTTGTGGGTGCGCGAGCAGCCGATGAAGTCGCACGGGATGAGGTGCGTGCCCTGGTGGATGAGCTGGTAGAAGGAGTGCTGGCCGTTCGTGCCGGGCTCGCCCCACTCGATGGGACCGGTCGTATACGTCACCTTGTTGCCCTGCTTGTCCACGCCTTTGCCGTTCGACTCCATGTCCATCTGCTGGCAATAGGCGGGGAAGCGGCTCAGATACTGGTCGTAGGGGAGGATGCAGTAGCTTTCCGCGCCATATCCGTTGGAGTAGAGGATGCCGAGAAGCGCCATCACCACGGGCATGTTCTTCTCGAACTTCGCCGTGCGGAAGTGCTTGTCCATCTTCCAGTATCCCTTGAGGAGGCGCGCATAGTTCTTGCGCCCGATTGAAATCATGAGCGAAAGACCGATGGCGGAAGGGAGGGAATAGCGGCCGCCGACCCAATCCCAGAAGCCGAACATGTTCTTCGTGTCGATGCCGAACGCCGCCACTTCCTTCGCAGCGGTGGAGACGGCGACGAAATGGCTTGCGACGGCCTTGGGAGAGCCAAGTTCCTTCACGAGCCATTCACGCGCTGCTTCGGCGTTGCTCATCGTCTCCTGCGTGGTGAAAGTCTTGGACGCGACAATGAAGAGCGTCTCTTCGGCTTTCGTTTCGCGCAGGGTTTCGGCGAGGTGGGTGGAATCGACGTTCGAGACGAAGAAGAACTTCATATCCCTCTTCGAGTAAGGTGTGAGGGCGATATTGGCCATCACGGGGCCCAAATCGCTGCCGCCGATGCCGATGTTGAC
>DFGM01000164.1 GCA_002371755.1 Verrucomicrobia bacterium UBA3750 | reverse complement strand
GGCGAGGGGTCTCGCCGCCCTACCACGCCCTACCACGCCACCGCGCCGCAATGGGTTAGTCGGCCTCTCCCGGTGGACAAGGGGCGGGGAGATATGGTAAAATATGCGCCGAATATGGGCTAGGGCCCGAGAAAGGAGAGTTTAGATGTCAGAAAACGGGAAAGCGGCGCAAATAGGGATAGTGATGGGAAGCGACTCCGATTGGCCGCTGGTGAAGAAAGCATGCGATACGCTTGACGGCTTCGGCGTCGGCTACGAGACACGCGTCATATCGGCGCACAGGACGCCAGAAGTGGCACTCGAGTATTCTTCCAGCGCAGAATCGCGCGGGCTCAAGGTTATCATCGCAGCGGCAGGCGGGGCGGCGCATCTTGCAGGCGTGCTTGCAGCAGGCACGGTTCTTCCCGTAATCGGCATACCTGTAGCAGGCGGTGCGCTGAACGGACTCGACGCGCTCTATGCGACAGTGCAGATGCCGGGCGGAGTACCGGTGGCGACGGTTGCCCTCGGAAGCGCAGGCCCTGTGAATGCCGCCCTTCTCGCAATTCAGATCCTCGGCACGGCAGACCCCGCGCTCAGGGAGAAATTCCACGAGCACAAGGCAAAGCTGAAGGCGAAAGTCGCTGCGGCAAACGACGCCATCCACAACGCCTGACGAAGGCCAAGCGGAATGAGTGCAATGCAAAAGACGGCATTGGTGACAGGCGGCGCAGGGTTCATAGGCAGCCATCTTTGCGAAAGGCTTCTCGGCGAAGGCTTCAGAGTGGTGGCGGTGGACAGCCTTCTGACTGGCTCTCTTGAAAATCTCGCTTCGTTCAAAGAGAATCCCGCTTTCACGTTCGTGGAACGCGATGTGCGGGATGCGACCGAAGCCGAGTTCGCATCGTGCAAGTTTGACGAGATCTACAACCTCGCCTGCCCCGCGAGCCCGGTCCACTACCAGGCCGACCCCTTGAGGACGGCTCTTACCTCTATTAAAGGAATACTCCTCTCGCTCTCGCTCGCGCGGCGCGACGGCGCGAAACTTCTCCACGCCTCCACAAGCGAGATATACGGCGACCCGTTGCAGCATCCCCAGAAGGAAGAGCACTGGGGCAACGTGAACACCATCGGCATCCGCAGTTGCTACGACGAAGGCAAACGAATGGCCGAAACACTCCTTTGCGACCATATCCGCACCTACGGCACGGATGCACGCATGGTCAGGATATTCAATACTTACGGCCCGCGGATGCATCCGCAGGATGGTCGCGTAGTGTCGAACTTCATCGTCCAGGCGCTTGCCGACGCCGACATCACCATCTATGGCGACGGCTCGCAGACGCGTTCTTTCCAATTCGTGAGCGACCTCATAGAGGCAATGCGCAAATACATGGCGCTGGGCAAAGATGAAGTGCGCGCCTTTTTCTCGGCCCGCGGCTTCATCGCGCCTGTCATAAACACCGGCAACCCCGATGAAAGGACGGTAAAGGAACTCGCCGAAAGGACGCTCGCCCTTATCCCGGAATCCAAATCCAAAATCGTTTTGAAGCCTCTTCCCGGCGATGACCCGAAGCGGCGCAAGCCCGACATCTCGCTTGCGAAGACGCTCCTCGGCTGGGAGCCGAGAGTGACGCTGGACGAAGGGCTCGCCAAGACGGTAGAATATTTCAAAGCCAGAAAGGAAACATCGAAATGACATACGAAGAAGCGACCAAGATGCTCGCCAAATGCGGTCAAGAGCATGTCCTCGCACACTGGAAGAAACTGGGCAAGAAAGAGCGCGAAGCGCTGCTCGCCCAGATTGCGACGATCGAGCCGAAGAGTCTCGCGCAGTGCGCGGCGACGTTGAAGACCGGCTCTGAACCGCCAGACAGTTCCAAAGGCAAGGCGCCCAAGGTGGCCGTCCTCAAGGGCAAAGCCCTCAAAGACGCCGTCGCCGCGGGCGAGAAGGAACTCAAGGCGGGGCGCGTGGCGGCGTTGCTCGTCGCAGGCGGCCAGGGTTCGCGCCTCGGCTACGAAGGACCCAAAGGCTGCTATCCGATAGGCCCTGCGACCGATGCTCCTCTCTTCTACTTCCACGCACGCAAGATTCTCGCCCGCTCGCTCAGATACGGCAAGACCATCCCCTTCTACGTGATGACGAGCGAGATGAACGATGCGGCCACAAAGGCCTGCTTCGAAGAGAACAAATATTTCGGGCTCGACAAAAAAGACGTCTTCTTCTTCACGCAGGGCATGTGGCCCGGCATGACGAAGGAAGGGAAGATCATCCTCGACCAACCCGGCCACGTCTTCATGAGCCCGGACGGCCACGGCGGCCTTCTCGCCGCCCTCAAGCGTTCCGGCGCTCTCGCCGACATGAAGAAGCGCGGCATCAAGAGCGTATTCTTCTTCCAGGTGGACAATCCTCTCGTCGAAATCGCAGACCCCGCCTTCATCGGCTACCACGTGCTGGAGAAGAGCGACTATTCGCTCAAGCTCTGCGCAAAGCGCGACCCCTTCGAGAAGGTCGGCATGCCCATGAAGTTCGGCGACTCCTTCCGCATGGTCGAATACACCGAAATGACCAGGGAACAGTGCGAGCGCAAGGACGGCAAGGGCGAGCTCTACTTCAAGTACGGCTCTCCGGCGATCCACGTGTTCGACCGCGCGTTCCTCGACAAGGAAGCCAGCAAGGCGATGCCCCTCCACCTCGCGTTCAAGAAGATTCCCTTCGTCGACGCCAAGGGAAAGGTAGTCAAGCCCGACGCACCCAACGGCTACAAGTTCGAGAAGTTCATCTTCGACATTCTCCCCAACGCGAAGAAAGCAGCGTTCCTCGCCTTCGACCAGAAGGAAGAGTTCTCGCCCGTGAAGAACGCCGAAGGCAGCGACTCGCCCGCCACATGCAAGGCGGACATGCAGAATAAGTGGCGCAAATGGCTCTCCGAAGCCGGCGTCACCGTGGCTGACGGCCTCACCGTGGAGATCGACCCCGCCTACGCGCTCGACGCCTCCGACATTCTCAAGAACGGCATTTGCCTCGGCGCGGAATGACGGATTTCGCCAAACTCCTCAACCCGGAGCAGTGCGAAGCCGCGACGGCGGGAGACGGGCCCTTGCTCGTCCTCGCCGCCGCAGGCACGGGAAAGACGCGCACCCTGGTGCACAGGGTGGCGTTCCTTCTCGAACAGGGCGCAGCACCCGAAAGCATACTCCTTTTGACATTCACCAACCGCGCCGCCAAGGAAATGGTGGAGCGCGCGCGCGTCGTGGTGGGCGAAGACGCCGACTTGATTTGGAGCGGCACCTTCCACTCCATCTGCGCACGCCTCCTAAGGACTTGGGCCGGCTTCTTCGGCTTCAAATCCTCTTTCAAGATTCTCGACGACGACGACCAGAAGAAGATACTCTCCGAAATCATCAAAGCCCGCATCGCCAACCCGAAAGACTTCCCGAAGAAGGAGATAGTCGCCAAGATGATAAGCGAAGCGGCCAACGAGATGGTGGATGTGGAAAGGGTCGCCAAACGCTGGCTCACAAAGGCTGCGGGATTCACGCCGGCGGAAATACTCCAGGTAGCCCAAGCCTACGCCGAACGCAAACGCGAGCTTTCGGCCATGGACTTCGACGACCTAATCGTCTACGGCTTGAGGCTATTGAAAGAATGCGCGCACGCACGGGAGATTTTGCAGGAACGCTTCCGCTACATTCTGGTGGACGAATACCAGGATACGAACATCGTGCAGGCGGAGTTCACTGACATACTCGCCGCGAAGCACAGAAATATAATGGCCGTGGGCGACGACTTCCAGTGCATCTACACCTGGCGCGGAGCGCAAATCGATAACATCATGCGCTTCCCCCAGCGCTGGCCCGGCTGCCGCATCGTCAAGCTTGAACGCAACTACCGCAGCATGCCTGACATCCTAAATATCGCGAACACCGTGATGAAGGATGTCCCCGGGCAGTTCCAGAAGAACCTGCGCCCGACACGCCAGGGCGATAACAACAAGCCGAAGATCTACAGGGTATACAACTCCAAGGCGCAGGCGAAGGAGATACTCAATCTTGTCACGCGCCTCAAGGCGATAGGCTACGCCAACAGGGATATTGCCATACTCTACAGGAGCCATTTCCACTCCGTCGAAATCGAAAAGACCCTCCACACCTCCGGCTTCGCCTACAGGCTCACGAGCGGCACGGGCTTCTTTGAAAAGGAACATGTCAAAGACGTCCTTGCGTATCTCCGGCTCATAGCGGACGATCGCGACGAGATGTCGTTCATGCGTTTCATCACGCTCCTGCCCGGAGTCGGGGACGCGGGCGCGAAAAAGATGTGGCAAAAGCTTTCATGCCGCTTCAACATGTTCGATCCTGCGCAACGCGGCGCGTTGGGCGACATGCTGGGCGCAAAGGCGCGTCCGCTCTGGCCGGGAATCGCGGATGCGATGTCCAAGGTGGCGACTCATATGGAGAACGGCCAGCAAGGAATGCCGGCGGCCGACTTCATCAAAGCGTTCTACGAAAACTACCTCAAGCGCGAATGGGAGAACGAAGAAGCCGAGGAGCGCCTCTCGGACGTGAAGGAACTCGCAAGCGACCTCGCGGGCGAAGAGCGCGAACTCGACGAATATCTCGCCGACGCCGCACTCATGACCAATCTCGACCTCCGCAAGAACGACCCGACGCAAGACCGCATCACACTCTCCACCGTGCACCAGGCCAAAGGCATGGAGTGGCCGGTGGTAATCGTGCCGTGGCTTTGCGAAGGAATGTTCCCGAGCGCGAAAGCCTCCGAGGAAGGACGCGACGAAGAGGAACGCAGGCTCTTCTATGTCGTCGTGACGCGCGCCAAGGACATGCTTTTCATGTACGCGCCCCGCATGAGACGCGCACCGGAAGGCGGCGAGTTCCCCGTGGGGGCGTCGGTCTTCCTGAAGAACATCCCCCGCAACCTCGTCGACGTGGAAAGCATCGAATCCTACGAACAGAACGCCTACCGCAGCTACGGCGGGGGTTACGGAGGCGGCTATGGCGGAAGTTACGGCCGGGGCTACGGCACGGGCGGGCGCGACCGCTACGGCTACGGCGGAGGGGCTTACGGGAAGTCGTGGCGCAGATAGCCGGAATATGGTAAAATATCTCTTGAGAAAGGAAAACAAACGGACATGAAGATACTAGTCACAGGCGGCGCCGGATTCATCGGCAGCCATACGGTCGTGGAGCTCCTCCAGGCCGGACACGAAGTCGTAGTCGTGGACAACCTCTGCAACTCGAGCGAAAAATCGCTTGAGCGCGTAAAGGAAATCACGGGCAAGACTCCCGTATTCCACAAGGTGGACATACGCGACGAAGCGGCGCTCAATGAGGTGTTGGATAAGGATGGCCCCTTCCAGGCCGCCATCCACTTCGCCGCATTGAAGGCCGTGGGCGAATCGACGAAGATTCCGCTCAAATACTACGCCAACAATCTGGGCGGCACGTTCACGCTTCTCAAGTGCCTTGCCGACCACAACTGCAAGAACATCGTATTCTCTTCTTCCGCCACGGTATACGGCAATCCCGCTTCCGTGCCGATTCGCGAAGACTTCCCCACGCCCGGCTGCACCAACGCCTACGGCTGGACGAAGCTGATGATGGAGCAGGTCTTCAAGGACGTCCAGAAGGCCGACTCGGAATGGAACGTCATACTGCTGAGGTACTTCAACCCGATTGGTGCGCACAAGTCCGGCCTCATCGGCGAAGACCCCGCCGGCATCCCGAACAACCTTCTGCCGTATGTCGCGCAGGTCGCAGTGGGCAGGCTTCCCGAACTCAACGTCTTCGGCAACGACTACCCGACGCGCGACGGCACGGGCGTGCGCGACTACATACACGTCGTGGATCTCGCCATCGGGCATCTCAAGGCAATCGAGAAGCTCGAGGCCAACCCGAAGCTCGGTCTCAAGATCTACAACCTCGGCACCGGCAACGGCTATAGCGTGCTTGAGATTGTAAAGGCGTTCGAGAAGGCGAGCGGCAGGCCCGTTCCCTACAAGATCCAGCCGCGCCGCCCCGGAGACATCGCCGAGTGCTGGGCAGACCCCTCCCTCGCCGCCGCCGAACTCGGTTGGAAGGCCGTGCGCGGTATCGACGAAATGTGCGAAGACGCATGGCGTTGGCAGAAGAACAACCCCTACGGCTTCCACGAACCACCCAAGGCGTGACCTCTCTAGCGGCCATACTCGACGGTTTCGAGGCCGCGCTTCAACTGGAGCGCGAGCTTGGCAGGCGTCTTGTCGAAATGGATAGGGCGCTCCTGCGCGGCACGGGTGGCGGGGCGCGGGTCGCGCCCGCCCAATCAATGGCTTCGGGCAGCGCGGAGCATGTTGCACCTGGCGCCGCCCGAAACCCGGAGCCAGAAACGCCCGAGGCGGCGCACAACATCCCGCAGGGGCGGAGCGACTCGCACACAGAGCCCGCCCCGCTCCCGAAACACGAAGGTCGCAACCCTCCGCCAGGAAACCGCTACCCGTTCGTATTCCTGCATCATCATCCGCTAAAGGGGCAAGCCGCGGAGATGATTGCGAAAATCACGACGGGGCTCGGCTATGCGCCGGAAGCCGTGCCCGTAGTCGTCGACGCCCCGTTGCCGGAAGCTAACGTGTACGTCATTCTCGGCGGAGGCGCCCTCAAAAAGTTCTTCCCCGGCACTCCGGCTTCCTACGGCAAATGGCTGAGAATAGGCGCTCAACTCGCCCTGTTCACATTTTCTCCGGAATACATCCTCCGCTTCACGCCCGATTCTCCGGAGCAGATGAAGGTAAAGCGCAGCATGTGGACCTCGCTCAAGAACATGAAGCGCGAAATCGCCTGACATGGAAAGACTCGTAAAAGCAATAAAGGGAAGCCGCTCGCTCGCCGTCTTGACAGGAGCCGGCATCTCCACCCTGTGCGGCATCCCGGACTTCCGCGGCCCGCAGGGACTCTACAAACAGCCGGACGCCGAGCGCATCTTCGACATAGACTGGTTCGACCGCGACCCCTCCATCTACTATCGCGGATGCCGCTCGCTCGTCTACGGACTAAAAGACTTCACGCCCGGACCCGTACACAAGGCATTGAAGCATCTGGAAGACATCGGCAAACTTGCCGGAATCGCCACCCAGAACATCGACATGCTCCACCAAAAAGCCGGCTCGAGCGTCGTCTACGAAGTGCATGGCTCCCCCCTTCTGCACCATTGCCGCGGTTGCGGAAACGAGGCGACCTTCTCCGAAATATGCACAATGCTTGAAGGCAAGGACGCATCTTTCGTGCCTCGCTGCCCCGAATGCGGCTCTGCATACAAGCCGGATATAACGTTTTTCGGCGAAGCCTTGCCCGAGGAAGCGTTTCGCGCCGCGCAGCATCTTGCGGCAACCGCCGATGTAATGATAGTGCTCGGGACTTCGCTCACCGTATTCCCCGCGGCAGGGCTGCCTGTTGCGACACTACATAGCGGCGGCAAGGTCTTCATCGTAAACGCCCAGCCTACTTCACTTGACGCGCAAGCTATCGCGCACTACCCCGACCTTCTGGAGTTCGCGCAAGCAGCCTCTTCCATTTAGCGGCGGGCATGGGTCTGCCCGCCCTACCGCCGGGGTGGTATAAGGGCGTGGCGCGGAGCGTCTGCGCGGTTGAAAGCGCGGACGGAATATGGTAAAATATCCGCAAACAGGCAAATCAGGAGAAAAAATGCGCAAAATGCTCTCGTCGGCAATAGCGGCCGTTTTCGCGATGGCTGCGTTCGCAACACCCGTTGTAGTGGAATGGCATGGAGAAGAAAAAGCCCCTGCGAAAGCCGCAAGGGCGTTCTGCGGCTTTTTCCCGGATGGCACGTTCATCATGGCAGGCGGCTCGGACTTCGCCGCCAAAGAACCTGGCGCCGCGCCTTCCAAGATCTATACGGACGGCATTTACGTGCGCACGCCGCAAGGAGAATGGAAAGCGGCGGGCAAACTCCCCACGCCGCTGGCCGAAGGCGTAGCCGCCGCCACTCCTGCAGGCCTCTTCTGCGCAGGCGGCACCACAGGCGGCACGGAAGCTTCCAAAAAGGCATTCCTCCTAAATGCGTCCGGCTCCGCCGAAGCGCTGCCCGACTTGCCGGAAGGTATCAAAATGGGCGCGGCTGCCTCTGACGGCTCCACGGTATATGTAGTTGGCGGAAAGAACATCTGGAAGATCGACCTTGCCGGCGCGCGCGAATGGACGAAAGCAGGGGAGCTCCCGGGCGAAGAGCGCGAGCAGCATGTCGCTGCCATACAGAACGGAGACCAGAAGGAAAAAATGCTCGTCATCTACGGCGGCGTTTCAAAGACGACAAAAGAGCCGCTGACCGATGGCTGCGCCCTTATCCTTTCCTCTGGAGCTTGGCGCAAACTCTCTCCGCTTCCCGAAGGCGAAACCACCATCGGCTCGGCATTCCTCCCGAGCGGACACCAACACATCCTTCTCGCGGGCGGTTTCGGCAAAGACGGCTGGATTGCTCGCGCCAAAAACGGCTCCACGGAAACCGACCCCGTGAAACTCGGCTGGCAGCGCAAGATTTTCGCCTACAACTGCGTGACCGATGCATGGTGCGAATATGGCGAAATCGCGCCCGGCGATTCCCCCAGGTGCGGAGCCGCCGCGGCAATCCGTCCTGGCAAGACCCCGGAACAATACACTCTCATCCTCGCCGGCGGCGAAATCGCCCCCATGCTTCGCACTGACGCCGTGAGCGTGGCAAACTTCAAGAAAACGGGCAAGTTCGGCGCGACCGCCTGGGCCGTCGTAGGCGTCTACGCCCTCCTCATGGTCGGCATGGCCTGCTTCTTCATCTTCAAGAAAAAGGACGAAAACGACTATTTCCGCGGCGGCAACCGCATCCCGTGGTATGTGGCAGGCATGAGCATATTCGCCACAATGCTCTCCTCTATCACCTTTATCGCCATACCAACCCAGGCGTATCTCCAGGACTGGCGCTACTTCGTGATGGCGTTTTTCATCATCGGCATGGCGCCTGTGGCGATATACTACTACCTCCCCTTCTTCTGCCGCCTCGGCATCACCTCGGCCTACGAATACCTTGAAAAACGCTTCAACCTGGGCGTGAGGCTTTTCGGTTCGGCCGCATTCATCGTCTTCATGGTTTGCCGCGTCGCGGTGGTTACGCTTCTGCCCGCTATCGCACTTAACGCGGTAACAGGCGTATCCATCGATGCGTGCATCCTCATCTGCGGCATACTCACCATGATATACTGCTCTCTTGGCGGACTCGAAGCCGTAATCTGGAGCGACTTCGTGCAGGGAATCGTGCTCATGGGCGGCGCAGTATCCGTGCTTGTACTCCTTATAATGAAGACGGGAAACGCGGGCGAACACTTCTCCACGTTCTGGTCTGTCGCCAACTCCTACGAAAAGAACAGGCTCTGGGACTTCCGCTTCATCCTCACCCAGCCCGTCTTCTGGGTGGTAGCGGTGCAAGGGCTTATCTCCAACCTCTCCAGCTATACGTCCGACCAGTGCGTGATTCAGCGTTATATAGCCACGCCGGACGAAAACGCCACCAAACGCTCGCTCTGGTTCAACGGCTGCATGAGCATGTTCGCGCAGGTCGTATTCTACGGAATCGGCATGGCACTCTTCGCATTCTACCACACGCACCCCGAAGCGATGGATATAACCATGCCCAAGGGCGACTCGGTGCTCCCGATCTTCATGGCCACCGAAATGCCGCCGTGGCTCGCAGGTCTTGTAATCGCCGCCGTTTTCGCAGCGACGATTTCCACCCTCTCGGCAAACCTCTCCTCCGCTTCCACGGCGGTAGTCACCGACTTCATCAAGCGTTTCAAGCCGGACATCCCCGGCAAGACCCAAATCCGCTGCGGGCAGATTTGCACCTACGTCGTCGGCATACTGGGCATAATGGCCGCCCTTACCCTCGCAAGAATGGAATCCAGCGCCCTTTTCGACAACTTCAACAAGTATATCGCCATGCTCACGGCCGGACTTACCGGACTCTTCTTCATGGGCGTATTCATGCCGCGCATCAAGGGCGTGGCGGCCGTCCTCGGCCTCGCGGCCAACTATTTCGTATGCTTCAGCTGCGAACTTCTCGGCTGCGACGTATTCGGTCTCAAGTTCCACCCGTTCCTCCTTGGCGGCATAGGGCTCGTCGTCTGCGTGCTCGTGGCCTATGTCGCATCCCTGATCATCAATGAAAAAGGCAAGGACCTCACCGGCCTCACCCTCAAGACACTCAAAAAGTAGCGCATCCAGCTTGGCACGCCAAGAAATCGCACAACAGACATAAAATGAAGACCAAGCCGTTGTTTCTGGTGATTTCCGCACCTTCTGGCTGCGGGAAGTCGACGCTTATCGACATGTTGCTTCAGGAATATCACGATCTCGTATATTCAATCTCCTGCACCACACGCAATCCGCGCGGCGAAGAAGAGGACGGCCTCGACTACCACTTCCTCTCAAAGGAGCGGTTCGAAGAACTTCTTGCCGAGAACGCTTTCCTCGAGCACGCCAAAGTGCACGACAACTACTACGGCACGCTCAAAGCCCCGATAGAAGAAGTGCTCGCCGAAGGCAATTCGATGGTTCTCGATATCGACGTCCAAGGTGCCGGAAAAGTACGGGATTACGTCCGCAGCCTCCCGAACACCGACCCGCTGAAGATTGGCTATGTCGACATCTTCATAAGCCCTCCCTCTATGGAAGAGCTGCGCGAAAGGCTCGTCCACCGCGGCACGGATTCGGCCGAAACGATAGAAAAGCGTCTCGCCAACGCGGAAGGCGAAATCGCACGCGCCGGCGAGTATATGTACCGGGTAGTCAATGACGACCTCGGCATATGCTTCAAGCGTCTCTGCGACCTCATCGACGCCCTGAGCGGCAGAATGTAAAATGCTTCCGCACGCCGGGCATCGGTGCGACAGGGGCATGGCGGCACACTCCGCCCCGCCCCGACAATGAACGCCTTCACGGGCAAAAGAAAGGACGACCATGACCCGAACATTCAAGTTGACGATTGCCTCCGCTTTCTTGGCCGGCGCGGCACAAGCCGCCGCCATGGCGCGCACCACCAGCGTGAAACTTGCCGAAGGATGGGAATTCTCGCGCGACTCGACCAACTGGGTCGCCGTGACGGTTCCGCACGATTGGGCGATTTCAGGCCCCTTCGACCGCGAAATCGACAAGCAGACAGTCGCAATCGAACAAAACGGCGAAAAGACGGCGACGAAGAAGACGGGGCGTTCCGGTTCGCTGCCTTGGGTGGGAGAGGGCAGATACCGCCGCAAGGTGCATCTCGACAAGGGCGTGGGGTATGCGTCTTTAGTATTCGAAGGCGCGATGAGCGAGCCCGAAATCTTCTGGGACGGCAGGAGGGTCGGCGAATGGAAATACGGCTATAACGTATTCGAGGTGGAGCTTCCCGCCGCGGCAGGCGAACACGAACTTGAAGTGACTCTTCGCAATCTTCCCGAAAGCTCTAGATGGTATCCCGGCGCCGGGCTTATTCGACCGGTACGCCTCGTCACCGGGCCGAGATGCGGCGTGGCGACATTTGGCGTATTCGTGCGCACCCCGGCATTGCAGACCTGGGAGGCGGACGTAGCCGTGCGCAACCCAGACGGAATAGCCGTGACGATATCGAACCATGTCAAGGAAGGCAATGGTCCCTACAAGCCTTGGTCGCCGGAAGAGCCCAACCTCTACACTCTCATCACCGAGATAAAGGATGCGGCAAGCGGTGCGACTCTCGACACCGCCGAAACGCGCTTCGGCTTCAGGACGCTTGAATACGGCTGCGAGGGATTCAAACTGAATGGAAAGAAGCGCAAATTCAAAGGAGTGTGCCTGCACCACGACCTCGGACCGCTGGGTGCGGAATGGAATGCCGCCGCATTCAGGCGCCAAGTCAGAAAACTGAAGGAAATCGGCTGCGATGCCATCCGCACCGCCCACAACATGCCAGCCCCGGAACAGGTGGCAATCTGCGACGAGATGGGTATGATGGTGATGGCTGAAAGCTTCGACGGCTGGAAAACGCCCAAGTGCAAAAACGGCTACAACCGTTTCTATGACGAATGGTGGCGGAAAGACTTGGAGATGCTGGTCAAGGTCAACCGCTCTCATCCGTCGGTGGTGATGTGGTCTATCGGCAACGAAGTGCCGGAACAATGGAGCGAAATGGGCTTTAGGCACACCAAGGCAATGCTCGAGTTCGTCCATTCGCTCGATTCGACCCGTCCTGTCACACAAGGTATGGATCGCTGGCCTGGACCAATAAAGAGCGGAATTGCCGGAATCATGGATTTGAACGGACTCAACTACCGCCTGAACTACTATTCCATGGCGCGGGATGCTTCGCGCTCAGGCATAGTCCTAGGTTCTGAAACCGCCTCGGCATTCTCGTCACGCGGATGCTACTATTTCCCGCCAGACGCAATTGCGACGAACGACAACCCTCATCCGGACGGCCAGTGTTCAAGCTACGATGTGGAATATGCCTCATGGGCAAACCTCCCCGACGACGACCGTGCGATGCAAGAGGACAACGATTGGGTGGTTGGCGAGTTCGTCTGGACCGGGTTCGACTATCTTGGAGAGCCTTCGCCATACGACACATATTGGCCTAGCCGCTCATCCTACTTCGGCATCTACGATCTCGCAGGGTTGCCGAAAGACCGCGCCTGGCTCTACCGCTCGTATTGGAAGAGAGACGGCCGCACCCTCCACATCGTCCCGTCGCACTGGACCTTTCCGGGGCGCGAAGGCAAAACGACCCCGGTATACGTCTATACCGATGCCGATTCCGCAGAACTGTTCGTGAACGGGAAGTCCCAGGGCGTGCGCGTCAAGGCGAAGACTTCACGCCTAGATCGCTATCGCCTGAGATGGAATGACATCGCCTACGAACCCGGCGAACTGAAAGTCGTATGCCCTGATGGACGCACCGCATCCGTCCGGACGGCGGGCGAAGCGGCAGCGATAAAGATCGAGGGCGAGCCTTTCGACAAGCGCGACGATTTGCGATTCTTCGAGGTGACGATTGTCGATGCCGGCGGCAACATCGTCCCGGACGCGGCAATTCCCCTCGCGTTCACGGTTTCGGGCAGTGCGGCATTCAAAGGCGCATGCAACGGCGACGCAACCAGCCTTGAAGTCTTCACCGAGCCGAAGATGACGACATTCCACGGGAAGCTTGTGGTGGTCGTAAAAGGAGAGCGCGGCACGCTAAAAGTATCGGGCGGCGGATTCGAAGATGCCATCTGCCATTTCTGAAGAGAAAGGATCGCCGCCGCCACATCTCGCAGGAATAAAATCCTATTCGGCAATGGAGCCTGGGAGACGGCGCGCCAAAACAAGCCCCCAGACCCTCCAGGCCCCGGCTTCCTTGAGCGCCTTGGCGCACTCGGAAAGCGTGGCACCGGTCGTGACTATGTCATCAACGAGCAGTATGGTGCGGCCTTCCACAAGCTCTTTTCCGGCCACGATGAAGGAATCGCGCGCATTTTCCCAGCGCTCCTCGTTGCCGAGGCCAGATTGGCGGCGCACCCTGTTTTTCCTGTGCACCACGCCATCAAGGAATCGCCTGCCTATCTTCTTCGCCACCGACCGCGCAAGGAGCGCGGACTGGTTGTAGCCTCTGTCGGCACGATGGAAGAGGGAAGATGGCATCGGGACGACGGCATCGACATAATCAGTATCGAATCTGTTCGCGGCCGCAATACGCATCCATGTGGCGAAATCTTCGCAGAGCCAGAGGTGTGCGTTGAACTTGAAGTCGATTATCATGCGCCGTGCAACGCCTTCGAAAACCAGGGCGGCCGCTCCGGCGTCGAATGCGACATGGCGATCGAACTTGTCGGGCGAGCACGTATCTATTTCGGCAAAGGGAATCTTGGCGAGGCATTTGGAGCAAATCTGGCGGGCGATTGGCCCGGCCGGTTCCATGCAAAGCTCACAACGCCTTGGATAGACGAGATCCAGAATGCGTTCGCCAAGCCCAGCCATCCAAAACCTTTCCCGAAAGTCAAATCCTTACCGCCGCCAACACCTTCAACCGCGAGAACTCCTCGTCTGACATCGGCTTGAGGCCTTTCATGCGCAAATGGCGCAAAGCCTTCCTGTAGGCGAGCTCTGCGCCCTGGACGCTCTTGAGGGCGGCCGCGTTCTGGCGGGTGAGATAATCACTTTCCCATCCGCCGTCAGGCCTTTGCGTGCGGACAAGTTCTTCCACCGATTTCTCGCCTGAATAGGCCATCGCATAGGGAGAAGAGGCAAGTTTGCCCTTCTCCACGCGCGCAGGCGCAAGCACGGTGGCGAAGCCCAACACCACGAGAAGGCAGGCCGCAGCAAGAACAGCCACCTGCGTGCGCGTAAAAGCGCCCTTCCACCACTTGGGCGGCGTGAAACGGATTGCGCCGCCTGCCCGAGGCGATGTCGCCTCGTCACGAAATGCGGCTTTCATCCTGAGAATCGTTTCACGGCATCCCGCATCAAGTCCGGCCAGCGTCTCTTCAAGATCTTTTGTCATCGGTCAGCTCCTTCAGTTTTCTGATGGCGTTGAACATGCGCGACTTTACGGTGCCGACGGGTATATCCAGTATCTTGCCGACTTCTTCGTACGGCAAATCCTGGAAGACGCCGAACTCCACGACTTCCCTCATCTGCTCCGGAAGCTGCGCGACCGCCCACCTGACGTATTCCGCAGTCCAGGAATCCGGTTCCTGCACCTCGGGCCGTTCCTTCTGCCACGTCTCCTCGCGCTTTTCGCGTCTCGTCTGGCGTCTTAGCGCGTCTATGCGCACCTGACGCGCCACCATGAAGACGAAAGTGGCTATGCCGGCGGTAGGTTCGTAGCGGTCGCGGTATTTCCAGAGCCTGAGGTAGGTTTCTTGCACAAGATCCTCGCCCTCACCCATAAGAACGCCCTGGCGCCAGAAAAAGTTCAGGAGTTTTTTCTCAAGGGCTCGCGCGGCATCAATCAGTTCTTCACCCGACACGCGCTGCCACCTCCGTGACGATGTTCGAGTATTCGGTATAGAGGCCGGTCTTCGCCCAGACGAATATCACGACGAGCCCCGCTACCGCGCCCGCGACAAAGCCGAAAACGGCATCGCTCGGCTGAGCGAGGATGCCATTCACTATTTTCTTCACGATGAGGCGGACAATGCCGAACACGATTAGGACCACGATAAGCGTGGCCGCGCCGCACATCCAAAGCTGCCCCAGCCAATTGGGGGCAAGCTCCCACGCCTTGAAGCCGGCGACAGAAGCAGCCGCGATGGCCGCCATAAAGGCAAGAGTGCCGGAAAAGCCCCTGAAGAGCCCCATGACGGCCATGGAGAGCACGAATCCAGCCAAGACCCAGTCCATTGGCAGCATTTCGATCATCTGCGTTTGACGGGGATCGTATCGCGGTATTTCTGATATACGGCGGCGGATTGCCCGTTGCCGCACTTGCGCAGCGAGCGGATAAGCCCGTCGATAGCCGTAATATCCCTGGCGCTGGAAGCGACGGCGCGGGAATAGAGGTCGGCAGCGCTCGCATGCTGGCCAAGTTTCACGGCGAGGTCGGCAGCCGCGATAAGCGTCTTCACCGAACCTGCGCGCAACTGGCAGGCCGCGCGATAGTATTCATAGGCGCGCTTCATGCCGTTTGCCGTCGTATCGGTCTTTTCCCACGCCTTGGCAAGCCCGAGAGCCGCAGGATAGGAAAGAGGATCTGCCTTGTACGCTTCTTCGTACCTCAGCCGGGCGGTCTTGAACGTCGACTTCTTCCACGCTTCCTCCGCCTTCTTGAGGAGAGCCGCCGAAGCCGTGCTATCCCTGTTGGAAGCGCCGGGACGCGATGCCAGGCGCGCTCCTATCTCCTCTTTAAGAGCGGGGATGACCACCCTCTGCACGTTCTGCATGCGGGGATCGGCGGTAGTAGACAGGCGCACGAAGAACTGGAACTGCTCCAAGGCCGCATCGGCATAACCGAAAGGTTCGTCGCGGTAGACGAGCGCGAGATGGTATCTGGCGCTTGCGCACCTGGGGTCGAGCGCTATGGCCTGAAGGAACTCCGTGCGCGCACGGTCGCGCACCCAAAGCTGCGAGCCGGAGGAAGATATGCCGCCCAATGTCATATCGACTACGCCAAGCCCGGCATATGCCTGCGCGCGCACGGCGGGTTCGAGAGAGCCATCCTTCGCTATTGCGAGAAACTTCTCGCGCGCAAGGTCGTAGTTCTTCGCGTGCCAAGCGAGCTGCGCCGAAAGTTCCCGCACGTCGATATCGTCCGGGACGATTGCCTGGGCTTTGGCGATTGCATCGGTCGCGCCTGCCAAGTCCCCGAGGTCGAGCCGGGAGCGGGCAAGCATGACGAGCGCATCCGCATTGCCGGGGTCGAGCTCGGCACTCTTCGCGAAGAGCTCCGAGGCTTTCTCCAGATTGCGGAGTGAATACGCCTGCTGCGCCTCGGCGTATTCGTCCTTGCCGTCTTTCGGGCCGCAACCCGCGCCCAGCACGGCGAGCGCCAGACACAGGATGCCGACGGATGCGTCAAGCGCGGATGATCGCGAGAAATTCATCACGTTTCGCCTCCATAATCGCGGGAGTCTTGCCTTCAAGATTGAGGCGCACGAGCGGTTCGGTGTTGCTCATGCGCACATTCGCCCACCAGCCTTCCGTTTCCCACGCATCCACGCTCACGCCGTCAAGCTCGAACACCTTCATGCCGGGCTTTGCGGAATACCCAGCCTTGATCTTGGCGAGGATTTCCGCAGGCGGAGTGACGGTCTTCGTATTGATTTCGCCAGACTGGCTGTAGCGCCTCAGAGGCGCGATGAGCTCGGAAAGAGGCTTGTCGGAAGCCGAGACGATATTCGCGAGCGCGTATGTGGCCATGGATGACGATTCGGCAGTGAAGTTGGCCTTGAAGTAGTAGTGGCCGGAAAGCTCGCCTGCGAAGATGGCGTCGTTTTCGCGCATCTGCGCCTTGATGAAACTGTGGCCGACGCGGCTCATCATCGGCTTGCCGCCGGCTTCGGCTATGGCCTCGCCCGCCGCCTTGGTAGACCTCAGGTCATAGAAGCATGCGGCTCCGGGGTTGGTCTTGAGAAGATCCTGAGAGATGAGCGCGGTGATGAAGTCCATCGCGATGATTTCGCCCTTCTCGTCGATGAAGCCGGCCCGGTCTGCATCGCCATCGTAGGCGACGCCGAATGCGTACTTGCCGGGGTTGGCCTTGATGAGGGCGCGCAGATCATCCAGCGTCTCATGTTCAAGAGGGTTGGCGGCATGGTTCGGGAAGTCGCCATCGTATGTGCCGTAGAGATCGTCGTGCGTGAGCAAGTCCTGACCCTGGAACGCCACCGCTTCGGCGATGCCCATGCCATTACCGAAGTCCATAGCCACATGAACGGGCTTTGCGAGATGCGCAAACTCTTTCACGTGCGCCGCGTATTCCTTGGAGACGTCCACCTTGGTGATAGTTCCCTTGACGGCGGTGTCTTCGCCCAAATCCCCTTCCATGACCATCTTTTCGATGTCCTTGATGCC
>DFGM01000022.1:6598-11904 GCA_002371755.1 Verrucomicrobia bacterium UBA3750 | reverse complement strand
CCGCCGCCGCAGACGTAGCAAACGTCAGCTCTTCATTCGTCATTTATCTGACCGGGACGACCCGGCCTTGGCGAACCTGGGCCGCGAATCGCGGCCCATCCGGTTTTGCATGGCGCTGGTAGACGAGAAAACGGGAATATGGTATAATGCGCACGAACAGGCAAGAACCGGGTCGTTGCTGGAGTCTTGAACTAAGACCAATTGTCAAAGAAAGGGAAATGCGATGAAGAAAATGGCGTATGCGGTATTGGCAAGCGTTGCGTTTGCCACTGTAGCCCGTTGTGCAGACTCGCAAGGCAACATCGTATGGGACGGCGGCTTTACTGATTCCGCCTCGGCAGCAGCCGGGATATACCTGCGCCTGAACGGCAACTCCGTCAGCGAAGACGGCAACACCATCACCATCGATTCGTCTTATGGTGGAATCGATGTGAATCAGGTGTTTTCAGGAACCCATGAAATCTACGAGACGGTTATATTCCGCTATCGCTGCCTGAAGCCGGCCGCAAAGGATCAGGTGGTCGTGGCCGCGGCGGTGAACGGCATAGACTACGACCGCGCGGGCTATCGTCTTACGCCGGACGGGCAGGTCGGATGCGTATGGAATCCGGTGGGGACTCCAAACGCCGGCGGGCAGCTTCAGCCGTGGGAAAAGAATGGCGACCTTCCCGTGTGGGGAAGTCTCCCGGAGCGCGGATACATCGCGTTCACATATGGCGCGAACAAGGGAGCCACCATACATTACCGAAGCGAGACAGACGAGACATTCGTCAGTGCATACAAAACCTATATGGGCAGCCAATACTCGCAGCTGTATCTCCACTCGATAAACGATAACGGGAAGGGCGTATGGGGCGTTACGGTAGGCGGATGCCGCCAGGAGCCTGCATCGTCGCTTATCAATGCCAAGGGAATGAAGATAACCGGCATTGCCCGCATAAACACGAGGAAGTGTGACATCAATGATTTCAAATTCGCGTCGTCCGTCTCTCTCGATGTTGCAGGCGACGAGGCGGTGTCGTCCATAAACGGGCGTATTCCGGATGGCGGGAGAGTGCTGACCCTGCGCATCGCCGCCGATGCGACGATTGATCTCGACGAGCCGTTCGCTTGCGACGAGGTGTATTTCGTCTCGGAGGGAAGCATCGCTCTCTCCGCAGAGGTGAAGCCGACTGCCGAAGAACTGGAAAAGTTCGATTTCCGCGCAGTCGCCGGCGGCGTCATCATGGAAGAGTGGAAATCGTATCTTTCGAATACTGGAGAGTATCTGACGGAGGAGGCGCAGCCGGCGTTCAGGGGAATGGAGCTTTCTGACCTATCTCCCGACACGCCGATTCGCATCAGGATGGGTGGCGGCTGGCTGGTTAACGGCGAAGCGACGCTCTTCTGCCGCAGCGAGACGCGCGACTCCGCAGGCGAGCTTGCCGGCATTACGTATCTAGCGCAGAGAGTCGATGACGGTTTCGTGAAAGCCGTTGCGGTGGAGTTCACTCAAGTCGGCGGCGATGTATGGGCCAGGGCCTATGGGGCGAGAAACACCACGACGCTCGCCGACTTCGGCAAGAGTTTCACGGGTTCCGGTTCTAGTTTGGCGACCGGCGATGATATGAAAGGCTATGGACTCTATGGTCTGGCGTTGGCCAAGGCGGACGACTGCCGCTCGATAAGCATAAACTTCACTCACGACGTCAATTCCTGAATCGCCACGCCATCCGCGACTGGAGCGCCCGGCTACGAGGCTGTCGCAGGAGCATGGAACAATGTCGCAGGCGGAAACGGCTCGGCGACTGTTTCCATGGGTGGCTACGTGACGGACGGCGTGGCCTTTGCGGCGGCCTGCGGCACAAATCTGGGCGTCGCAGTTTCGGGTTCGCGCGGCTCCTACCACAACACGGCGACATATCCCACATCCGGAGCAAGCGTCCTGCGCGGATACATCGACGAGAACTCGGCATTCCCCAACCCGAGCGTAACGATTACGAACATCCCGTTTGACACCTACAGAGTCGTGGTGTATTGCTCGACGGATACGACGGATGCACAGTTCGGCCATGTCACCGTGAATGACGTCGACTATTCGGCGGCGGACGGCGTCACTACTAAAGGGTCTGCACCGTGGGGGATGTCGAGAATGAGCGCAGCGGAGATTGGGACGAATGTGCTTGTTTCCGATGTCACATGCGGCAGCACCCTGACGGTCGTCGGGCACAGGGGCGTCGGCGTGAAGATTCGCGGGTGCATTGCCGCTGTGCAGATTGTGAAGAGCGACATCCCCATCTGGCAGGTGCGACAGGGTGTCTGGTCTGACAAGGGCACGGTTTCCGTCTCCGACGGGAAATACGTTATCGAAGCGAAGTCTGGCGAGACCTTGACGGAAAGCGATTTCTCGTTTGCCGTGGACAATGCGGCCTATCACATCGTAATCGCGCCGAACGGCAAATCCGCCACGGTCATGTTGAATCCACCGGCAATCGCATCGCCGGTATCGAAGGAAGAATCTGAATACGCCGACCCTTCCGGTCTTCTCGCAAATGTCGCCAAAGATGAAATCTCGGCCCCTCCGACCGATGACGATTCGAAGCTGGGTGCTCTGGCCGTGGAAAGCTACAAAGGTCTCTACTACCAGGCGGCGTGGGGCGATGACCTAGACGCAATGACAACCGGCGAGAAAGTTCTGGGGACTGGTGGGCCGCTTTATCTGGGCGTAGTCAGGCAGGTCGGCGACAAGGGGTTCTACAAAGTCACGGTCGGCGAGAATCCCTAGCCAAACAGGCCCTGCGGCAGCACGTTGTCATCGAGGCAGAGGCGACGCTTTGGAGCATAAAGAGCCATATCGGGTACATGTTATAGGCAAGGCGGATTATGGCTCCTTTTACATTTGTTGCCTAGTGGTAGGCGAGAGGATTACAGGAAGTGTAAGGATTATGCACCGAAGAGGCGGATTTCGTGGTTGGCACGGAATGTGCTAACTCGGTCGCATATGTCGGACGAACTGAAGCATGAATGCGCCGTGGCGATGGTGGTTTTGAGAAAGCCAGCATCCGCCACAGGCGACTATGGCGGGACGAAGCTTTCGCTCCTGTTGGAAAAGCAGCACAACCGCGGGCAGGACGGAGCCGGAGCGGCAATCATACGCGCAAACCCAGAGCCTGGAGAGATGCCCTACTGGGTGGCGAAGTCAGCATCTTCCACTCCGCTCGCAGACATACTCGGTGCCATCGGTAAGCGGACGTGCGGCAAAGACGAACGCATTTTCCTTGGTCATCTTCGCTACGCCACCTTCGGTAAAAACGAGGTGGCGTTTTGCCATCCGTTCGTTCACGAGGCTAGCGAACTTGCAAACACCGTCCTTCTCGCCGGCAACTTCAACCTCACGAACACGGCGGCGCTTTTCGAGCGCTACCGCAGCGAAGGGGAATTCCCGACGAGCCGCGCCGATGGCTATCTCGTCTGTGAAATGATTGCACACGAGTTGAGAAGCGCGGCGTCCGGAGGCAGCCTCCTGCGCGCCGTCGAAAAAGCTCTGGCCGGCGCGGACGGCGCCTGGGCACTGTGCGGCGCTACCGCGGACGGCAGGGCGTTCGCCCTTCGGGATGCGCATGGCATTCGCCCTGGATGGTACTTCATCAATGACGATGTCGTCGTAGTCGCCAGCGAACGCCCTGCGATTCAGGCCGCATTCGACGTGCCTCCCGAAGCCGTGAAGGAACTTCCGCGCGGCGTTGCATTGACGGTATCGCCGACTGGCGGCGTGGAGTTTGTGCAGGTGCTGCCGCCAGCTCCGGCGAGAGAATGCGTGTTTGAGCGAATCTACTTCTCGCGCGCAAACGACGCCGCCATACACCGCGAACGCATGGCACTCGGCGCCGCACTTGTCCCGGATGTTCTCAAGGCGGCAGACTCCCCTCTAGAAGACATATTCTTCAGCTACATCCCCAACTCCGCGAGGACGGCGTTCCACGGCCTTTTGGAAGCGCTTTTCGTAGAATGCCTCACGCAAAGTTCGCAAAGTCCACAAAGCGAAAAGCTTGAAGCCACTTCGCGATCTTTGCGGACTTCGCGTGCGACATTTATCCCCCGCTTCGGCGAGGTCATCGTCAAGGACGCGAAGTTCCGCACATTCATCGCCGATGCTGCGGCGCGGCGCGAGTTCTACAAGCACGTCTATGATGTCACTTACGGACTGGTGCGCACCGGACGCGACACGCTTGTCGTGCTCGATGACTCGATTGTCAGAGGCAACACGATGAAGAGCGCCATCCTGCCGATGCTCGACCGGCTTGGTCCCAAGCGGATCGTCGTCGCCTCCAGCGCACCGCCGATCCGCTATCCCGACTGCTACGGCATAGACATGTCGACACTCGGCGAACTCGTCGCGTTCAAGGCGCTTGTGAAATTGCTGGGCGACGCTGCCAGTAGTTGCCTCAGGACGCGGCCCTTGCCTGAACTGTACAGCCAGTTCACCGACGAGCAGCATTGCGCGGAAATTGCGAGGCTGTTGACGCCGCCAGGGATGAAGGCGGAAGTCAAGGTCGTATTTCAGTCGCTGGAGGCTCTTCGCGAATCATGCCCGGGGTCGCGTGGCGACTGGTATTTCACCGGCGACTATCCGACACCGGGCGGAAGCAAAGTGCTTGCTACGGCTGTTGAAAACTATTTGGAGAGAAACAATGGACGGTCTTATTGAGAAATGGAAACGCGAGCGCGAAAGGACGGCGTTCCTTGCGCTTGACGATGGGACGGTGTTTCGCGGCGTCGCATTCGGCGCTAAAAAGGACGCTTCCGGCGAGGTCGTGTTCAACACGGGAATGAGCGGCTACCAGGAAATCCTTACCGACCCGTCGTACGCCGGGCAGTTCGTCGTCCTCACAACGGCGGAAGTCGGAAATTACGGAATCAATGGCGCGGACGCTGAAAGCCGCGCCTTGTTTTTGTCTGGACTAGTCATCGGAGACTTGACGACTCCCAGCAACTGGCGCTCGGAAAAGAGCCTTGACGAGTATATGCGAGAGAACGGCATTCCCGGCATATACGGGGTCGATACGCGCGCCCTGACGTTGCATATACGCGAACACGGCAACCGAAAGGCGTATCTCGTCACTGAAGAATGCGGAATGAAGAATGAAGAATGGGCCGTGGGGAAGGCCCGTTCCTGGATCGGCCTCGACGGGCAGGACTACGCCGCAAAAGTGACTTGCAAAGAGCCTTATGAGTTCGCCGCTATCGGCCCATTGGAAACTGGCAACATTGGAACTGGCAACACTCCCACAATGGCAACCTTTCACATCGTCTGCTACGACTTCGGC
>DFGM01000022.1:5422-6543 GCA_002371755.1 Verrucomicrobia bacterium UBA3750 | reverse complement strand
TCTGCTACGACTTCGGCGTGAAGACGAATATCTTGCGTTCGCTCGCGTCGTGGGCGCGTGTCACGGTGGTGCCGGCGCAGACGCGCGCAGAGGAAGTTCTTGCGATGAATCCCGACGGCGTATTCCTCTCCAACGGTCCCGCCGATCCCGCTGCAGTGACGTATGCAATCGAGAATATTCAGAAGTTGTTGGGAATTAAGAAGCTCACGCGGAGGAGCGGAGACGCGGAGAAAGAAGGCTCTGCGCCTCTGCGCCTCTGCGGGAGAAAAATCCCCATCATGGGAATCTGCCTGGGACATCAGCTTCTCGCACTCGCCTGCGGCGCAAAGACGGCGCGTCTGAAGTTCGGGCATCACGGTTGCAACCACCCCGTGAAGAACGTCGCCACCGGGAAAGTGGAAATTACGAGCCAGAACCACAACTTCGCCGTTGTCCCCGAATCCTTGCCTGACTGCTTAGAAGTCACACACATAAATCTCAACGACGGCTCTATCGAGGGCATCCGCCACAAAACGCTTCCGGCATTCTCCGTGCAGTACCATCCCGAAGCCTGTCCGGGTCCGCATGATTCGCAGTATCTTTTCGGGCAATTCAGGGAAATGATCGAAAGCATCCGGCAGCGGTAAAGAGCACATCCATGAAAAAGCAAGTCAAATACATATTCATCACCGGCGGCGTGGTAAGTTCCCTTGGCAAGGGGATTACATCCGCTTCTCTCGCGCTCCTGCTGAAGTCGCGCGGCTACAAAGTCTTCATGCAGAAGTTGGACCCGTATCTCAACATCGATCCCGGCACCATGTCGCCTTACCAGCATGGTGAAGTCTTTGTGACGGACGACGGCGCGGAGACGGATTTGGACCTCGGCCACTACGAGCGTTTCGCCGGCGTTACGTGCACGAAGGCGAGCAACTACACATCCGGGCGCATATACTCTGCAGTCCTGGCACGCGAACGCGAAGGCGGCTATCTCGGCGGAACCGTCCAGGTGGTGCCGCACATCACCGATGAAATCAAGGCCGCGATCCGGAGTGCAGGCGTGGGAGGGCTGCAGTCCTCTGCGGACGCGCAGGAGCGCGTCCCGCCCGACATCGTCCTGTGCGAAATCGGCGGCGTTTCGGGCG
>DFGM01000022.1:3450-5373 GCA_002371755.1 Verrucomicrobia bacterium UBA3750 | reverse complement strand
GGCGGCGTTTCGGGCGACATCGAGAGCCTGCCGTTTCTTGAGGCGGCGCGGCAGTTCCGATTCGAGGAGGGTGGCGAAAACACCTGCTTCGTCCATCTCACGCTCGTCCCGTACCTCAAGGCGGCGGGCGAACTAAAGACCAAGCCGTCGCAGCATTCGGTCGGCATGCTTCGCAATATCGGCATAATCCCCGACATCCTCGTCTGCCGCACGGAGATGTCAATCCCGGAGGAGCACATGCAGAAACTCGCCATTTTCTGCAATGTTCGGCGGGAGTGCGTAATCGAGGAGAAGGATGTCGCGGATTCGGTGTATGCCGTGCCGCGCGAGCTGCGCAAACAGGGACTCGACGAGCAGGTCCTCCGCCAGCTGCATCTAGACATCTGGCCGATAAAGCATACGGTGTGGGATACGCTCGTCAGGAAGGCTACACGTCCGAAACACCGCTGCCGCATCGCTCTCGTCGGCAAATACATAGCCATCCGCGATGCATACAAATCCATTTACGAGGCGCTCCAGCATGCCGGCATGGCGAAGGACTGCAAAGTGGAAGTGCTGCCCATCGAAGCGGAAGAACTGATTTGCGCCTGCAATCAGAAGCCGTCGACCGCAATCGACTGTAAACTGAAAGACATCGACGGCATTCTGGTGCCAGGCGGATTCGGTTCTCGCGGCGTAGAGGGGAAGATTGCGGCAATCAAGTACGCACGCGAACGCAAGATTCCGTTTCTCGGCATCTGCCTGGGAATGCAGTGCGCGGTGATGGAATATGCGCGCAATGTCGTCGGCTGGAAGGACGCCAACTCGACGGAGTTCGACGAAAAGACTTCTCACCCCGTCATCGACTTGATGGATGAGCAGCGCGGCGTGACGAAAAAGGGCGGCACCATGCGCCTTGGCGCATATCCATGCCACATATCTCGCGGCACGCTTGCCGCGAAACTCTACGGCGCGGAGCAAATCTCCGAGCGGCATCGCCACCGTTACGAGTTTGCGATGGCTTCGGAGGCGAAGGCCGCTCTTGCCGCAGCCGGCCTTGTGGCGTCCGGCTGTTCGCCGGACGGCAAGCTCGCGGAAATCGTAGAACTGCCGCAGACGAAGCACCCCTACTTCATCGCCTGCCAGTTCCATCCGGAATTCAAGTCTCGCCCGACGGCGCCACACCCGCTCTTTTTCGGACTCGTCGCGGCAGCCATGAAAGGAAAGAACAAATGAAGCGCAGCGATTTGAAAAAGATTCTCGTCATCGGCTCCGGCCCGATTGTGATCGGCCAGGGCTGCGAGTTCGACTATTCTGGCTGCCAGGCGGTCAAGGCACTGCGGCGCGACGGTTATGAAATCGTCCTTGTCAACTCCAACCCTGCGACGGTGATGACCGACCCGGACATGGCCGAGGCTACGTACATCGAGCCTCTTACGGTCGATTCCGTCTCCGCCATAATCCGCAAGGAGAGGCCGTACGCCATCCTCCCCACCCTGGGCGGACAGACCGCCCTCAATCTCGCGATGGAACTGAAGCGCTCCGGCATCCTCGACGAATGCGGGGTGGAGATGATTGGGGCCGATGCCGAAGCGATTGCGCGCGCCGAAGACCGCAACCTGTTCAAGGCGACGATGGCTGACCTGGGGCTGGATATGCCGAAGTCCGGGAGTGCGCACTCACTCGAAGAGGCGCAGGAAATCGCGGCAAAAATCGGTTCGTGGCCGCTCATAATCCGTCCGGGCTTTACGCTCGGCGGCACGGGCGGCGGCATCGCGCATGACGCAGAGGAGTTCCGCGAAATCGTCGGGCGCGGCCTTGAAGCTTCGCTCAACCACGAAGTGTTGATTGAAGAATCTCTCATCGGATGGAAGGAGTTCGAGATGGAGGTGATGCGTGACAAGGCGGGCAACGCCGTCATCGTCTGCTCCATCGAGAACATGG
>DFGM01000022.1:0-3323 GCA_002371755.1 Verrucomicrobia bacterium UBA3750 | reverse complement strand
ACCAGGCGATGCGCGACGATTCGATTCGCGTCCTTGAGAAGATTGGCATCGCGACCGGCGGCTCGAACGTGCAGTGGGCGGTGAACCCGAGGACAGGACGGCGCATCATCATCGAGATGAACCCGCGCGTATCGCGTTCGTCCGCGCTCGCCTCTAAGGCGACGGGATTCCCGATAGCGAAAATCGCCGCCCTCCTGGCTGTCGGCCATACGCTCGACGAACTCAAGAACGATATAACGCAAGTGACGCCGGCGTGCTTCGAGCCAGCGCTCGACTACGTAGTCGTGAAAGTGCCGCGCTTCACGTTCGAGAAGTTCCCCGGCACCGACAAGAGGCTCGGCACGCAGATGAAGTCCGTGGGCGAGGCGATGGCGATAGGCCGCACGTTCCGCGAGGCGTATCTCAAGGCGGTCCGATCGCTCGAAGCGCCACTCGCCGGACACGACGCCGAAAGCTTCGACCCGTGGTTCAGGGCGCAGCTGGAGGAGATAGAGGCGTTCCGCAAGTTCCTAGGGAGTCTAGGGGCATTGGAAGGGCCAGAGCTTCCAGCGTCTCTTCTGCGCCAGGCGAAGGTGTTCGGCTTCAGCGACAGGGAAATAGGCGAGGCGGTCGGCAAAAGCGAAACGGAAATACGCGCACTTCGTCTGAAATACGGCATCCGCCCTGAGTTCGGCGAAGTGGATACGTGCGCCGGAGAGTTCGAGGCCGCGACGCCGTACTATTACTCATACTATCGGTACGGGACGAACGGGACGGGATTGTCTCAATCGTCCCGTTCGTCGCGTGTGTTCCGTTCGCCCCGTTCCACCTCGCGCCGCATCATGATTCTCGGCGGCGGACCAAACCGCATCGGGCAGGGGATAGAGTTCGACTGGTGCTGCTGCCACGCCGCCTTCGCGCTCAAAAAGATGGGCATTGAGGTCGTGATGGTGAACTCCAACCCGGAGACTGTATCGACGGACTACGATACATCGGACAAACTCTACTTCGAGCCGCTTACATTCGAGGACGTGATGGAGATTTACGAGCGGGAAAAGTGCGACGGCGCGATTGTGCAGTTCGGCGGGCAAACTCCGCTCAATCTAGCCGAGCGCCTGGAGGCCGCCGGCGTGAACATTTTAGGCACGTCTCCTCGCGACATCGCGCTCGCGGAAGATCGCGACTATTTCCGGTCCCTCGTCACGGAGGTCGGAGTGAAGCAGCCTCCTAGTGGTATAGCGCACGGCGTGGATGATGCGGTCGCTATCGCACGAACCATCGGTTATCCCGTGCTCGTGCGGCCCAGTTTCGTCCTTGGCGGGCGCGGTATGGCGATAGTCTATCATGAGGACGGGCTTCGTGAATACGTCGAGGAGGCGATTGCGATTTCAGAAGGTAGGCCGATTCTGATCGACAAGTTCCTCACGCATGCCATCGAACTGGACGTAGATTGCGTTTCCGACGGCGAGACGACTGTAGTCGGTGCCATCCTTGAACACATCGAGGCCGCTGGATGCCATTCCGGCGACGCCGCCGCTGTCACGCCGCCGATATCGCTCTCGCAGAAAACCATTGCCGAGGTGGAACGTATTGCGCGGGTGTTCGCCAGCCGCCTTCATGTCGTGGGGCTTATGAACATCCAGCTCGCCGTGAAGGACGGTGAAGTGTGGATGATTGAAGTCAATCCCCGCGCCTCGCGAACAGTGCCGTTCGTCTCGAAAGCCGTCGGCTGGTCTCTTGCGGGAGAGGCGGCGAGGGCGATGGCGGGGGAGAAATTGAACGTGACGGCCGCAACATGCGCAACGAATTACTACTGCGCCAAGGAGGCGGTGTTTCCGTTCGTGAAGTTTCCGGGGGCGGATATCACGCTCACGCCGGAGATGAAATCCACCGGCGAAGTGATGTCATTCGGGCGCGACGCCGCCACTGCATACTACAAAAGCCAGACGGCGGCGGGAAGCCCGCTGCCACGCCCAGGACAAGGCGGAGTCGTTCTATCCGTTCGCGACGAGGACAAGGCCGAGGTTGTTCGCCTCGCAAAGACCCTCGACTCCCTCGGCTATGAAATATGGGCGACTCGCGGCACCTCCACGGCACTATGGAAGGCGAGCGTCGAGTCGAACGCACTCTACAAGATTCCGCTCGGTAGCCCGAACGCGCTGGACTTGATCCGTCTCGGCAAGGCCAGGTGGATTGTCAATACGCGCGAGGACGGCGAGTCTGCCGCACACGACAGCGTCAAGATCCGCGCCGCAGCCACTCTCGCCGGCGTGCCTGTCACTACGACGCTTGCGGGATTTGCAGAGGCTGTCAAAGGCATCGTTGCGGACGCCACCGCCGAACGAACGCCTCCGCTATCGCTTCAGCAGCTGCATGGACAGTTTCATCGGCATCCCTTTGAGCGCATGGTTGGATGCTGATGCAAAACCACCATTGCTTTTCGCCATAATCTATGCTATAATACCGTTTGAAATATCTAGACTCTAGTTTGTTTTTGTGTCTCGCACAGAGGCAGAAAGAATAATGACATGAAGAAAGTTTTAATCATATCGGCAAGCCCGCGGAAGGGCGGCAACAGCGACATTCTCTGCGACGAGTTTGCAAAGGGCGCAAAAGCGGCGGGACACGAAGTGGAGAAAATCCGTCTCGCCGAAAAGAACGTCGGCTATTGCACGGGCTGCTACGCCTGCAAGAAACTCCACAAATGCGTCCAGAAGGACGATGCCAACGAACTGGTCGAGAAGATGCTTTCGGCGGACGTCATCGTGCTCGCAACCCCCGTCTATTTCTACTCGATGGATGCGCAGCTCAAGGCTCTCATCGACCGCACCGTCTCGCGCTGGGACGACTTCGGGCGCTTCAATGGCACGGAGTTCTGGCACATCGTCACTGCGGCGGATGCGAACCGCGATATGATGGAGGCGACGCTCGCGGGCCTGCGCGGCTTCATGCGAGACTGCATGGATGGCAGCATCGAGCGCGGCGTCATCTACGGCACGGGCGCATACGAGAAGGGCGAGGTGAAAAACCTCCCCGCCATGCGCGAGGCATACGAGGCCGGCTTGAAGGCGTGACTGGATTTCAAAGGAGCTAAAATGAAGGCGACAACCATGGCAACAGGAGCGATAATCATGGCAACCATAAGCGCAAGCGCGCTCTCGCTCACGCAGGAATGGGACAAGACATTCCCCATGTCCGGCAAAGTGGAGCACTCCAAGGCGACATTCACGAACCGCTTCGGCATCACGCTGGCCGCGGATATGTACGTACCGAAAAATGCCGACGGCAGGCTGCCGGCCATCGCCGTCTGCGGCCCCTTTGGCGCGGTCAAGGAGCAGTGCAGC
>DFGM01000138.1:1080-4459 GCA_002371755.1 Verrucomicrobia bacterium UBA3750 | reverse complement strand
CAACAGTCCTGACATGTACAAAGGCGGAAACACGATGTCCCCTTCGACCTTCACATCGTGCGTAGAAAGCAGACAGGGAGGGGAGAGGGAGGAATCATCCTTCCCTCGACAGCAGCCAATCTTTACAAGGGGTAAACTATCACTAAAATCAAGTTTACTTCTGAAAGCGGCGGTTTCTCCCCCCATCAAGGGATGGCGCGTTGGCAAGGCCGGGTGTAGAATAGTGGCGTAAACTTATGAAAGGATTGTTAAAAAAGACAGCGTGCATCGGCCTCGCAAGCGTTCTGATTGCTGCTGGAGATGCGGCGAACAGCGCACAGACAGCGGCAATTCCTTGTTGGGAGGATCCGGCGGTCAGTCGCGTCAACACTCTTGCTCCGCGTGATGAGCTTGTGCCGTTCGCGAACGAGACTGCGGCCAGAGCGTGGGCAAATCTCGAGAGACCCCGTGAAGATTCGCCTTATGTCATGTCGTTGAACGGCGATTGGGAATTCGAGTGGCGGGCGAGACCGGATTCCGCCGCGGTCAGGCGAGGCAGGATCGCCGTGCCCGGATGCTGGCAGCTACAGGGCGATTACGATCCCCCGATCTACACAAACTACACATACCCGCATGTCAACAATCCGCCGCACATCATGGATGATCCCCCGACGAATTTCACGCAGTACGTCTACCGAAATCCGCTTGGCGTGTATCGCCGCACGTTCAAGTTGCCGGACCGATGGAAAGGCCGTCGCATCGTCATGAGATTCAATGGCGTCGCCTCGGCGTTCTTTCTGCGTATGAACGGGAGAGATGTCGGCTATGCGGAGGATTCGCGCATGCCTGCGGAGTTCGACGTCACGCCTTACCTGAACAAGAACGGAAACCTTGTCGAGGTCTCTGTCTATCGATGGTGCGACGGCTCGTATCTGGAGGATCAGGATTTCTGGAGACTCTCCGGCATCTATCGTGATGTGTGGCTTCAGGCGGAAGGCATCGACACGCCGCACGATGTCAGAGACGCTGCACATCTGCCGCCGGTTGCGAATCCGGAGAAATGGTCTCCGGAGAACCCGAAGCTCTATGTCCGCACCTGGCAGTCCGCAAACGGCGATTGGTATGCATGGGCGGACGGATACCGCGACATCGCCATTTCAAATTCTGTTGTTTACGTGAATGGCGAGAGGCTCGTTGTCAGGGGGGTCAACCGGCACGAGATGTCCCCCCGCGGCGGCTATGCGGTCACGCATGAGGAGATGGAGCGCGATGTCAGACTCATAAAAGAATATGGGTTCAATGCGGTAAGGACTTGTCACTATCCGAACGACTCGTACTGGTATCGCCTGTGCGACAAATACGGGCTGTTGCTTGTCTGCGAGGCCAATGTGGAGTGTCACGGCTCCGGGCAGGGGAACGCGCGTCGGTCGCTCGCCTGCCGAAAGGAATGGCGCGGTTCTTTCGTGGAGCGAGGCGTCAATATGGTGAAGACCTACCGTCATCATCCGTCGATTTATTTCTGGAGTCTCGGAAACGAATGCTGGGAGGGCGAGAATCTTCAGGCTGAATATGACGCGATCAAGTCTATAGACGAATCCCGTCCGGTTCAGTATTCAACAGACAGGCCGGTGCCCTATTCGGACATTCTGGCTCCGATGTACTGGCCGGCGGCGAGGTGCGAGGGATATGTGACGAACGCGCCGCCGAAGCCGCTTGTCCAGTGTGAATATCTCCATGCGATGGGCAATGCGGGCGGTTCGCAGGAATCGCACTGGGAGCTTGTCGCGAGAAACCGGCATTATCAAGGCGGATTCATCTGGGATTTTGCAGATCAGGCGCTTCTCGGAGCAGACGGGAACCTGAAGTACGGCGGCGATTTCGGCGATAGTCCCAATAACGGCGGCTTCTGCAGCAACGGGATTTTCGACGCCTTCCGCCGTCCGCACGGTTCTGCGCTGGAAGCACGGGCGCTGAATCTCGGAGCCAGTTCGCTTTCCCTGCCGAATGCGCCTGGTGCGACGCTGAGGCAGTCCGCATCTCTCCGCGCACGCACTCGAGACCGGCAGATCGGGGACATCGTGTTCAAGCCGAACTTCTATCGCGCGCCCACGGACAACGACAGGGGCTGGAAGATGCCGAGCGTCTGCAGGATATGGAAGAATGCGACCGAAACGGGGAAAGTCCCCGATGGTTGCACAAGCGATATCGCGACGCAGGAGCTGCCAGATGGATCCTTGAAGGTCGAATGGCTGTTCGTCGCGGCGGAGGGATTGCCGGACATACCCCGCGCGGGGCTGACTTTCCGCGTTTGCGGCGGCACGAACACCTTGGTGCGCTGGAGGGGGCGCGGGCCGTGGGAGAACTACTGCGACCGCAGGGCGGCGACGAGTGTCGGCGAATGGCAGATGAGCGTAGCGGAGCTCAATCCCAACAACTATGTCATTCCCGGCGAGCAGGGATACAGGACGGAGACGACACGACTTGAAATCGGCACGTTGGTTGTTGAAGCGGCGGATGGCTCGTCCTTTGGCTTCAATGTCTGGCCGTGGACGCAGCAGGACCTAAGCCGGGCGCGTCATGTCGAGGAACTGCCGGAGCCTGACGGAACGCTCACCGTAAATATCGACGCGGCACAGATGGGCGTGGGCGGTGACGATTCATGGAGTGCGAATGCCAGAGCGCTGCCGCAGTTCCGCGTCCATTCCGGACGCAAGTACAGGCTTTCGCTGATTCTGCATGAAGAAGAACCCTGAATCTGTCTTGCGGGGGATGCACCATCCCCCCATCAAGGGATGGCGCGAACGCGAGGTTGGGTGTAAAATAGTATCGTAAACTCATGAAAGGACTATCGAAGATGAAAACCGGATCAATCTTTCCAATACTGGCTGCACTGACGCTTTTTTCGGGAGGCACCGCACTCGGCGGATCCGTCGGCAACGGCGCGACGGACGAAAACGGATTGATTCCATATGTCTGGTGGAAGTTTGACGGAGATACAACCGAACACGGCTCCTTTGCTACCGAAGACGCCATCGAAGGCACATACGTTGTTTCGCAAGGTGGGTTTGCACTTAAGCACACGGGGAAGGGCTGGGGTAGCGGCATCGGGACGGAGGACGTGTGGGGAGACTGGACTCTGACTGTTGTGGCGAAAGTGACGTCAGTCGATAACGGAGTAATATTTGGACTTGGCAGTCGCAACTCGAATGACGGTGCGAAAACGCGGGGGATCGCTCTTGCTTCAGGCGGTGCAAACAAGGTTACGGTTTCTCCTTTCTTCGGCACGGCCGCGCACAGCGATTTGATTGAGGCGGAAGTGGAGAATGCATCAGACGCCTATCACTTCTATGCCGTGACTTTCGTTGGCAGCACGAAGACCGTGGCGCTTTATGTCGATGGC
>DFGM01000138.1:0-943 GCA_002371755.1 Verrucomicrobia bacterium UBA3750 | reverse complement strand
TGGCAATGTCAACAACACGGGATTGAGCGAGCAGAAAAACCAATTTTTTGACGATGTGCGGTTTTACCGCACTGCGCTGACGGATGTGCAGATTGCCGCAATCGCCGCTGCTTTTCCCGCATGGACAGGCGCAAAGACGATTGCGGCGGGCGAGACATGGACTCTTGAGAAAGATGAATCCCTCGCTACGCTTTCCGTAGGCGCAGGTGCGACGATCGATCTAAATGGTTATGACTTGAGAATCGGCAGCGTGCCGGACAATTCTTTCTCGGCGGATAAACTCTATATCGTCACAAACTCAAACGACGAGACGACTGGCACGGTTACGCTCGGTGTCGGCAACGGCACGCTCGGTTTCAACAAGAACGCCATTCTCGGCGGCAACCTCAGGTATGTGATGGTCGGCACGAACCAGACCTACTTCAGGCAGAACAACGAGAAACGCGATAATGCACTTGTCGCCAACACGCATACGGGCGGTACGGTGCTGAATACCACAAATCAGATTCGCTTTTACACACCAGACAGTTTCGGGTCGGGGGATATCGTGTTTGGCAACGGGGCACACCTTTCCAAGACATCTCAAAATGCCTCGGGCGGGACTGTCGGCAACAACATTCGCGTCGAGGCGACGGAAGATCCCGCGAAACTCAACATTGATCAGCAAACCTACTCGTTCAATGGCACGCTGTCTGGCGATGGCACGCTTGAGGTTGACTACGGCCATACGCCGATAGTCAACAACAACATGAATCTTTCGGGCTTTGGCGGCACTCTCTACTGGAATATGGGAGGATATGGAGAAACATGGCGCGGCCCAGACGTGGGCATGGGCACGGGCGGAGGTTCGCTGAAATTGGGCAACAATACGTCGATAAAGCTAAAGCCGATGATCGGCGACACCGAGTCCAAGCCGGCTGTCATCGAGTACGGAATGCTCTCG
>DFGM01000104.1:8945-9631 GCA_002371755.1 Verrucomicrobia bacterium UBA3750 | reverse complement strand
TGCCGCCCTTCTTCCATTCGACGGTCAACTCGCCGTTCTCGCCGCCGATTTGAAGCGCCTTCCGTCTTCGGACCGGCAGAAGGTCAAGGCCGGAATCATGCGCGAATTGAACCGCCTGCAATGGCTCGACCTTGTGACGGGACAGGCGGACCGCCACTGGAACAACTACTTCATACATGTCGATCGAGAGACGCTCAAGGTGACGGTGAAGGGCATCGACAACGATGCGGGCTATTCGCAGTACCGCACGGGAGCGATGAAGTTCGAGCTCGACTCTGAAAAGTCGAAGGACGTCCGCATTCTCCTCAATGAACTCGCGCAGAAGATCGATTCGCGCAACGCGAAGGCGGAGTATGAAAGGCTTCTCAAGGATCCCGGCATAACCGTCGGGGAGAAAGGCCTAATTACGATCGACGCCACGAAAATCGCCAACAAGGCGATGGCGAAGGTGCTTTCCGCCGTTATGGGCATGCAGACGCTCGCCATTCCGGACAAGATCGACCGCGAGACATACCAGACGCTCGTCGATCTCAAGGAAGGTCCGAAGCGCGATGCCTATCTCGCATCCATCAAGCCGCGTCTCTCCAAAGCAAGCTACAAAGCCGCAGTCCGGCGACTTGACGACGTGATCGCACATGCGGAAGCGCTCGCCTCCAAAGGGGGGATCGTCGAGCCGGACGGCTGGG
>DFGM01000104.1:0-8793 GCA_002371755.1 Verrucomicrobia bacterium UBA3750 | reverse complement strand
GGAAACAAACGAGAGATACTGTCCATCGATCTTCGTCCGCGACGGAATCGACAAGCTGTTCGCCTGACGGAGGACGGCACATTCGCCGCGGAGTCGCTTTCGCGCAGCGGCGAATGGAACAAGCTGGGCGTAGGCAGCGCGTTTGCGATGCCGCGCATTCCGGCGTGGCCGCCTGCGGTCGTCCGCATGAGGCGTCCTGCCGGGCAGACAACTATGCTATCGCGGTTCAATCTTGCGGTCGCATGCCTTTAAGCAGTGCGCGTTTGCGAGGATTGTCGGCGGACGGTATGAGGTGTTCTGCATCAGGTCCTTCGTGCTCCACGCTCCAACCCTGCCATTCGCGAAAGGCGTGATAGGACCAGTCCCACCCGTATTCTTCGAAGAGGGCTATGCAATCCTCAAGATATTTCTCCGCGCCGGGCGCCCAGGCGACCGCCGAGAACTCCCCGACATATATCTTCGCGCCATACGCCTCTTGGAACGCACGCACCGGCGCGAGCGCCCTTCGCAGCCAATCCACGTCCCATCCCTTTTCAGGGTTCGGCCACCGGACTGTCCATGGACGTGTGCCCAGGACGCGCTGGTGGGTAAACTCGAACGGCTCGTACATATGTACCTGATAGATGACATTCTCGACAGGCAGCGGCTTGAGCGCGGCGAAACCGTCCGGGCCGCCCCATTCGTTTGAAGTTGCAATGATCGGCGTCTTTGGGTCCTCCGCACGGACAGCCTCCGCAGCCTTGCGCTGAAGGCTCCAGCAATCAAAGCCCGGCGCAGCCATGCGTTTGTGGCACGGCTCGTTGATGAGGTCGTAGCCGTAAATGCCCTCGCGGCCTTTGAAGCGACGGGCGATGCGCCGCCACATATCAACGAAGTACCGGGCATACCGCTCTTCGTAGAACATGTTGTGCTCGGAGGCGGCGGTGCGCCCGCCCGGAGGGACGTGGACATCTATCACGACCTTCAAACCGTACTTCACCGCCAGAGGAAGGACGACCTTGTCGAGATGATCGAGCCTCGACCGCATCCAGCCGTCGTATTCGACGATATCGCGGTTGACGTTCACGCCGTGCCAGTCGCGGATTATCTGATACCTGAGAAGCGTCGCCCCCCACGACTTGAGCGTCTTGAAATCGTCCTCTGTCATGTCGCGCGCCGGCGACATCACTCCGCGCATTCGAGGCGCATCCGCCACGCCATCCGTGTATCTCGCAGGCACGGCGGCCACCGACTCCCCGGGTTCGTCGAATGTAAGACGACAGCGCATAAGACAGTGGTCCGAAAGAACGGCATCGCCAAAGACCTCAACATCGTCAATCCATAGACCCTTTGCGAAGATGTTGTCGATCGACAGGAAAGGCTTGCCGGATGGCCACGTGTTTATCGTGCCCCAGTGTGCCGCCGCATAGCCCGCCGCGCGAAACGCCTCGTAGTCTTCGGGCGTGTTGATTTCCGTCTTGCCGTCCGACAGCATGAGCGACGTGTTGAAGTCTCCGCCGATCACAACACGCGGTTCGTCCTTGAAGTCTTCAATGATCTGGCGAATCTCGTCTTTGCGGTCGTCCATGTGCCCCGGGAGGGTGATGTTCCACTCCAGATGCGCTTCGACCACGACGACCTCGCGCCCGCCGATGCGCAGCCGCACCCAGCGGTAGAAGCGCGGCTCGGTCGCCTTGCGGAACATTCTCCGCCCGCTCTCCAGGCATTCCGCGCCCTTCCAATAGAGCGAATTGTAGTCGTAGGGCCGCGTCTTCTCGCCCGCGAAACCCGTATAGCGCGGAAAGACCGTCTCGCGCGCGGTGAGCGTGCCCGCCGCGTCGCAGAACCACGAATCCTCGCAGACGCCTATCACCGACGCGTCTGCCTTGTCGAGAAACGCCTCGTATGCAGCCTTGTATTTTGGCATGTCCGCCGCGGAAATCGCCGATGGATACGTCTTGCCGCACGAGTAGTGGGCGATGTTCCATGTCGCGAAGGTGAAGGAGCGCGACGCCGCCCTTCTCGCCTCGGCTGCCTTGAGCTGCGCCTCGGCGCAGTTCGTGGTGACAGTCTGCACGCCACGGCGAAACGCCTCTTCGGTGTCGTCGAGCCTGTCCACCGTCCAGACGTGAAACTCGTAGCCAGCCTTGCGCACCTCGGCGACCATCTCCTTCGTCACGACCGTCGGGTCGAAGTGGCAGTCCACGCCGTCCGCGCCCGTCTCGCGCATGACCTTTATCACGTCCTTTGCCGTGACCGGCGGATAGCCTGCAACGTTCCAATGCTTGCTGGAGGTGATCCAAAAGACCTTGTATCCCGGCATCTGTGCCTTGAGCGCCTTGCACGCCGCCTCGTCGAACGAGATGAAGAGCATGTTGCGCGGCGTCGCCTTGTTCTGCGCCTCGACCACCTTCTTGATGTACGGCACAATCTCCGGCCCGGGCTTGATCTCCACATATATGTAGCGTCCGTCACGCGCGAGCTGAAGCACCTCCTCAAGAAGCGCGGGACGCGTCGGGGAAAACCTGGAGCCTTTCCATCGCCCCCAGCCGCCCACATCCAGTTTCGAGATTTCGGCCCACGTCACGTCCGCGCACTTGTTCGTGTTCGCTCCGTTCGTCATGCGTGAGAAGTCCTTGTCGTGGAAGGTGAACACGCGCCCGTCCTTGGAAAGGTACACGTCGCATTCAAACCCGAACCCGCGCTCCACCGCCGTCTTGTAGGCGGGGAGCGTGTTCTCGGGCGCAGCCAGCGATTCGCCCTTATGCGATATAAGGGTGTTGTATCCGACTTGCGCCGCATGGATGCCGCACAGCGGGACGGCGCAAAGCAATGCACCTGCAAAAAGCCTCTTCATTGCGTCCGACCTACCTTATGACTATCATCAAACCCTTTACTTCGGCAACCTTGAGCCAGATGCCCGTCGCGTCCTTGCAGACGGAAACATTATACTTCCCGTCATAGACTGTGGCCGAATCCGCCGAAACACCGTTCAGCGTTACAGTCCAGCCGCCGAGCAGACTGCCGCCGCTCGTAAACCGCGCTACGGCGTAATTGCCCGCGACAGGCTCGGCGGTCGTGTCGAATGTCACATTGATGGTCCCGGCGGACGGCGCGGCGGCAAGCGTGCCCGAGCCGATGCATCCGACTGTGTTGTAGAGCGTATCCGTGCCTTGCGAGAAGTCCATGGGAACGGTGTACGACTTCGCCGCCGTGTCGCTGAGCGTCACCGTTCCCGCGAAGCCAGAAAGCCGCGCCGGGAGAAGCGCGAGGTCCTTCGCCTTCACGATTGCGGTGGAATTACACGATGTCGTGATGTCGAGCGTCGTGCCGTTAACGGCGCCTGAAAGATAGGTGTCATAGTCGAATGTCACCTTGCCAGTGACTTTGCCGACCCTCAGGTTCACATTTGTCGAGAGGTAGATGTTGCCTGTAAAATCGGCGTCGTCTATCTCGACATTGCCGTTGCCGACTGCCGAAGCTGTGTTGAACCAGCTCCACGTGCAGCCGAGATCCTGCGGACGCCCCACGACATGCAGCGCGCTCCTGAGTTTGTCGACATGTATCGTGTTGCCGCCCCAGACTGCAAGCGCACCGCCGCCGCGCAACGCGGTGTCGCGAGCCTGCCCGTCCAGCACGCCAATATTCACCTTGCCGTTTGCAGTCTCGCCGCTTCCGTTCTTGCCGAAGAAGATTCCGTTGGCGTTCAGCGAAGCGTTACCCGTGTAACTTCCACCGTTGTTCAGCGTCACATCGCCGAGCGAGGCATCGACATCCAGCGAATCGACCCAGAGCAGCGAGGCGTTGTTGAATCCAGTAGCCGTTCCCTTGAACGTGAACGGACCAGAAAACCTCGCCGCCTTGTTGAAGTTGCCGAATTGGATTGTTCCAGTACCCGAGACGGCGCCTGTATATTGCTGACTGTTGAGAAGCCCGCCGCCGTCGCCGTAGATGCGGAGCGTACCGTTCATCACAAGGTCGCCCGTCTCTGGACTATCGCCGATTGTTATCAAATAATAGTTTCCGTTGCCACTATCGTAGGATATGCTTGTAGCGGGCTGGTAGCGAAATTCGACACCGGACGGAATCGTAAGCGCGGAACCATCCGAAATCGCCTTGTCGTCGCACAGCAGGATGTGCTCCGCTTCCGACAGGTCGATTTCGCTGAACACCCCTGCGGGAATCGTGTTCAGGAGAACATAGCCGACAAGCTTGAGCTTCGAGCCTTCCGGGAACCAGTAATTGCTCCATACAGGGCGCTCACCGCGGATATACCATTTCTTGGCACCGGAGTGATAGGCTGTTTCGCCGCCGTTTGCCGAGGTGCGACCAAAAACATAGTAGCCGTTTGCGTCGGGAGCAACGTATGTTCCGGTCGGGAACGAGCCGTCCGTGGCGCCTGCGACTGCGAGAACGCCGGAACCAGAGAGCCAATCGACCTGGACGCCGCCAACTCCGTCTCCGGAGTAAAGACCCTTCTTTACAGGCTGACCGTTCACATAGAGAACTTTCGCTTCTGCGCGCGAACCAGAGGGCAGGTCGAGCGTCGCGCCATCCTCAAGCGAAAGGCCCATAAGGCTGATAGTGTCGCTTGACGCGACAGTCACCTGCGAGCCGATAATCTGCACGTAGTCGGTCGTGGAAGAACCAGGAGCAGTCGGCGGAGTTGAGGCGGTCGACTCCGGCGCTTCCCACGCGATGTCAGCCCAGTTCGCATCAGCGCCATCATACTTGAACGAGAAGAAACGCAGCTTGTCAATCACTGCGTTCGTCGCTATCTCGGACGGAGAAAGGGCGCGGTCGTAGAAGCGAATAGCGTAGTAGTGGCCGTGCATGGTGTTGGCAGAATTGCCGTTGAGGCTCCAAACTCCGTCATACCACGTGCCACCGTCGTCCGTTGGCAGCCACCCGGTCACTTTCGAGTTCACCTTGTCCTTCACCTCGCCGTTGAAGGCAATGCCGTATTCGTTGGCATCGGAGTAGCCCGTGAGTGTTCCAAAGTCGTCGAAACCTCCTGCGTGGGGACGCGTCCCTGTGCCGATGTAGAAATAGATGTGACCATTCTGGAAATAGAAACTCACGCGATCACGGTCTCCGACATACCTTGGGAAAGTGCTGCCGGAAGTATGTTCGAAGGCGCGCATCGCCGTTTCGAGCGTCAGCGAGTCGCGGACGTAGTGGGGCATGCCTGTAATCTCGTGCCTGTTCGCATATGTACTGTCAAAGTATCTGCCAGCCCAGCCCGCGCTTCCTTGCAAGGTTATGCTCGCAGAGCCGACGAGGTCGCGCCAGACGGTGGCGGAGGCGTTGTGCGTCCCGCCGCCTTCGTTGTCGATGGCGTCGAACTGCGTGACAAGGCCGCTTCGCACGTAGCTCTGCGGACCGAGACCTGCCGCAAGCACGGCAAACGGCGCAACCGCCGTCGCACACATAATGATAATCAGTCTTTTCATGCTGGTTTTCCTTTCGGGTAGTTTTTCCGCGAGTGCACTGCATGCGCAACACACAATTTTCGCATTGTATTATATCATCTGCCGCTCGGCGGGCAAACCCCTCACATGAGGGGTCTGCACAATCGCGTTTGCTGTTGCAGCAAAAATGCAAATATGCTATAATGCGAACCATGCAGGCAAGGTTGGTCTTAGCAATGTTTTTTCTTGCTGCGGTCGCGTGCGTGCGCGCGGACGCGTCGCATACTTTCTCCTGCACCGGGCGCGTCGCGTTCGTATGCGGCGGCGAACCGCAGCGGCTGATCATTCTGCAGGACGGAGAGCCGCAGGAGATTTCTCTGTCGAGGTCGTTCTGGCTGGAAAACGCCGGCAGGCATCCCGTGAAAAGCGGCGACGTGATCAGCATTTCCGGCGTCGTAACAGAACCCACAGGTCTAGTAAAAGAGGAAAAGCCCTACGAAAGCGCGCATATCATCACCAACCTGACGACGTTCGGGTTCGCACGTTTCTCCGGCGGAAGGCGCGTCACGGCGCGGCAGATAAACGCCGGCGAACACAACGGTGATCTCGTGCGGCTGTCGGGCGTTGTTTCGGCGGTGATGCGCGACGAGATGAACGCCCTGTGGAACTGGCTTGTCCTGCGCACCATAACTGGAGATGTCTATATCGCCGCGCCAGACCATGAACATCCGCTTGACGAACTTCTGGCGCTGACGGATGCCGAAGTGGATGTAAGGGGTTTCGTAATAGAGCAAAGCCGCTGGCGCAGGTTCAGAGGGCAGTACATCATGCCCGTCGGCGACGACGGCATGACGACTGTCAAAACTCCGCCTTCGCCCGAAGAAGTCGCGCCTCTTCCATCAGGCTGCATCAACATTGAAATGCTCGACCGACTCATAAAGAAAGGCGAACTGATCCACCGCGTCAGAATCGACGGAGAGCTGATCGCCGCGAGCAGGCGCTACCGCTTCCTGCACTCTTCAGGCGGCCACATACTGAAAGTCGCCACGTTGCGGGCGGAAAGCGCGGCGGTGTGCGGCGAGCATGTGTCCGCGATCGGATTTGTGGCGCTGGACACCAGCGGGATAAATCTTGTTGATGCTGTATTCGCAAAGGACAGGAAGCGTCGGCAGGCGGCGACGCGGCCTGCTGCGGACAAGGTGGACATGGCACAGCTGTTTGCGGAGACGAAGAATCCGAGCGGTTCGTCGCCCACGCGTCTGCGACGATGTGTCTGCGTCTCAGGGACGGTCATGAACCATGCCGAGAACATGATGGCGGAGAAGACTTTTCGCATCGAACAGGACGGCTATTGCGTGAACGTGGACGTGTCCGGCCTGCCTGAAGGCGCGCTCGGGAACATTCCGCCCGGCTGCAAAATGCGCGTCACCGGCGTATGTGATGCAGAGTTCGGCACGGAAGGCGCAATCGCGTCGTTCCCGCGCTTCACGGGGCTTACAATCATCCCGATGTACGCCAGCGACATCATGGTGGTGAAACGTCCGCCATGGTGGACGCCTGGCAGGATGTACGCGGCGATTCTTTCGCTTCTAGGCGCTTTGACAACGATAACCGGTCTTTGCGTAGCGCTGAAAGTGCTGTCCGACAGGCGCGGACGTCAGCTCTACGACGAAAAGGTCGCACATATAAGGACAGAGGTGAAGGTGGAGGAACGCACGCGCCTTGCCGTCGAACTGCACGACGCGATTTCGCAGACCCTTACAGGCGTCGCCCTACAGGTGGACTCCGCCGCGCGGGCGAACGGGGACGAAAGCAACGCCGTGGGCGCGTTTCTCAAGACGGCGCGCAACATGCTCGCTTCGTGCCGGCGCGAACTCAAGGACTGCCTATGGGACCTGCGCAGCAGAACATTCGAGGAAAAGGACATGTCCGAAGCAATCATGCGGACGATAGGGCCGCACAAGGGCGATGCCGCAGTAAGCGTGCGGTTCAACGTGCCTCGCGAACGGCTCTCCGAATCTACAACGCACACCATTCTCAGCATCGTCAGGGAACTTATGGTGAATGCTATACGGCACGGCAGGGCGACACGCGTCTGGATCGCCGGAGAGCTACGCGACGGCTGCATCACCTTCTCGGTGCGGGACGACGGATGCGGCTTTGACGCGGCTTCCGCGCCAGGTCCGCAGGACGGGCATTTCGGACTGCAGGGCGTTCGCGAGCGCGTCAATGCGACCGGCGGCGCGGTAACCATCGCCAGCGCCCCAGGCGGCGGGACAAAAGTCACGGTGTCGATCAAGACGGAAACGCCTCGCATTCCACAGTAGCCGCAAATTCCAACAGGAGCCCACGGCCATGAAAAAACTCAGAGTTCTGCTTGCCGACGACCACCTCGTGGTCAGAATGGGCATAGCATCAATACTGTCCTTCGAGAAGGATATTGAGGTTGTAGCCGAAACCGACAACGGCGCGGACGCCGTAAGAATGACGCTCGCGCTGAAACCTGACGTGGTGCTGATGGATCTCAAAATGCCGCAGCTCAGCGGGGCCGACGCCACGCAACGGATACATGCCGCCGCCCCGGGTGTCAAAGTTCTGATACTCACCACTTTCGGCACGTCTGCGGAACTCAGAAAAGCGATGGACGGAGGCGCGGCGGGAGCGCTGCTGAAAAATTCGTCACAGTCGGAGATCATCGCCGCCATACGCGAAGTGATGCGCGGCGGATCCGTCTTGAGCGACGAGATACGGCACAGCATCAACGACATGGCGGCGGTGCCAGATATGTCGCAGCGTCAACTTGAGATATTGAACTTTATCGCCAAAGGCTTTTCAAACAAAGAGATTGCAGAACTTCTCGGCGTCTCGCTGGAGACGATCAAGGATCATATCAAGAAGATACTCCTCAGGATGGGCGCGACATCACGCACCGAAGCCGCCTCCCTCGCCATCAATCTGCAACTTGTGACAGGCTGACGCAACCGCCAAAGTCTGGGCAAGACTTGGGTAAAGCGTGGGCAAGACTTTAGCAAAGTGTGGGCAAGACTTCGCCAAAGCGTAGGCAAGACTTGGGCAAAGCCCGGGCAAGCTCATGTCTCATGAAACACCTCACCCGAGAAACCAAGTGCCTCGGGAAAGACTTGTAAAACGAGTCTCGGCGGGGCTCCCATAAAGTCTCGCCGAGACGATGCCTTTTTCAAGGCACACCTCAGCGCCGCATTCGCCCGTCTTGACGCATCGTCGCGCTCGGAAGCGGTGGCCATCGCCCTCAACCTCGGCATACTCCTCAAGGATTGAAGGCAACGACAGACGGGCCTTGCCAGGCCACTATTTCACTATGATCATCAAGCCCAGCGGCTGGTTCTCGACCTCGCAGGCCACAGCCTCGCCCTCGGTCGGGACG
>DFGM01000111.1 GCA_002371755.1 Verrucomicrobia bacterium UBA3750 | reverse complement strand
GTGGAAGCGCCGCCGGAAGCGGCGATCTTGCCCCAGTCGAGCGGGACGCGTCCGTCGAGGCGGATCGTGTAGGTCGTCCATTTGCCGTCGTCGTCGAAGTACTGGTGGGCGAACGTACGCGACTTCTCGAAGCGGTACGGCCAGCGCCAGTAGCGGAACTCCTGTCCGGCGGCGGTGGCGACGCAGCCGCAGGGCCCGCGGCGCGGCGTCAGGTCGTTCATCGGCGAACCTTGCCCCCAACTGGTACCAATGAGAGGTGCTAAATACTCATCGCTGCTTTCCTCCGAAGGCGTGGCGGCAAGAAGGAGTTTGCGCCTGGCGGCGGGCTTGGCGGCAAAAGATGCCCACTGCGCGTCTTCTTCGCGCGATTCATCCGCCTCGCATGCGGCGACGAATTCGCTTTCCGCCTCCATCTGCGCAAAAAGCGGCGAATCGGGCTCGGGCTCTGCAAAATCGTCGGCGGAGAACGAGATGACCGGCGAACACTTCGTCGACCCGGCAAGTTTTATGTAGCCTGACGGCGCGAGGTGGACTATCCAGAGCGAGTTGCGCGATTCGGCGGCGGCTACACTTCGTCCAGGGAGCACGCGCTTGGCAATGGAGCTTTTCGACAAAAAGCCCTCCGCTACGGCGCATGCGACATCTTCGCCCACCACCCCGGCGCGGAGGAACATTGCACTTGCGGCAACCGCCATGAATGCACATATCTTCATCGCGTTGCAGCGCAAACGACTGTGCGTCGGCGTTCCCGCATCTGGCTTTCCCCGTAGAATTGCGTTCGTCATTGCGTTCGTCATAGCTTGGCTTTCCCTTCCGTTGATTTTGCAAGTTGTGGCTGCAGATGAACTCCAGCGACAAGGCAAAACAGCCCTTGCCGCCGGTTTCAGCGACACGAACCACCGCTTGCATTGTTACGCACATTATACCATATTTGGCCGTTTGGAGGCAACGAGAAAAAGCCTGGACATTCGCGGCGGCGATTGCTTCTCGCACCCCTGCTCCCCCAGAACTCTTGATTGGATTAATGAGGGGGAGCGATTGCAGACGAGAGCAATCGAGTGCAGTCGGGGCAACGCCTGCTGCGCAGGTCGTTGCCGCAGCTGAGGTTGGGTGTCGCCAGTGGACAACTTACGCGCAGTATGGTAGAATAGCTCACAAACCATGCAAATCATCAAAGCCAGCGACGATACCACCGAAACTCTCGCTATGGCGCTCAAATCAGGCGCCGTAGCCGTCATACCCACCGATACCGTATACGGACTTGCCGCGCATCCGGATTGTCCGGATGCAGTAGCGCGTCTCTACACCATAAAGGGACGCGAAGCGAAAAAGCCAATCGCGATGCTCGCCGATTCCGCAGAAACCCTCACGCGCCGCGGTTTCGCGCTTGCCGGGCAAGCAGCCGCACTTGCCGAGCGCCACTGGCCAGGCGCTTTGACCCTCGTCATCCAAGATAGGAACGGAGCATGGGAAGGCTTGAGGGTGCCAAACCACGCTTGGACGCGCCGTCTTATTGCCTCATGCGGCGGACTTCTTCGCGTCACATCCGCGAATCTTTCGGGGCAGCGTCCGGCCACAGACGCACCTGCAGCGCTGAAAGAAGTGGGGCTATCTGCCGATTTTGTAGTCGATGACGGCACGAGTCCGGGCGGAACCGCCTCCACGGTCGTCAAAGCGTTTCCGGATGGTTCGCTGGAAATACTCAGACCTGGCGCAATACGGCTTTGACTACATCCGCACCTATTCCGGCAAGCAGCAGTCTCTTCGTCTTGGAAGTTTCGCCCGACTTGAACGTCACGCGCGACTTCGGCAATGAGAAGGCATCCGCTACCGTCTCGATAAGTTCCTTGTTCGCTTTGCCGTCCACAGGCGCGGCTTTGATGCGCACTTTGACTGCATCGCCGATGATGCCGTCTATCCCGGCACGCGAAGAACGCGGCTGGGCGCGCACATTGATTATCACGCCATCCGGCACTTCCTGGAATACGCCGCTCATCTCTGCCTGAAAAACGCCCGCAACCCGACAATGAAGAATATCGCATACGGCGCGATAGCCGCCGGAATCGGGTGCAGGAAGCCTTCGTTGGCAGCCACCATCCCGCCTATCACGAACGCATAAAAGAGGAAGAACAGCCCCAGCGTCGCCACTACGCCCTTGAATACGCTCTGTCGTCCGGAGGCTATGCCGAACGGAATTGCGAAAAGCGTCACGACGATGCAAGCGAAGGGAGATACGAGTTGCGCCCATGCGCTATATGCGTATTCGCGGCGCGTTTCGTCCGAAAGATGCATATTGCTTTTCAGATGGCGCAACTTGCCGGCGACGGAATTGTACTGCTGCTTGCGGCTCTGGGCCATGAGATCGCCCGGGTGTTCGGTAAGGTTGGGGAACACCCTGAGCGGCAGCGCATCCAGTTCCGGCGTGGGGGTGGCCGTTTGCACGCCTTTGGCGTCATAGTGTTGGACGACGGGGTTTTCGAGCCACCATTCGCCATCCAGCCACAGCGCCTTGTCGGCCGTTATGGAATAGAGTTGTGCGCCGCCGGGCCTATCTTCAGTGATGCTGACGCCTCCAAGCGCCCTTCCGCGGACATCCAGGACTTCATCGGCAGACCATATGCGGTTGTCGCGGTTGTTGCGGTAGTCGAGCTTGCCGCTTCTTGCGGCTTTGGCGGAATCGAACTTCGCCGCCTTGAGCCGCGCCGCCCATTGCGCGTGGTCGGGCACATAGACTTCATTTGTCCACATTACGAGCCCCGCCATCGCCGTTGCCGCAAGAAATATGGGGGCGGCAACCGACACGAGCGATACGCCGCTCGCACGCATCGCCACCAGTTCGCTGTGACGGCAGAAGTTCCACATCGTATAGAGCGCGGCCAGCATAAGCGCCGCCGGCGCCAGATACTGGAAATACGGCGCCAGATAGCCGGTGAAATACTTCACCGTCATGCCGAATGTCATATCCGAATCAATGAGGCGTGAAAACGAGCCGAAGAGCTCGAAAAGAACGTATATCGAGACGAATCCCGCAAGGCTGTAGCAGAGCGGAACGGCAAACTCGCGCAGTACATATCTGAAAAGTATCCTCATCGACCGCGTATTATACCATATTCCCCGCCCCTCGCGCAAATGGAGTTGCACGCCATCCGCCAACCGCTAACCCCTCATCAGCGACGCAACCCAGCGAAATGCAGCTGCAAACGCCCCTGCGACACCCATATATGCCGAGGGGATGCGTTCCAGACTGAACGCCAAGAGATCGGCAAATGTGACAGGCGTCGCGCAGGCAAGCCAGACAAGCACCAGAGCCACGTTCGCCATGAAGATGAAACTCCAGGAGAATATCCTGCCGTATATCGTGATGTCGCTCTGGTGCACGGTGAGGGTCTTTATCGTAAAAAGGACGTGAAAGGCCCATGTGAATCCGATTGCGAACATCCAAAGCGGCATGTAGGGCAGCGGACGCAGGAAAGCATAGGTGACAAGCCCGGCCACTATGACCACGAACGTCCAGAACGGGAAGAAGTAGGGCGCGAGAGTTATCAGCATGTTGGTTTTCGTGAGGGTCACGCTTCCGCCGTTTTCGCCTACCTTTACGTTGGAGGGGTGCGCACCGAATATAAGCCCCCACAGGGCGTGCGTAAGCTCATGCCCCAGCACATATGCACGCACAGGGAGGGGTATCGCGCACCACGAAAGCGAAAACAGCGCCATCCCGGCGAGAAGCGCGATTGCGTCCACGGAAAAGCCGCCCGCGAAGCCCGTAGCCTCGAAAACCGCATCCACGAAGACCCTTCCGAGCCCCCAGCATGCGGGCAGAAGAACCAAGCCCAAGAGCAATCTCGCTATGCTTTTCACCTTTTATCCTTATTATATAGGGCAGCGTACGGCTTGGCGCACCCGGCTATTCCTCGAAAAGGAACACCAACTCGCCCGGGAAAACACGACTGTTTTGCCTCGCTATCGCCTCGACAAACTCTGCGTCGGCACGGAAACGTTGCTGGAAATCGCGCAATTTTGCGATTTCGCGCTTCTTTTCCTCAATTTGCTCGGCAAGCCGCGCATCCTGGAAACGCAATGCGCGCCCTCGCATGAATGTGGGCCAGGCGGAGAGCAACCCGCCCGCCACCACCACAAGCACTATGAGGATCGTGCTGAACCTCCAGACCTTCTCCTGTATCCTATTTCGTGTCACGCCCGGTATTATACCAAAAATTACGCATTTTGGCTATTGACAAATCCCCAAAATATGAGAAAATATACGCCGTTCACTGCTCACTAGGCTTTGAACGCGCAACAAAGAACAACAAAGAGAAACAAATGAAAATCAAGACCACCAAAAAGTGCGCGGCTCAGGTGGTCGTCGCCAAGAAGACGACGGCTCCCGCCGAGAAGAAGGCGATGAAAAGCGCAAAGAAAGACGTGACGTTCACCGTCCATGCCGAAAAGGGCAAGGCCGTGTACGTGGCCGGCGAGTTCAATAATTGGGACGCGACCGCGAAGAAGATGGCTTACAAGGCGAAAGCCGGCATCTACTCCGCCACGGTGAAACTCAACCCCGGCGAATACCAGTACAAGTTCGTCATCGATGGCACCTGGTGCGCCGACCCCGAGAACGTGAACTCTGTCGCCAACGACCAGGGCACGTTCAATTCCGTCATTACCGTCAAGTGACGCCAGCCGGAGCCTATGGCATCCGGTTATCAAGGCGCGATCCTTCCAAAGGGTCGCGCTTTTTGTTTTCGCCAGCTGGCTCCCAGGAATATCCCCAGTTTTTGACCC